>DAINQP010000130.1:0-17256 GCA_036742665.1 Vicinamibacterales bacterium | reverse complement strand
GGGTCGAGAACGCCGGAGAGGTGACCTCGAGGAAGGCTAGGTGATGGCGGCCGGTGATTGAACGCGGCGTTCCCGAGAAGACGTTCGCTGCGCGCGTCGCCGCGACCATCGTCAAATGGCAACGCGACGCGCCATGTTGCAGGTCCACGGGAAAATCCCGCTCCCACTGAGCCCGTGGTGACGTGACACCCAATCCAAGACTGCGTGGCAGCACTCTGAGCACGTTCCGAGGACGCAGCCCGGCACCGACCTTCATCTGCTCGCCCTTTCCTCCTTGTACGTCCGATAAGTACGTGAACACGAGCCCAGTATCAACCTATCTGGGACGCGCGTGTATCATGCGCTTGTCATGCCGACGTCCGCCGACAGTCCGGGCGTGCACTATCCGCCGCCGCTGTTCTATGCCGGCGCTGTGATCGCTGGTTGGCTGCTGGATCGACCCTGGCCGCTGCCGATCGACGGCGCTTGGCGAACCGTTCTCGGCTCTGTGTTCGTAGCGGGGTGGGCTGTGCTGGCGGCGAGCGCGATTGGGCTGTTCCAGCGCAAGCAGACAAGCATGATCCCCTTTCGTCCGGCTACCGAGCTCGTCACCATCGGACCCTACGCCTTCACCCGCAACCCGATGTACGTCTCGCTGGCGCTCTTGACGATCGCGTTCGCGCTGTTCTTGAACACCTGGTGGACCGTGCTGCTACTCGTTCCGATCCTGCTGGTCGTCCAGCAGTTCGTCATCGTGCCAGAGGAACGCTACCTGCACCGGCGGTTCGGCGCCGAGTACGAGGCGTACACGCGTCGAGTCCGTCGCTGGCTATGACCCCTTTTCAACCAGCTAACGCGGATTGCACCTTCGGGGGCAAGGCCTTGCACGCTCACTACGCGAACCCGCGCTGGGCCGCGATACGCCGAAGTCACCTCCGATCTGTCGCGGGTTCGATCGAACTAGCCGTGGCGACTGATCGTTATCTACCCCGCCGTCGATGCTCTGAACAGGTGCATGCGCCCCTGCTACTCTGCAGGTTCGGTTATCTGTGCGCAACGAGCAAAGCCGCCATGAGAACCGCGGCTTACCCAGCCGGAGAGCAGCGGCCTTGACACTCCGAATGGCGTCGGAGGTCCTTAGAGGACACCAGGCGCTGCTGCACGGTACAGCGCTTGCTGCACGGGCAAGAATGACAACCACGTCTCTGGCCACTGTGACAAGGTGTGCCATCGCAGCGATGGTTGTCACCACGACCGCGTGCTCCACACAAAAAGAGGCTGCGCCAGCAGCCGTCTCAGCGATACCACGCGCGGAGGAAGCCCCGCTTCCCCAGACCGTCTCGCCCTACGACGCGCTTCCCGAAGGCGTGCGGGGCGTGTTGGACAAGCCCTTCACCGGCGACTTCGACGCCATGATCGCGCGGCGCGCGATTCGCGTCGCGGTGACCTTCAACCGCACACACTACTTCATCGACAAGGGGCAACAGCGCGGTCTGACGTACGAATCGTTGAAGCTGTTCGAAAACGATCTGAACGCGGACCTCAAGACCGGCAACCTCAAGGTGCACGTGATATTCCTGCCAATGTCGCGCGAACAGTTGCAGCCGGCGCTGATGGCCGGCAAGGTCGACATGGTCGCCGCCATGGTGACCGTCACTCCCAAGCGAGAGAAGTTCGTGTCGTTCTCTGTGCCGACGCGTACCAATGTGAGCGAAGTAGTGGTCACCGGCCCAGGCGCGCCGCCGATCAACACGGTGGACGACCTGGCCGGACAGGAGGTCTTTGTTCGCAAAGGCAGCGTCTATGACGAGAGCCTCACCGCACTGAGCGCTCAGTTGAAAGCGCGCGGCAAGCCTCCCGTCGTCATCACCGCCGTTCCTGACGTCCTCGAGGATGATGACGTGCTGGAAATGGTGAACGCCGGCCTCGCGCCGATCACGGTCGTCGACGATTATCTGGCCACCTTTTGGCGCGCGGTGTTCACGAATCTCAGCGTGCATTCAGATGTCGCCGTGCGATCCGGAGGCACACTAGCCATCGCGTTTCGCAAGGAGAATCCCAAGCTGCGCGAGGCCGTCAACACGTGGATCCGGAAGCATGGTGAAGGTGATGCGTTTCGGAACGTCATCGAGCACCGCTATCTAGAGACCGGTACGTACGCCAAGAGCGCGGCGGCTCAGAGTGAACGCAAGAAGCTCCAGGCGGTCGTCGGCCTGTTCAAGAAGTACGGGGCGCAGTACGACTTGGATTACCTGCTGATGACCGCGCAGGGCTACCAGGAGTCGACGCTCGATCAGAACGTCAAGAGTGCAGTGGGCGCGATCGGTGTGATGCAGGTCATGCCAGCAACCGGCAAGGAACTGAACGTCGGCGACATCACCCAGATCGATTCCAACATTCACGCTGGCGTGAAGTACATGCGCTTCATGATGGACGAGTACTTCGCCAACGAACCGATGGACCCTCTCAACAAAACGCTGATGACATTCGCGGCGTACAACGCCGGCCCGGGACGACTGAGACAGCTCCGGCGCGAGACGGAGAAGAAAGGTCTGAATCCCAACATCTGGTTCGGCAACGTCGAACGCGTCGCTTCAGAACGCATCGGCCGCGAAACAGTCTCCTACGTCAGCAATATCTTCAAGTACTACGTCGCCTACCGGCTGCTGTCCCAGCAGAACGAGCGGCGCGAGGCGGCGAAGGCGCAGGTGGGAAAGAAGTAATGGAAGACGGCCCATCGAAAAGTCTGATCGCAGCACCGATAGCCGCAACCGGCGTCGGTATGCGCTGACGATGGCTCTCGACTTTCTTCAGGGGCGCAAGTTGAAGCCGATCACGTTGCGTCACCGAGGACAATAGCAACGGTCAGGCAATTTTGGTATCTACACAAAAGACCTGAGGCGGATCGGCGTGGTTCGACAGCAATTGATGTTGCTGGTGTCGCTGTGTTGATTAGTCGGACACGATCCGGCGCCGGTGCTGCCAAATCTTGCGAATACCAAACATGCCAGCTGCCGCACCAAGCAGCACTATGGTCGACGGCTCCGGCACGGAGATCAAACGATTACCGTTGTCCTTCTTGTGAGCCTCGTGCGCGGCCGGCGAATTGCCCCTGCTCTGGGCCGCCGCGTGTGCCGCAGGTAGAAGTGCCGCAATACTGAACATTACAAGTGCGAAGAATCTGACTCTCATCTCTCACCCCTCTGAGAGACTCGCTCGATGCAAAGGTCAATCCGCAACGGCAAGATTCGGGATTCTGCCGCCGACGCTTGATGACAGCGTTCGACTTGCTTTCCCTCGACGCAAAGAAGTCCCCCAGCTGGAACACCTTCTACTGAAACGGGGAACTTCTGAGGCGTTCTGAAATGAGTCACGCTCGACCGATCGGAAGCATCGCCCCTCTATGCCTGGACGCGGGAAGCATCGGAGCACCGCGCTGAATTGGCCGGCGATACTTCGAGGTGCGCACTTTTGCAGCGCAGCGAACGATGCGTGACACGGACGATGTGGGCAGCGACGGTAGGGTCAATGTCCCGTAATGATCCGCGTCCCCTCCGCTGAAGACGCATATTCGAACCGATCGCGCGCGTCGCGTGAATATATCCATAGCGCGATTTCGTCTCCGGCATTTTCAAATTCATCGCTTGATCGTTGCGGCGGAATGCACTGCCGCACCCTTCGGTACGAATGCGACATTTGCAGTTACGTATGGGTCGTCACTTACCGCGACCCAGCGCGGACGTGGAACGGCATCCCCATCGAACGCTCCTAACGTCCTCGGGCGCTCGAGACAAGTGGTGCTACTCGGGTCCAGTGGCGATCACTCGATCAGATGGCGAGTAACGGGGCTTGGAACTTGGGGCCGCGCAACTGTCGGCCGTGCATCAGCGTTCACTCTCGCGAATGCACCGGCTGGACGCTCGGCCCGTCAGGATCGAGCCGGGCACCGTCGCTAGTGATGTCACTGGTGATGATCTCCCACTCGTGATCGCAGTGCTCGCACGCATAGCTCACGGTACGGAGCCGAGCCTTATACATGACTGAGTGTGCCTGCCCCTCGCCGGAGCACTTCGGGCAAACAGGGTGATTCTCTGCCGGACTCATGGGCATGCGCCGACTGTAACAATCCCGCTCGCTGAAAACAGCTAGGTGGAACCCGTAAGGCGACTCGGGGATTTAATCTACTTGCGCGCGAGCAGGACGTGCGATGGCTCGAGCCGCAAACCCATCCAGCGATGCACGAACCGCGCGAACGGATACGCGTGTTCCAGGCGGCGCCCACCTTCACCGAGTGGACTGATCAACCACCACCACGAGCAGCCGAGCGCCGCCCGGGACACGGTTCGAAATACGTCGTGATCCGCGGGTGACGGCCACATTGACCACGAGATTTTGGGAGGGCAAGGCGCAAGCTTGCCACGGGCGTCAGACGCGGCGCATCAGCCACAGCCCGGCCACGAGTGCCAGCACATCCTCGAACGTGCCAGCGACAGCGTTCGGGATCCGCCGCCGCGCCGCTACGCGACGCCCCGCCGTGAGCGCGTAAGCCGCAACCAGCGCACCAGCCGCGCCAGTCAGAACGCACGCCACACGCTGCCGGCGACCGCACACTGAAGCGCCGACCATCGCTCCGCTGACGATGCGACCGAAGAGAGGCAGCGCGTCGGTGCGCGCCGGAATCGCGGGCAGCTTGTCGGCGGCCATCTCACCTGCGGCAAGATACGAGAGGATTCGTGCCAGGCGGGACGGCGCATCACCGCTACCGATTCGCGCAGAGATCGATTTCTCCGAATGGGTCTTGGTCGCGATCGTGGCATTCGACCAACAGGCATCACTTGCGGGAAACGATCCAACGATTCAGCTTCGCCGAGAGTGTGAGCCCATCGTGGCCGATCACCGCACCGGCACTGCGGGCACTGGCTGGAACGACACCGGACGGTTACAAACCTGGTACTTGATCTGCGGGTCACCCGTCTGCGCTAATACGGCATCCAGAACCCTCAAGGGGGCCCCCTCATGGATGTCGAACGCCAGTGCCCGGCGTGCGGGAACGGTCAAGGGTTAGCGAGACGTGTGTCTACGGTCGCTAAACAGAAAGACATCGTCATCGTCGTCATGGTGTGCGAAGCGTGCTCGCACGAGTGGAGGACCGAGCGGTCATCGCCGACACCCGACGGCTTGACGCGCCCTGAACCCACGAAACTCCACTAGCACAGACCGTCATCACGTCTCGTAACTGGCCTACGTGACTTTTCGGTGGCGGTCTTGCTTGCAGTTCGGTTACCCGAATGTCAGATACACGAGCGCAGATCCGTCTCCTGCTTGCGCGGGCGGCGGAACTCCGTACGCAATCGCAGGAAATTCAGCGCAAACTGACGGAAATCTTCGCGGAAATCGCGAAGCTCACGGCCCGTCGCGTCAACGAGAATCACCCCACATCCGGCGGCGGGTGGCGCACCGGACCGGACAAGCCGCGGAATCCGAATTCCCAGAACGAGTAGTTCGGACCCATCTTGATCCGCCGCAAGGCAACGAGTACTCTTGGGTCGCCCGGAGTCACTCCTCGGGCGGCCTCAAAAAATGAATGTCGAACGCAAGTGCCCCGCGTGCGGGCAGGGCTTGGGCCTTGTTCGGCGTGTCTCTACGGTGCCCGCACAACGGGACATTCTCAAGATCCTCCTGGTGTGCGGTTCCTGCTCCCACGAGTGGAGCGACGAGCGTCCATCGCCGGGTATCGTGGTGAGGCGGGCGGAAGCCCAGTAACTCACCGGTGGGCACCCATCGTTTCTCGCGGTTGCCCGAAATTAGCGCTGAACCGCTCCCACCACGCACTTCTCGGCGGCGCGCATCGTCACATCGTGTCGTGGCGAGTTGATGTCGTCTTTGTCATGCGCCCATACATGGCCGCATGCGTCGCAGCGGTAATAAATCACCCACGCGTTCTGACTGGCGGCTTCCAGCAGGCGTCCGGAACGTTCACATTGCGGGCAGAATCGACGCGGCATACGCGCACCTCAGTACGCCTCACTATGCGCTCCGCCTGTGTCGAGCTCATTAAGCGAAAGCCCTCGTTTCGATTAATTCGGTGTGACAACTCGATGACCTGCGCACCTAGGATCGATTCAGCGTGAATCTCATTCTGCTGAACGAATCCGATCACATTGACGAGGCGTGCGTGACGCTCACCGACGCACGCGCCACTCACCTGGTCAAGGTGTTACGTGTGACCCCTGGGCAAACGGTGAGAGTGGGATGGATCGATGGACCGCTCGGCACCGGCACCGTCGAAACGATCGGCGATGGGACAGTGACGATGCGTTGCGTGTTCGAGGCCGATACGCCTCCACGCCCGCGCGTCGACGTGCTGCTCGCGCTACCACGCCCGAAGGTGCTTCGCCGGTTATGGGCACAATTCGCATCGCTCGGCGTCGGGCAGATCATCCTGACCAACGCGAGCCGCGTCGAGCGCGACTACTTCGACACGCACGTCGTCACCGAAGCGTGCTACCGGCCGCTGTTGATCGAGGGCCTGCAGCAGGCGCGCGACACGCGCCTGCCGCAGGTCTCCATTCATCGTCAGTTCAGGGTCCTCGTTGAGGATCACCTCGATGATCTCTTTCCCGCGGGCGTGCGACTCGTCGCCGATCCCAGCGCGAGCACGTCGATCGCGAACGCGCTCGCCGCGCATGACGAGCGCGTCCTGCTTGCCATTGGACCAGAGGGTGGCTGGAACGAGTTCGAGTTGAACCTGCTCGCAACGCACGGCTTCACACGCGTTGGCCTGGGACGCCGGACGTTGCGAGTGGATACTGCGTGCATCGCTCTCCTTTCGCAGGTGCACTCATCACTCGCCTAAGGCAGCGAGCAGCTTTTCATCGCCCAGCTCCCGAACGTTGGCGCGCCACTCCGGCTTCACGGTTGCGCCTGCCGCAACGAGCAGCGACATCACCGAGTAGTACCGCTCCGGTTCCACGGGCGGTGTCTTTGGGTTCATCAGCCCGAAGAACGCCCACTGCAGCGGCGTCCCTTCCCAGGTCTGATCCTTCACGTCCACGGGCGCGCCCCGCTGTAGCAATATGTTGACTGTCTCGACGTGACCACCGCCAGCGGCCCAGTGCAGCCCGGTCTGACCGTGATGTTTTACACGCGCGGTCATATCCATCCCTCTGTCGAGGAGGAACTCGACGACGTGTGCATGGCCGAACTCGCAGGCCCACGTGAAACCGTCAGCCATCTGCTCGCGAGTTGCGCCTCGGCG
This sequence comes from Vicinamibacterales bacterium, assembly GCA_036742665.1. Taxonomy (GTDB): domain Bacteria; phylum Acidobacteriota; class Vicinamibacteria; order Vicinamibacterales; family UBA2999; genus Gp6-AA40. The sequence goes on along the minus strand of DAINQP010000130.1, from coordinate 10,019 downwards.
CAGGTCATCATTCGAATCGAAGAATCCCTCGACGAGATCGAGCCTGCCGACGCCGGATGCGCCTTCGAGATCCAGCGGCGCACCGCGACTCACGAGAAACTGGGCGGCCTCCTGACGACCGTTGTGCAGGCAGGCGTTGACGATCGATGCCGCACCTGAGTTGTTGATCACCGCACCATAATCGAGCAGCACTTCCAGGAGCGGAACCAACACGCCACTAACCACCGGCGTGATGCTCGTCGCGACCAGGCCGATTGTCGTCCATCCGCCGCCGTACACGTCCGCCGGCGCTTCAACGTCGGCTCCCGCACGCAACACCACGCGTGCTACATCCGGCGCATTGCGCGGCGTCTTCTGTCGGAAGTACTCGATGCCGTTCGCCGCAACGTAGTGCAGCAGCGTTGAGTGATGGCGTCGCACTGACCTCACTCGAATCAACTCGCGGTTCTCCGCAAGCAGCCGTTCGAGCGTCGCGACGTCTCCCGCGACGACCGCATCGGCGGCCCTCTCGAACTGCGCGACGGAAGACGATGAACGCTTCACGTCGCGTTGAAACGACTCGAACGCGTCCCAACCCTCGAACTCATGATTGCTCGCGATGATCTGTCGCGCATCACTCGCAGAGTAGTCGGGTGCGAGCCCTCCAGGCGTTGACGCCGGCGGACGACCCTCACGGAACAACTGCTGGTGCGTACGCATCAGGCGCTCGAGTGTCACCACATCTCCCGCGACAACGGCTCGCTCCGCATGTCGCCACACTGCGGACGGTGACGGTGTGACCGCAGCCGCTTCGACACGGGCGGCAAACTTGGGCCAGCTTTCGTCACCGTGGTCGCGCGCGATGACGAGCTGTGCGTCGGCGAGCGTCACCTTGGCGGGCGTACGGGGATGGAGTTCGCGAACGCGCTGTAGCGCGGCGGCGTCTCCGGCCATGCAGGCCTTCACAAGCTCTTTAGCCTGCTTCTTGTATTGAGAAAGATTCGGACGATCGGGCAGATCACGGGCCGGCATACGAATCTCCTTTCATCGCTGCCTGGAGTCCGCCCAATCAGGCTGAAAGAAGCTTCGTACGTATGGAAACCGGTGGGTGGGCACGGCCCTTTCCGCGGACTGGATGCGCCCCTGCGCGCGAAGCCCAGTATAGCCTCGCGCGCAGACCACGTCAGCTGACGCGACGACGATGAGGAGTGGTCACCTCATCTGCGTTGCGCTGAAAGGCCGGCAGTCCCGAAAGCGAATTCGGCGCATTCAGATGCGCGCCATCGTCCACGCCAACGCCGAGTCGATCGACCAGCTCGCCTCCGAGCCAGCCGGCGACGCTGCCCATCAGCAACGCCAGAACTTCAACGGCGAACAACGTTGTCGTCGGCATCGGTTCCACGGCATTGCTCCGCGTCCACCAAACGAAGGCAAACAGCGCGACGACCAGCACGTTCGTGCCGCCGTGGAGCAGGCCAATTCGCTTCGCGCGCGTCCCGTTGGGAATCGAGACCCAATCGATCAAGCCGAAGACTGCTGCGAGCAGGCCACCAATGATGCCGCCCGCGATGTTCCAGTACGCGACCACGCCGAACGTGGCATTGCCGCGCCACAAGTACAGCGCGTCGAAGATCACCGACATGATGAACAACCCGAGCGGCAGGACGATCAGCATCGGATGAATCGGGTGACCCAACAGCTTTGCTCGACTTTCCATGATGCTCCTTCCCAGCACGTCCGTCAGGCGACGTGCCGCGATCAGCCGAGATACCCCGCCGATCGCTTCGGAGCAAAAGGTACGCCGCCCAGGTCATAGACTCGTTCGCTGCTCGACGGCTGAACGTTAAGAGTAGATATATGGCCTCACTCAGCAGATGGGAACGGCTCCGCCGTGCAGCACTCCGGTTGAGCGAGATTCAGCACGAGGCAGCCGCGATCTATCGGAAGTTTCCAGAGCTCGATCGCCGGCCGAACAACGGCCGAGGACGCCGGCGGGCGCGGACTGCTGAACAGCGGAACCGGCTGACGGTCTGGGCCGCGAAGCTGCACTAAGGGTCGGACCGACGAGTCGAACTGGCGTACGCGAGCACATCCAATTGCGGGCCGTGGGCCGTGCGGCGCATATGCAGCGCCACCGGTACACCCGCGATGAGCAGTACGGCGAGCGCCAGTAGCACACGCGCCACGATCGACAATGTCTCAGCCGCAGTGCCCAACGCGAATGCGGCGATCGCGATCATCAGCAAATACGACGCAACGTAGAACCAGACCACCTTGGGCACCACACCCTGGCCTTGATGCGCCTTCTGCATCTGGTGCGCCGATTGCGGCAGCCATCGATGTTCGCGCTCGAGGCGTAGCTGTTCAGAGAACGCGCCGACGAGAAGCGAGTGATACACCTGCAGATCGAGCATCCACAGCAGCACAATCCCCAGCGCTGCGGCGGCGCCAATTGCCGCACTCAGCACCGCGGCGTGACCGCCGACGTTGTTGCTCAGCACGTAGCCGACGCCGCCGAATGCCGCCAGCAACCACGTCGAGGCCAGCGCGCGATAGGTCGATTCGAGGCCGTTGAAGTGTTGACACTGGCCAGTCAGGCCCTCGTACATCTGCCAGATCATTTCCGGCGAGTCGGGTGTGAGTTCCGAATCGGCGCTCATGTGCGGGTGCCAGCGATCACGTCAGATGCCGGTGATTTGTACATTGGCGCCGTCGGGATCCTTCACATGGAAGCCGAACTCGAGGTTCTCGGTGGGCATGAGCCCCATCGCCTGAAGTTCCTTCGTGACCGCCTCGCGATTGAAGCCGTCCACGCCAATCGCAAAGTGATCGACGAGGCCAGGCGGCGGCTCCACACGGAGCGAGACAAGGACCTTGCCGCCGATGCCGAGTCGCGCAATCTTGTTGGCCTTGTCCTCGTTCTGCACGGACAGCCCGAACACACGGTTATAGAAGTCGATCGAGCGCGTCATGTCGCTTACCAGCACCGAGACGTGATTGATGCTGCCCGACCGCAGCGGCGCGGCCGATGCTGTGGTGCCTGCGCCGGCCGCGGCGAGTACCGCCAGCGCCTGAATCAGCTCGCGCCGTGTGACGCGGCCGCGCTCGTATCCGTCCACAAGATCACTGATGAGCTGCACGTGTCGTCTCCTCGAACGAGGTTTATAGTGAGGCGCGCAGTGTAATCGCCCGAATCGCCACGGGTCAAAGCGATCCGTGCAACGGGATAGCCCTGGACGTTCACTACATGAAGGGCTGGAGCATCGGAGTGCACTGATGGCCGACATTCGGCGATTGGCGGTCTGCCTCGACGGCACCTGGAACAATCGCGACGATTCCACGAACGTCCTGCACCACTTCGCACTGACCTCGGAGTGCCGCGACAAGCGCGTCGATCACGACAGGGTCACGCAGCTGAAGTTCTACCTCGAGGGCGTGGGCACTGGCCCGCTCGACGCGATCACCGGTGGCGGCTTCGGCTTCGGCCTCGAGACGAACGTCCGCACGGCGTACAACTGGCTGGTCCAGAACTATCAGGACGAGACCGCCTTCACGCCCGCCGACGAGATCTACGTCTTCGGATTCAGCCGCGGCGCATTCACCGCGCGGTCGCTCGTCGGTTTCATCAGCACCTGCGGGCTCCTGCGCCGCGGCGCTCCGCTCACCGTCAACGAGCTGTGGCGCACCTACTGCCTGATCGGGCGCGCCCGTGAGCATCACAGCGGTCCGCTCACCGATCTCTTCCCCGATCCTTCGGTCGAGTTCAGACGCATCACCGATTTGGTCTGGGATCCGTGGCTCGTTCGCCAGAAGGAAGCGCTCATCCCACGACTGCCCGGACACGTACCAGGACAACGCGCCGACACGCTGACGGCCACTGAGGAGCTGTTGGTCCGCTGGTCGCGCCGCGTGAAGATCACGTACCTCGGTGTCTACGACACCGTTGGCGCGGTCGGATGGGATGCGATGGCCATCCCTGGCATTCGCAGCCGACTCGCGCTGCATCACAACATGCGGCCGACGACGCTGATTCAGAAGTGCCGACATGCGCTGGCGATCGACGAGCACCGCAGCAGCTTCAAGCACACGCCGTTTGTCGCCTACATCAGTGGCGACACCGCCGAGAACGAGCTCAAACGGATCGACGGCGACCTCGCACCATGCAAGGATGTCCAGCGCGATCCGGTCGGTGCGCTGGCGTCGGCATGGACCCGTCGCATCGAGCAGCGCTGGTTCGTCGGCGCACACTCGAATGTCGGCGGTGGATACGCGAGCAATCCCCTCGCCCAGCAGCCGCTCGCGTGGCTGCTCGAAGGCGCACGCGACGCGGGCCTGATCTGCGATTCGTTTCCGAAGAACGGACCCCCAGACAAACGGCTGGGCCCTCGCGACTCGTTCCTGGAATTCGCCACGCCATACTGGACGACCGCGCTTCGCGCCAAGCGGACGTATCGCGTGATCGATCCCGATCCCGACATCCGCGCCGAACGGCGGCAGCGCACGGAATCGTCGGCGTTCCTGCTGCTGAACATCAACGAGCAGGTGGACCCGAGCGCGGTTGAGTATTACGCGCGCCATGACGATGTGCCGCCGCCGCCCAATCTGGTCGAGTACGCGCGGCGGAAGAAAGCACGCGGCAAGGACCTGACCGCGGTCGCCGAGCGCAGGCCGAGGCATCCATGGATGGGCAACAGCGTCGCCGCCTACATCGTGCTGGCGCTGTGGGCGACATTGGCCGCGGGCGGCATTCTCGCCGTGGACCTGGTGTTTCGCATCTGGATCAAGGGGTGGCCGCCCTCGTGGTGGCTGGCGATTGCCGCCGCCGTGTTCGCGCTCGTTGATTGGGCCGAGAGCTGTCAGAACTTCACGATGGCTGCGAGCGGCGCCTCTCCCCCACGCCGCGCCTTTCTCGATTCCATCTACTGGACTCGCGCCCTGGGCGTTGTCCTCTTCGTCTTCGGCACCCTTGGCGGCATGACGTCGCTGGTGTTTCGCGGCACCAGCGCAACCACGCTGATCGAGGCGCTGGACATGGCGTGGTCACTCACGCAGTACTTCGGCGTCATCGCCTTCGGCGCCGGGCTCGGTGTCGGGCTCGGCGTGGTGTTCAATCACCTGTATTCGAGAGCCACATCACCGCGATCGAGCACGGTGATCTATGCGACCACCCTGACGCCGCTGTTCATCGCCGGCATCATCCCGCTCGGGATCATTGCGGTGTTCGAAGTGTGGCGCATCGTGGCACCCGCGCTCGGTGTCAGGTCGGCCACGCCATCACCAATCGCGCCCGAGGCACAATTCGCCGGCCTCTTGCTTCTGCTACAGCTGTCGTTGATCTATTTCGTCAACGCGCTCACGTGGGCCGGCGAGCCGATGGCCAAGGCCCACCTCGGCTCGATTGTTCCGCTGCAAATGTGCTTCACGCCGGGGCAGATCAAGTCCTGTCTCGATCGCTGGTGCACGATGCTGCGCGGGCACGCGGCCGCTCGCTGTGCGATGTCGGCGATCGTCCGTGAAGCGTTGTATCGAGACATCATCGGCTTCATCCCGGTGTACAGCGGCGTCTTCACATTCGGCCTGTGGTTCGGCTACTCGCAGCTCGAGTGGTCGTGGCTCCAGGTCCTCTGGTGGGCACTGCCACTCACGGCCCTGCTTGCCGACTACGGGGAAGACGTGTGCCATCTTCGATGCCTGCGTTTGCACCAGAAGGGCAAGTGTCCGTCGATCGGTCTCGCCCTCGTCGGCAGCGCGATGACGTGGGTCAAGCTGATCGGCTTTTTCAGCGAGGGCGCGTTGACGCTGGCGATCGTGACCGCGGCCACGGTCCGCATCTATGAAGCCCCGACCGGCTACGGCTGGCGCGGCCTCATCGCCCTCGCCATCTCGATCATCGCCGGCTTAATCCTTGGTGGGTTGACGCTGGGCTCGATCGTCTACCGCAAGATCACCGGCACGGCGCGGAAGCACGTCGCAGTCTCGGCCGACTCGCGCGGCGTTCCGCTGACGCAAAGCACCGGCGGCTAAGGGTCGACCGGGTTGACTCTCCCCTCACGTCAGGCTTCACAATCGAAGCTGGTGGGGAACGACGCGCGCTATCGCGTTCACGAATTCGCCGAACTGGCCGGCGTCACGATCAAGACGCTCCATTACTACGATCGCGTCGGCCTGCTTCGGCCACGCCGGACGCACTCGGGCTATCGCGTCTATACGCCGGCTGATCTCGTCCGGCTCGAGCAGATTCTCGCGCTCAAGACCATTGGATTTTCGCTGAAGGATATCCGCGCGCTGCTCGACCGCGAGGCGCTCCCACTGCCGGCGATCTTCCGCCAACAGCGCGACGTGCTCGAGGAGAAGCGGCGGCTCCTGGACCGGGCCATCCGGGCACTCACCGACGCCGAACGCGAGGCGGTGGCTGACGGTGCGCCAGCGACGGTCATCCTGCAGAACGTCATCAGAGTCATGAGCATGCAAGACATCGAGATGATGCGGAAGTACTACAGCGACGAGGCCTGGGCGCAGTGGCAGCACTATTACGATGACTGGCCATCGCCTGCCTGGCAGGATCTCTATCGCGACATCATCGCCGCGATGGGTTCCGATCCTGCTGCCCCCCGTGCGCAAGCGCTCGCCGACCGCTGGCAGGCGTTGAGCAAACACGACGCCGTCACTCCGGCGGTTCGCACCGGGATGATCAAGGCCTGGGCCGATCGTGAACACTGGCCGGCCTCCCTGAAGCGACGTCTGGAGGAATTCGACGTCGAACGCGCGACGCGGTTCATCGCCGACGCACTGTGGGTGCGCTGGGCCGACCAGCAGGATGCGACGAGGCAACGCGGTGAGCCGGGCGTTCCGCGCGTCAGTGACTCGCGCCGCGCACTGTTCGACGAGTGGGTGTCGCTGCTCGATGGTGAGCCCGGCAGCCACCAGGCGCAGGAACTACTTGCACGTTGGCAGGCGCTGCTCGATGTGGAAAGCAACGGAGACGAGACGATCAAGGCCGACTACGCCGGGTTTGTTGAGCGTCGCCAGTCATGGCCAGCGGGTATGCGGCGCTACATCGCCTCGCTGTACGCCATCGATGCCGACAGGTGGTCGGCGGTCGCCGACTTCGTCGATCAGGCGCGCGCGTGTAAGACGCCCGGTGGAACACCGTCGCCCCCTGACGCGTCGTCTTCACCTCAATCCGGCGCAGACGCTTGAGCGGATCCGGGTTGCTCGAGGAATACGCCATCACATAATAGTCGCTGGTCTCTGCGTCGATGCGCTTCAGGCCTGCGCTGAAGTTGTTCATGTTGACCATCGCGAAGCCGCCGGTCTCCTCGGCGATGACGCGCAGGCTGTCCTGCGAGGTGCGCAGATGCGCGTCCCACTCTGGTGTCCTGATGTCGAGGTCGGCGTCAGGCCCTGCCGCCAGCCCGCCAGGGTCGATCGGGTAGATCGTCGCGTTGGCACGGTTCGCCGCGCGTGTCAGCTCCGCCAGTTCTCGTACGAGGTCGGTTTCGGCCAGCATCTGACTGCTCTGCTGCGTACGGAAGAACGGATCGTTCTGCAGGTCCGCGGCGTCGACTCGAGCCCGCAGCGCCTGCTCCGCGACGCGCGACTGCGCGAACGGATTGAAGTCGTAGCCGCTACTGATGTAAATGACCGCCTTGCGCCGGTTCTGCACCTTCTCGAGATTCCGCATCTGTTCGTACGCCAATGAGAACGCCACGTGTGCGCGATGACGAAGCTCTGTCGGTCCCTGACTCCCCTGCGCGCCCTGAATGATCTCGCGCGGGCTCAGAGCGCCACCTTGTGTGCGACCGATCGCGGATTCGAGCACCTGACGGTCGTAGGTCAGTTGTTCCGAGATCGACGAGTATCCCGTCGAGACGATGCCGAACATGTCGCCATCGTGAATGAGGTCGCGCAGCATCTGGCCAAGGATCTGGCGCGTCTTCGGCGTGAGCGCGGCCTCGAGATGGAAATCATCGATGATGATGACGAAGATGCGCCCGGCCGTGTCGCTGGGCGGGCGGTTCGCCGGCAGGATCAGGCCGTCGCGGCGCGGCGTCGGCGGTGAGAGCACGATGTACTCGCGGCCGCCGTGGATCATCGTCAATGAGACGATGTCCTGCTTGACGCCGTCCTCGTACACCTCGAACTCCGTGGGCTTGAGATCGGCAATGAACTGACCGCGAGCGTCCCGGACGACGGCGTCGGTGCGTACCAAGTCCACGCCGCCCTTGAACGTCGGAGGTGGTGTTTGTTTAGGGTCTCGTACTGCAATCGAGATCGCCGCAAGCAGAACCGCCGCTGTGATGCGCATAGTGATAAGACGTATATGCTAAGCGGATGGCTGAAACAGTTTCCTTCAAGAGCAATGGCGGCACTGCGTCCGGCTATCTGGTGACGCCTGCATCCGGGTCAGGGCCCGGTCTGCTGGTGATCCAGGAATGGTGGGGGCTCGATTCGGGGATCAAGGAAATGGCCGAACGGCTTGGGAAAGCGGGCTTCGTCGCGCTGGCTCCCGACCTGTATCACGGACAGCTGGCCGGCCATGATGAAATGGACAAAGCCGCGCACTTGATGCAAAGCATGCCCGCCGATCGCGCGGGCCGCGACATGAGCGGTGCGATCGATTTTCTCGCCAGTCACCCCTCGGTCACCAGCAAGAGCATCGGCGTCGTCGGCTTTTGCATGGGCGGTCTGCTGTCGTTCATCATCGCCGCTAACCGGCCAGACAAAGTCAAAGCCGTGGTGCCGTTTTATGGATTTCCAACCGGAGCCGCCGAGCCGGACTGGTCCACGCTCACGGCCACCATCAGCGGCCACATGGCGGAGAACGATAACCACTTCGCACCCGACGCCGCGCGCGCGCTCGAAGCCAAGCTACGTGGCATGGGCAAGAACGTGACCCTGAAGGTGCATCCCGGCAGTGGCCACGCGTTCATGGCCGCGCATAACACGCTGGGCACTTTCGACGAGAAGCTGGCCGCGCAGATCTGGCCAGAAGTCGTGTCATTCCTCAAGGACAACGTTCGTTAATGCTCGAACAGGCGATTCCGAGTCAGCCCGACCTCACTCTCTCGGCGCGCGAGCTATTCAAGATCGACTCTGACCTGCAGGTGCCGGCGTTCTCGGTCGTCGACGAGCACGTGCCGCCGCGCGACCCGGATTACGTGTTCGACCGCGACACGACGCTCGCACTGCTGGCTGGCTTCATGCACAACCGGCGCGTAATGGTGCAGGGCCGTCATGGAACCGGCAAGTCCAGTCATATCGAGCAGGTCGCCTCGCGGCTCAACTGGCCGTGCGTGCGCATCAATCTCGATGGACACGTCAGCCGCATGGATCTGATCGGCAAGGACACCATCGTCGTCCGCGACGGCCGGCAGGTCACGGAGTTCCAGCCCGGCATGCTGACCTGGGCACTGCAGCGTCCGTGTGCGCTGGTGTTCGACGAGTACGACGCCGGACGTGCCGACGTGATGTTCGTAATCCAGCGGGTGCTCGAAGTCGAAGGCCGTCTCACTCTCCTCGATCAGAGCCGCGTGCTCGAGCCACATCCCTCATTCCGGCTGTTTGCGACGGCGAACACGATCGGCCTCGGCGACGCGACTGGTCTCTATCACGGCACGCAGCCGCTCAACCAAGGACAAATCGATCGCTGGAATGTCGTCATCACGCTGAACTATCTCCCGCACGATCGCGAGGTAGAGGTGGTTCTCGCGCGTTGCCCCGAGTACCGCACGACCGAGGGTCGGGCGCAGGCGAGCGCCATGGTGGCCCTCGCCAACCTGACACGTCGCGGATTCGCCGACGGCGACCTCTCGACGGTGATGTCACCGCGGACGGTCGTGACGTGGGCGCAAAACACCACGCTCTTCCACGACGCAGGACTCGCGTTCAAGCTCTCGTTCTTGAATCGGTGCGATGAGGACGAACGTGCACTCGTCGCCGAGTACTACCAGCGCTGCATGGGCGAGGACCTCGGCGAAGAACGTTCGGCTCCCGGGCTTGTCTCGCCGTCGCTGGCGGCGCAGCCGCAAAAACGCTAG
>DAINQP010000129.1:10955-17343 GCA_036742665.1 Vicinamibacterales bacterium | reverse complement strand
CTGCCTGCGCTGTCACAACGCCGATCTGTCGGGCGACAGAGGGCCGGCGCTGAGAGGGGATCGTTTCATGACGACGTGGGGTGGTGGGAGCGTGACGCGGCTGTTCGAGAAGATCCGCGACACGATGCCGCCCTTTGCGACCAGCACCCTCGACGACAAGACCAATCTGGACATCGTCACATACATCCTGCAGACGAATGGCTATCCGAGCGGCGCGGCAGAACTGATGCAGAACGGCAGCGACCTCGCCACCGCGCAAATCCTCAAGAAAGGCGAGCAGGCCCTCGTCCAGAATTTTTCACTCGTGCAGACCGTCGGCTGTCTGGGTCGCGGTCCCGACAACACGTGGGTCTTGATCCGCACGTCCGACCCGCTGGTGACGCGTGACGAAGCGCCGACGGCGCAGAGCCTGGCCTCGGCTGCGTCGCGCCCGCTCGGCACGCGCACGTTCCGGCTCTTGAGTGCGAAGCCGTTCAGCCCCGAGTCACATCAGGGGCACAAGATGGAAGCGCGCGGGTTGATTTACAGTGAGCCCGGCGACGAGCGTCTCACGCTGACGTCGCTGCAGATGGCGGGAAATTGCACGGAGTAATGAGATGACAGGACCATTCCCGGATCGTTACAAGCGGTGGCTCGAAATCGCCTTCACGGTTGCGGCCATTGCCGGCGTGATCGCCCTGATCGCGTCGCGTTAATTCATCGAGCACGAGCCCGGGCCGCGCGGATCTCCGCACGTACCGCACGCGCCGACGGCCACTGACGAGGCCGAACCGCTGCCATTGGTGTGCGCGGCGAACACCGACAGACGGCGCTTTAGCTCCGTGCTGTGGCACGACGGGCACTCCGGTGTCTCGCTGCCGCGCAGCAGCAGTTCGAACTCCTTGTCGCACTCCTTACACGCGTACTCATAGAGAGGCATGGCCTCGATCATACCAGACGGCCCGGCCAACGTTTTCCGCCGGCCATCCGTCTGTATGATATCTGCCTATGACAGGTATCAAGGCCCCGGCGCTCGATCGTGAACTGAAGAAGGGTTCTGCGGAACTGCTCATTCTGTCGCTCCTCGACGCGCGGCCGCGGCATGGGTACGAGTTGAGCAAGCTGATCCACACCCGCTCGGGCGGCCAGCTGACCTTCCACATCGATTCACTGTATCCGCTGCTGTATCGCCTCGAAGAGCGCGGTTGGATCAAGGGCACGTGGGTCGAGAAGCCCGGGGAGCGGCGTCGCAGATTCTACAGAGTGACCGCATCAGGACGCCGGGTTCTGGCGCAGCAACGGCAAACGTGGGAGGCCTTCGTAGACGCGGTGCGCCGTGTGACCGGGGGCGAACATGCCTGACTGGGCACGTGAGGTGCGTGAGCGATTGTCGTCATTGCGGCTCCCGCCCGCGCGCGAAGCCGAGATTGTTGACGAGCTTTCGCAGCATCTCGACGACCGTTATGGCGAGTTGATTGCAGCAGGGATGTCACCCGAAGACGCGGCACGTGCGGCGCTGAGGCTCTTTCAGAGCGGGAACGTGCTGTCAAAGCAGATGGCGTCGCTGCAGCAATCGCACGCGGCTCCGCCACTGACCCGGGCGCACCAACCGGACACACGTTCAGCGATCTCGGGCAGGACCTGCGCTACGCCGCGCGCACGTTCTGGAAGCAGCCCGGGTTTGCTGCAGCGGCGGTGCTGACGCTCGCTTTGGGCATTGGCGCGACCACCGCGATCTTCAGCGTCGTTTACGGCGTGTTGTTGAAGCCGCTGCCATTCGAGGAGCCCGACCGGCTGGTGACCGTCCGCCAGTTTGCGCCCCATGGTGCCGGTACCAATCACGGGCGTACGACGTTTCTCACCTATCGCGAGAACCAGCAGGCATTCGAGGCTATCGGTGCGTGGGATCCTGCGGAGGTCTCGATCACGCAATCCGGCGAGCCGGAGCGTGTCGAGGCATTGTTGGTGAGCGCTGCCACACTGCCTTTGTTGCGAGTGCAGCCGGCAATCGGCCAGTTCTTCAGTGCCGAGGACGAGGCGCCCGGTAGCCCGTTGCGCGTGGTCTTGACACATGGCTATTGGCAGCGCCGATTCGCTGGTGCGAGGAATGTCGTGGGGCAACGGCTCGTCGTCGATGGCATACCCGGTGAAGTGATTGGTGTGCTGCCATCGTCGTTCACGTTTCTCCGCAGTCGTCCCGACGTCGTGTTGCCGATGGAGCTGGACGTCAGCGCACCGCGCGGAATCAGTTTCGGGTTTCAGGCGCTGGCGCGGCTCAAGCCGGGTATCACGCTGGCACAAGCCAACGTCGATGTGGCACGCCTGATCTCGATTCTTCCACCGATCTTTGCGCGACTGGAGCTGCAGCCGAACGTGCGCCCGCTGGCCGACGACGTGATCGGCAACATCGGCGAGATTCTGTGGATTCTCCTCGCTGCTGTCGGCGTGGTCCTGCTCATTGCCTGTGGGAACGTGGCGAACCTGTTCCTGGTGCGCGCAGAAGGGCGGCATCAGGAGTTCGCGCTTCGTACGGCGCTTGGAGCGAATCGTGGCCGCATTGCGCGCGCCCTGCTCGCGGAGAGCGTAGTGCTCGGGCTTGCCGGCGGGGCACTGGGTGTGGCGCTGGCGCAGGTCGCCATCGCCCTGCTCCGGAGGATTGCGCCTGTGGAGCTACCGCGCGTTGACGACATCGACATCGATGCGACGGTCCTGTTGTTCACGTTGGGCGTCTCGCTGCTGAGCGGCACGCTGTTCGGCCTCTTCGCGGTCGTGCGATTCGGCGATCCCAGCACCGCAGCCCTCAAGGAGGGAGGCCGGTCGGCCGGCGATGCGCCCGGGCGCCGGCGCACCCGCAACGCGCTGGTCGTCGGTCAGGTCGCATTGGCGCTGACGCTGCTGATTGTCTCTGGGCTGATGATTCGGACCTTCATCGCCATGCGCCAGGTCGATCCAGGTTTCGTTCGCCCACGCGAAGTCCAGACGTTCGCCATCGCGATACCGTCAACGCTCATCAGCGATGACGATCAGGCAGCGCGGACGCACGAACGCGTCGCGGAACGGCTGGCCCAGGTCGGCGGCGTCGTATCTGTTGGCCTCTCGTCTTCGATCACGATGGACGGCGAGGACAATACCAACGCGATCCACGTGGAGGACTTTCCAGTGCCGGAGGGCCAGCTGCCCAGGCTCCGCCGATTCAAGAGCATCGCGCCGGGCTATTTCGAGACCATGGGCAACCATCTGGTCGCCGGGCGTTCGATTACGTGGAGCGAGATCTACGAACGACGACCCGTCATCGTCATCTCGTCAGCGCTGGCGCGAGAGTACTGGGGTGAGCCGGCGCGAGCCCTCGGGAAGCGCATTCGGTCCAACCCGGGAACGCCGTGGCGCGAGATTGTGGGTGTGGTCGGCGACGAGCGTGACGATGGGTTGAATCAGCCACCGACCGCAATCGCGTACTGGCCGATGCTGAATGAGACCTATCGCTGGCGCACGATGGCCTACGCGGTGCGTTCGACGCGGGTCGGCACGTCGGGCTTTCTGCGTGAGCTCGAGCAAGCGGTCTGGGCAGTCGATCCGAATCTTCCGCTCGCGGACGTCCTCACACTCGAGGAGATTCAGTCGCGCTCGATGGCGCAGACATCCTTTGCGCTGGTGATGCTCGGCATTGCTGCGAGCGTCGCGCTGCTCATCGGGGTCGTCGGAATCTACGGCGTGATTGCCTACGCGGCCGCGCAGCGGACGCGCGAGATCGGCGTGCGGATGGCGCTCGGCGCGCAAACACGTCACGTCCGGACCATGTTCCTCCGGCATGGCCTCGCGCTGACGGCGACCGGCATCGCTCTCGGCATCGGCGTCGCGGTCGTGCTCACGCGCGTCATGGCGTCCTTTCTGTTCGGCGTCGGTCCGGTGGATCCGATCACATATGCGGTTGTGTCAGTGGTCCTGGCCGCAGTCGCGCTCCTGGCGACATATCTTCCAGCTCGCCGCGCGTCGCAGGTCGATCCCGTCATCGCCTTGCGAGCGGAAGTCTAGCGCGGAACCCGTTCGCAAATCGGTGCAATTCGGCTATCGCAAGTTGGTGCGAGGAACTATCGCGGTCGGAGAGCAATCCACTATCGCAAGTCGTGCAAGGGACTCGCGCGGGTCGGTGCAAAGACCTGTCGCTTGTCGGTGCAAATCGAGCTATCGCGAGTCGGTGCGAGAGCGCGAGCTCGTTGGCCGACCCGGTCCTCGCACCAGCACGCGTCAGTGTCGCACCGGCACGCGAAGAGTCTTTGCACCGACACGCCGAAGGCGCCTTGCACCTACAGCCGTAAGCCCCCTTTGCACCGACCAGTTATACTGGTCAGATGTCTTCTCACCGAAAGTCGCAACAGATCGCCAACCCGCTTCGCCGGAACGTGGCCATCATCGCGCACGTGGACCACGGCAAGACGACGCTGGTGGATGGTCTGCTGCGGCAGGGCGGGGCGTTCCGCGCCAATCAGCAGGTCGCCGACCGCGTCATGGACAACACCGACCTCGAGCGCGAGCGGGGCATCACCATCCTCGCCAAGAACACTGCCGTCCACTACAACGACCTGCTGATCAACATCGTCGATACGCCAGGCCACGCCGACTTCGGCGGGGAAGTCGAGCGTACGCTGTCGATGGTCGACGGGGTGATGCTCCTGGTCGATGCCTCGGAAGGCCCACTGCCGCAGACGCGCTTCGTCCTCCGCAAGGCGCTCGAGCGCGGGCTGCCGCCGATCGTCGTCCTCAACAAGATCGATCGTGGCGATGCGCGGCCGAAGGAGGTGCTGAACGAGGTGTACGACCTGTTCATCGACCTCGACGCCACCGAGGACCAGATCGAATTTCCGGTGCTCTATGCGAACGCCCGCGATGGTGTTGCGACGACGGATCTGACCAAGCCTGGCGAAAGCCTTCGCCCGCTGTTCGACGCTATCGTCGAGTCTGTCCCGCCACCCAAAGGCGATCCCACGGCGCCGCTGCAGATCCTGGTGGCCAATCTGGACTCGAGCGACTATCTCGGACGCATCGCGATCGGCCGCGTATTCAACGGCACCGTGAAGCTGAACGGCCCGGTGTCGGTGCTGAAGCTCGGCGGAACCATTGAACAGACGAAGGTCACCAAGCTGTTTGCCTTCGATGGACTGAAGCGCGTGGAGATCGAACAGGCCGCCGCCGGCGACATCGTCTGCCTCGCCGGCATCGAGGGCATCACCATCGGCGAAACGATCAGTGATCCCGAAAACCACGTGCGGATTCCACCGATCGCGATCGACGAGCCGACGGTGTCGATGATCTTCGGCGTCAATACATCACCCATGGCCGGCCGGGACGGGCAGTACGTCACGTCGCGGAACTTGCGCGATCGGTTGGACCGCGAGCTGCTGGGCAACGTCTCGCTCCGCGTCGAGGACACCGATTCTCCTGAACAGCTCAAGGTGATCGGACGCGGAGAGCTGCAGCTGTCGATCCTCATCGAGATGATGCGCCGCGAAGGGTACGAGGTGCAGGTCTCGCGGCCAGACATCGTGACGAAGGAGATCGACGGTGTCCGTGTCGAGCCAGTCGAGGAGCTCATCATCGATGTGCCCGAGGACTTCCAGGGCGTCGTCATCGCGCAGACCGGTACCCGCAGAGGCGTGATGACCAAGATGGTCAACCATGGCAGCGGACGCGTCCGGCTGGAATTCCGCATCCCGTCGCGCGGCTTGATTGGGTTCCGGTCGCAGTTCCTGACCGACACCAAGGGCACGGGAATCATGAACACGCTGTTCGCCGGCTGGGAGCCGTGGCACGGCGCCATTCCTTCGCGTGCGACCGGCGCGCTCGTGGCGGACCGCACGGGGGCGGCGACGGCCTATGCGATCTACAACCTGCAGGAACGCGGAGAAATCTTCGTTGAGCCAGCGACGTCCGTCTACGAGGGCATGATCGTTGGTGAGAACTCCCGCCAGAACGACATGGACGTCAACGTCACCAAAGAGAAGAAGCAGACCAACATGCGCGCGTCAACCGCCGACGAAGCGATCCGGCTGATTCCTCCGCGGATCATGAGTCTCGAGCAGGCGATCGAGTTCATCAACGACGATGAACTCGTCGAAGTGACGCCGAAGACGATTCGTCTGCGAAAGCGGATCCTGGCGTCGAACCTGCGGCCGAAGAAGATGGAAGACTAGGGGCGAGGTATGCCTCGCCGCCATTCGAGGGCGCCTTTGACGTCCTGGGAGATTGCGAAACCCGGCTGAAACTTTGCCAGCTGACGTGATGTTGAAGGCGATCGAAATGTTGTCGCCCTGCACTGTCGGCGTCACCGCGATCCGTTCCCGAAGTCCCTTCACGACAGGCACGTTGGGGACATCCTCATGTCCATGTGGATTCGCCCACACTACCGGACTGG
>DAINQP010000129.1:0-10855 GCA_036742665.1 Vicinamibacterales bacterium | reverse complement strand
GGCACGTTGGGGACATCCTCATGTCCATGTGGATTCGCCCACACTACCGGACTGGTCTGGCTTCCCCAAGACACATAGGGCGCGACGCATGCGTCGCTCTATACATCTCCCTGGCAGATATATTCGAAGATCTCGCCGTCGGGGATCCACTGTGACTTCGACGTTGCGTTGATCGTCCACTTCAACGACCAAGGTGCGGTGTACGCACCCGGGTCATCGACCGTCGCTTCGTAGTTCAACGTCTTCACGTCAGGCCGCGCAATGCGTTCGACGAGATGGAGGCGTTCAGTCGTGGGATAGCTCCCGACCATCCACTGCTTCTCATTGAAGCCTACCGTATCGACAACCAGCGTGTTGCCGTCCCAGCGGCCGACGGAGTGGCCGAGATATGTGGGCCGCACATCGGGCGGGTGCGGCCGGCCATCGGTGTAAATCACGCGCCAGGAGTGCGAGCCGGCGATGTTGAGGATGTAGACGCGCTGCTGCTCAGGGACCTCGACGATCTCGAAGCCGGGGGCGTTGAAGAAGCCGGGTCCGCCGGCGGGCTTGCAGCGGACCAACGGCGGATAGAGATCGGTGCGCGACTGCCGATAGTCGAAGAGCGCGCGGGCCCAGGGCTGGAAGGGCACGTCGGCCGGGCGCGGCGTTCCGCCGAGACCCGGACGGATCTCCCAGTAGCCCTTCTGATCCTTGGTCGATCCGAGGCTCAGTCGTCCTTCTTGAGCGTAGAGTGAAATCGAGCTCGCGATGGCGATGATCGCCGCGAAGGTGTGTCTTCCCACATCTACCTCATCGTCAACTTCTGCCCGCTGGCCAGACGCATCTGAGTCGTCGGCATCGAGCCCGCGTAGTCACTGCCGTCCTTGGCGGCTGCTGCGCCTTCGACGGTGACGGTGTCGCCAATCTTCAGCGTGTCGCGTTTCCATCCGCCGCGGACGAGGGCATACGGCGGCCCCATCTCGACTTTGTATCGCTTCACCTCACCGCTCGCGGTCTTCGCATCCAGGTAGACATAGGCGTGCGGATTCACCCAATCCAACTTCGTCACGACGCCCGTGATGGTGATGGGCTTGTTGGAATCGAACTCGGCATCGAACGAATGATGCGCGAGGACGGATGTAGAGGCGGCGATCAAAGCGATGAACAGGGCCGCTGCAACACGCGCGAAACGAGTCATGGTGTATTCCCCTCTTCGCAGAAATATTCGTCGATGTCTTCGCCCGGCACCCACTGCAGCGTCCATCCGCCGGTCCACGGCCGCGTATAGGTGCGGGGATCATCAACTGTGACCTCGTACTTCAGGGTGCTCGCGTCCGGGCGTGAGAATCGCTCGGTCAGGTGCAGCGCTTCGGTGTGGGGCAGACCGCCGTTGGCGAACCAGAAGCGCTCGTTGTAGCCGATCGAGTCCACGACCAACGTGTCTTTTTCCCATCGGCCGATTGACGCGCCGTAATAGGTGAGGACGACTTCGGCCGCCTGGCCCTGCGGACGGCCGTCGGTGTAGATCACCCGCCAGTTGCGATTGCCACCGCCCATCAACACCAGAATGCGTCCGAGCTCGCGCTGTTCGATGAACTGGATGCCGTTCGGCATTTGAAACTGTCGCGGACCGCCGGGCGGCATGCAGCGCCGTACGGGATCGGCCTTGAGCAGCGTTCGTTGGCGATAAAGGTAGAGGGCCTTCGCCCACGGCAGCATGGGCGCGACGCGATCCGCGTCGGTCAAGTTCGCAAGAAGGCCTTCGTCGTTCATGCGCACGTTGGCGGCGGTTGACTCGACGAGCGCTTTCGCGCCGGTGGCCGCCCAGTAGCCTTTCTGTCCCGACGCCGGGCCCAGCCGAATCTGTCCGTCGGGCCAACGCGGCGCGGGCGCAGCGCGTCCGGCGCCGCCCGATCGCGCAGCCGGCATCTCGAACAGACGCTTGCCGCTGGTCTTATGCATGATCGAGCGTGCCAACGCCTGGCGGTTCGGTCCTCGCGCAGGCGTGCCGTCGACAGCGATGAGGTCGCCGATTCGCAGCGAGCGGCGCGTCCACTTGTAGCGCTCGAGCTCGATCGGGTTGCCGACCTCGACCGCCCAGTTCTCGACGACACCGCTGCCGTCACGTACGTCGATGAATACGAATGCGCTCGGATTGATCCACTCGACCCGTGTCACGGCGCCTTCGAGGCGCACCTGGCGTTCGGTGTCGTAGACCGCCGATCGTTGGGCGGACAGTGCGACGCCGCTCAGGACGATGAAAAGGGCAAGACCGCAGCGCATGCTCAATCCCGGGTCAATTTGAAGTCACCCTTGGCGGTATCTTGCTGCCAGGTGCCGGTAATCGTCCGGTGCGCCGAGGCGATGTCATCGAGCTGTCCTTCGGCGCTGATTTTCATCGGGCCGGGCCCGCTCTTGGCGTCGGCGTCGAAGCGGACGGTCCATTTGGTGACGTCGAGGGCGATGGCAACCGGGATTGCGTCAGGGCCGGGATTGATCGTGCCGCTGACCGTCTTGCCGTCCCAGGTCATCACCACGGTGATGTGGGTTCGTTGATTGGCGCCAGCTGCCCGGTCGCCTGACCAGGTGCCGGTCAGGGGATGGCCTTCCTGCGCGGCAGCCGCAAACACGCTCAGCGCAACAACTAACCCAATCAGAGGGGCGACCGCTTTCCGCATGCGCGCACTATACGCCGATTGGGGTCTGACCCGGGGTCTGACCCCGGGTCAGACCCCGACGACAAGTGACGACCGACGATGACGGAATTGGAATTGACGATGTCAATCGCGCGACACGCGGCGTTGACGGTCCGGCTCGATCGGCTGCAGGGTTGTGCAAATTTCCGCCATTTCGTCGAGCTGTTACGGCCGAGTTGCCGGGCACATCCTTTGCCTCGGTGCGTCACCGGAACTGACCACGTCACTACACACCTGCACACGGACGAAAGAGGCTTCGAATGTTCCTCGGCGCGCTGTCGCTCTTCTCTCACGACCTGGCGATTGACCTCGGTACCGCCAACACCTGCGTGTTCGCCCGCGGCGCCGGCATCGTGCTCAACGAACCGTCCATCGTGGCGGTCAACAACGTCAACGACCAGATCGAGGCCGTCGGCAACGATGCCAAGGAGATGCTCGGTCGAACGCCCGGCAGCATCACCGCCATCCGCCCGATGCGCGACGGCGTGATCGCCGACTTCGAAGCCGCCGAGAAGATGCTCGGCTACTTCATCAAGAAGGCGCATCGCCGCAAGAGCTTCGTCCGCCCGCGCGTCGTCATTGGCGTGCCGTCGGAGATCACCCAGGTGGAGCGGCGTGCGGTGAAGGACAGTGCCTATCGCGCCAAGGCCAGTGAGGTGCACCTGATCGAAGAGGCGATGGCCGCGGCGATCGGCGCCGGACTGCCGATTACCGAAGCGGCCGGCAACATGATCGTCGACATCGGCGGCGGCACGACTGATATCGCGGTCATCTCGCTCGCCGGCATCGTCTACAGCAAGTCGGTCCGCATCGCCGGCAACGCGATGGACGAAGCCATCTCGCAGTACGTCAAGCGTGAGCACGATCTGCTCATCGGCGAGCGGACGGCGGAGCGGATCAAGATCGAGCTCGGTTCAGCCGCGGAGCTGCCGATGCGCAAGGAGATGGAAGTGAAGGGTCGTCACGTCCTCGAAGGCAAGCCGACGACGATCACCATCAACGATCACCAGATACGCGAAGCCCTCGCCGAGCCCGTTCGGCAGATGGTGCAGGCGGTCCGCGACGCACTCGAGCGCATTCCACCAGAGCTCTCGGCCGACGTCTGCGATCGTGGCATCGTGCTGAGCGGCGGCGGCGCGCTGCTGCAGCGGCTCGACGAGCGTCTGCGTCACGAAACCGGACTGCCGGTGCAAGTCGCCGAGGATCCGCTGTCGGCAGTCGTGCTCGGCGCCGGCAAGATGCTCTCGGACTTCAATCTGCTCCGGAAGATTTCGATCGAATAGCTGGTTGGTGGTTGGTGGTTCGTGGTGAACTGCCAACCGCATGCGTTGCGCTACGACGACCACCAACCACTAACTACCCACCACCAACCGCTAACCGGTTATACCCACTCCGGCGGCGGCTGAATATTCGTCTCCGGTGTTCGACCCGGATCGGGACGGCCGCTTCCTTCGAGCCTGCTGATCGCGCGAACGGTCATGTCGTGATCGCAGACGATCTGACACGACAGCCGCACCCCCGTCAGTCCTTTCTCTTCCATCTTCGACTTCTCGGCCAGCGTCATACGCGGCGGCTCGCCGCTGATGAACTCGACGCGGCACGTCGTGCAGCGCGCATTGCCGCCACAGGCGTGCAGAATGTCAACGTGGGCGTCTTGCTCGATCGCGAGCACCAGGCGTTTGCCGGTCTCGACATCAACAGTGGAAAACCCTTCAACGGTCAGCTTCGGCATGTGCGCTATGTTAACGTAAGGTTCACGCATGGCCGACGTACCCGAGATACCGCGCCCGTCCGTTCTGTGGAAATCGCTGACGCCGGAACGCAAGCAGCAGGCGGCGGAAGCGTTCTGGCGCGACGAGAACGCGGCGGTCGAGCAGGCTGAGGCGATTGCCGCTATCGCCGTTCGCATCAAGTTCCGCGTCAAGAGCGCGCAGGCGTTGCCGATCGAGAAAAAGGCCCGTCACCTGGTGGCGCTGGGCAACGTGTCAGAGATGATCGCGGCGCGTCTGCTCGTCGCGTTCCACCTCGCGCATCAGCGGCCGATGATGGCCAGCTTTCTCGATGCGCTCGGCATCGCCCACGAAAACGGTCTCATCGCCAGCGAAGACCTTGATCCGCCGGCCGCCGACAAGGTGGCCGAGGCGGCTCGCACCCTCGCCGTATCGTATCCACCCGAAGAAGTTGCCCTCTATCTGTCGACGCTCGTCTGGCAGGACCCCGAGACCTGGGGCGCTCTGACCGAAGTGCCCGAAACGCGGGCGCTGGTTCGCTCGTAGTTCGCGCTGATGTCCGGCTGGCTGCAAGGAGCGTTCGGATGGACGGGGAGTGCCGAAGGATGGATTGCCCTTGCCACGCTGACCGTCCTCGAGATCGTTCTCGGCATCGACAACATCGTGTTCGTCTCGATCCTTGCCGGCAAGCTGCGGGTCGAGGATCGCGCCCGCGCACGAAAGATCGGTCTGTCGCTGGCGATGTTCATTCGCATCGCGCTGCTATGGTCGATCACCTGGGTCATGCGGCTCACGACGCCGTGGTTCGTGACGTTCGGCAACGAGATCTCCGGCCGCGACATGATTCTGCTCGTCGGCGGTCTGTTCCTGATCGCCAAGAGCACGCACGAGATTCACGAGAAGCTGGAAGGCGAAGAGGGCCACGGCACGGCAAAGGCCGCGGCGTCCTTCGTCGGCATCATCATCCAGATCCTGCTGCTCGACATCGTGTTCTCACTCGATTCGGTGATCACGGCGGTCGGCATGGCTGACGATCTCGCGGTGATGGTACTGGCCGTGGTCATCGCCGTCGGCGTGATGCTCGTGTCCGCCGGGGCGATCAGCGATTTCGTCGAGCGGCACCCGACGATCAAGATGCTGGCACTGAGCTTCCTGCTGCTGATCGGCGTCTCGCTGATTGGCGAGGGACTCGACCAACACATCCCGAAGGGCTACATCTACTTCGCGATGGGCTTCTCGATCTTCGTCGAGATGATCAACCTGCGGGTGCGCGGCAGGTCGAAACCGGTGCACCTCCATCAGTCCTTCACAGAGTAGTGGCCTCACTCGACGGCCTGGGCGCGGTCGCGTATCCCGCCGAGGGCGGCGCGGCGGCGGTCCTCGTACTCGCACACGGCGCCGGTGGGGGACAGAAACATCCCTTCATGGTGGCGACCGCGAAGGGCCTCGCGGCGCGTCGCATCTCCGTCGTCACATTCGATTTTCCGTATATGCGCGAACGGCGCCATATGCCGGACAAGGCGCCAGTGCTGGAGGCCGCGTTCCGCGAGGTGATCGACGCGACACGCACATGGAGCGGCACGGCGCAGGCGTTCATCGGCGGCAAGTCGATGGGTGGACGCATGGCCACACACCTCGGTGCGCAAGACCTCGACGGACTGCTCGGGATCGTGGCGCTCGGCTATCCGTTGCATCCGCCCGGGCGGCCGGACAAGCCGCGCACCGAACACCTGCCGTCGATTCGCGTCCCGCTCCTGATCGTGCAAGGGGAGCGCGACACCTTCGGGACGCCAGACGAACTGCGACCGGTGATTGCCACGATGACGGCGAATACCACCTTACACGTCGTGGCCGGCGGTGATCATTCGCTCGCCGTCCGCGGTCGCCAGAAAGACCAGAGCTTCGCGGGAGTGCTCGACGCGGTCGCGAGCTTTATCCGGGCGAACCAGCCCACATAGCGACGCCGCTCACTTCTTGACGAACTTGAGGAGCGCCGCGTTGACGGAGTCGGCGACGTAGATCTCGTCTGTGTCATTGACCGCGATCATGTGCGCCTCGCCGAACTCGCCCGGACCCTTGCCCGGTTTCCCTAACGCGGCCAGAACTTTCCCGTTCAGATCGAGTTTGACGAGCTGTCCCGCGAAGCCATTGACCATGTAGATGTACTGTTGGCCGATGTCGAGGCTGCACGGCAGCCCCTTGTACTTCATCTCCCTGACGAACGTTCCGTCCTGCTGGAACACCTGGATGCGTTGGTTCTCTCGGTCCGCAGTCCACAGCAGACCCTTGGCGTCGATGGCGATGCCGTGCGCGACCTGGAACTGACCTGGACCGGATCCTTTGCCGCCCCACGATTTGATGAACGTGCCATCCTTGCTGAACTTCAGGACGCGCGCGTCACCAGTCGGCCCCGGAGTATGCCCCTGCACCACGAAGACGTCGCCGTTGGCGGCGATCGCCACGTCGTTTGGCTGATTGAGCTTGCGTGAGCCGCTGGCTTCGTTCCACTCACCGGCCTCTCCCCGCGTGCCGATCGTCAGCAGCGTCTGCCCGTCACGGTTCATCTTGACGACGACATGGGCTCCGACGTCGGTCGCCCAGAGGTTGCCCTCACGATCGATGCGCAAGCCATGCGCGCGGGTAAACAGCTTGTCACCGAATGCGCGAATGAACGTGCCGTCCCGATCGAACTCGAAGAAGGCCTTGTCGCCCCGGGTCAGGACGAACAAATGGCCGCTGGCATCGAACGCCACGCTCGCCGCGGCGCCCATCGTCAGACCGGCTGGCGTGACCGGCGTTGGCGCCACGACGTAATCGAGTTCGGGTGCGCTTTCGGGTACGAGCAGCGCCGGGTCTGACGGTCGCTACGCCGCCTCCGACGTCGCCCACCTCCTCGAGCTGCACGACCGCCTGACCAGCCAGCTGGCCGAGCTCGGGCGCACCGACTGGGTGGCCGCCGAGAACGAGGCCCAGCGGGTCTGGCGGCCGCTGCGCCACAACCGGCGCGACGCACACAAGCACAGTGACGACAACGAGCGCTCGTTTCATGACATCCTCCGTGACTGCGGAAGTCTAAACGTCATTCGCTCACGTCGTCCAGAAACTCGCGAATCCGGCTGGCATTGCGACCCAGGTCGCCAGCGCGGGCGCGCGCCGCAGACCGGACGTCTACGCGCGTCCCGGCGCCCCACGGCGTCAGCCTCACGACGATGTCATCGGTGAAGCCGAACCAGCGAGTCGTGTCGGTGGCTTCGATGCGGCCGCTGGATTTGTCGGCGGTGACGATCTCCCAGCCGTGTGATTGCGCCACCAGGAGTGCGCGATCGAATGTGGCGGCAGGCGGCGTCGAAAGCGTCACGGGCGCGAGGTCAGGGTAGCCTTCCTTCTGCAGGAGCGACAGCTGCGGTGTTCGATCGACGCGATTGGCCGCATCGGCGCGCTTCGAGAGGACGGCCTGGAATGCCGGCGGGTTATCGAGATCAGTGGTGATGTCGTGGATCGATGGCAGCCGTTGCGCGCGGCGCTGCCACGCCAGCGGGATGGCCAGCGCGGTCAGTCCGACGATCAGCGCGAGCGCCGAGACGATTGTGCCCATCCACCGTCGGCCACGATAGCAGTAGATGGCCGCCCCGACGGCGATCACCGACGCCGCGAGCCCGATGTATTCACCCCATCGCATGATCTCGTACGCCGTGGCCAGCGACGCCCCGAGTCGATATACGGGGCCGGCCGTGCCCAGCACGACCATCGCGAATGCGGCGACACCGAAGGCGATCAGCGGCACGAGCGACACGAGGCGAATTGTATCCGGGGTAGGGTCGTCCTTTCGGCCTCGTGACCACGCGTACACTAGAACGAGATGACGCTGGAAGAATTGGGCTGGGACGAGGGGCGCGCCCGTGAGATCGAGCCATGGGCGAATAAGCCCGCGCACCAGCCCGGCCGCGTGCTCATCGGCTTCAACTATCTCTATCGCGTCGGCATCGAGGGCGGCGAATTCGATGCCGTGCTCGCCGGCCGCCTGAAACATCACGCCGAACGGCAAGGCGAGTTGCCGGCCGTCGGGGACTGGATCGTGGTGCGCAAACGCGCGGAGGAAGACCGCGGCGCGATCGTCGCCGTGCTGCCTCGGCGCAGCCGGTTCTCACGGCGTATGGCTGGCAACGTCACCGACGAGCAGGTTGTCGCCGCCAACGTGGACGTCATCTTCATCGTCATGTCCCTGGACGATGACTTCAGCGTTCGGCGAATGGAGCGGTATCTGCTGATGGCGCGCAAAAGCGGCGCCACGCCAGTCGTGCTGCTCACCAAACCAGACTTGAGTGCCGATCTCGCAGCCGACGTCGCGGACGTCGTGGCGGCGGCGGGTGATGTGCCGGTCCACGTCCTCAGTCCGAAGCTGAATCAAGGGCTCGAGCAGGTGGTGCCGTACATGCAGGCGGGCCGCACTGCGGCGCTCCTTGGGTCGTCAGGCGTGGGCAAGAGCACCATCATCAACCGTCTCGTCGGTGCGGATGTGCGGAAGACGCGAGAGGTTCGCGCGTCAGACTCGAAAGGCCGTCACACGACAACGCATCGCGAACTGGTCGTGCTACCTGGCGGCGGATTGATGATCGATACGCCGGGCATGCGCGAGCTGCAGCTGTGGGACGCGGGTGAGAGCGTGCGCGGCACGTTCGATGACATCGAAGGGCTGGCTGAGAGCTGTCACTTCACGGATTGCCGTCATCGCGACGAGCCACGATGTGCGGTGAAAGCGGCTGTGGACGAGGGCAATATCGCGCCGGACCGCCTGGACAGCTATCTCCAGCTGCAGGACGAGCTCGCGTACTTGGCGCGTCAGCAGGACGAGCGCGCGCAAATCGAGGAAAAGCGCAAAGGAAAAATTGGCGCCAAGGCCCTCAGACAACACCTGAAATCAAAACGGATTTGACAGCGGCGCGAAGAGCAGCATCCCGGCGACGAGCGCGATCACGGCTGCCGCCAGGCCCGCCCACATCCAGAAGTGATCTCTCCAGGCGCTCGCCTTCGCTCGAGCGCTCCGGAGGCCGAGTGCGGATGCGGCTTCCGACACGACGTCAGCAGGAATCGTGCGAAGACCGAAGCTGGCGCCGATCATCAGCGACCGATCGCACAGCAGATTGATCACACGCGGAATGCCTTTGCTCGCCGCGTAGATCGCGTCCAGCGCGCCGGTGTCGAACGTAATCGATGACGAGCCGCGAGCCATCGACAGGCGATGCCCGATGTATAAGTCAACGTCCTTGCGCGTCAACGGATGCAACAGCGCGCGTATCGAGATTCGCTGATCGAGCTGCGTGACCTGGGGAGACTTCAGCACGTCGCGCAGATTGAGCTGACCGACCAGCACAATCTGCAGCAGCTTCTGGTGGTTCGTCTCGAGGTTCGAGAGCACGCGCAGTTCCTCGAGAACCGCCGGGGACAAATGCTGTGCCTCGTCGATGATCAGCACCCCGCTCCCGCCAATCGGGATCAGCGACACCAGGAACTCGTGCAGGGTACTCACGAGGTCGTGCTTCGTGGCTCCGCCGATACGGCCGCTGCGGACCGCCTCCCTAGACACGACCCCAAAGTCGAGGAGGATCTCGCGCAGCAGTTCTTCAACCGACAGGAACGGATTGAGCAGCAGCGACGTGAAGCAGGTCATGTCCAGCCGCTCGAGCACCGAACGGCATACGGTGGTCTTGCCAGTTCCGATGTCGCCGGCGAGGACGACGATGCCTTCTTTGCGGTTGATGGCCTGGAGCAACAGCTGAAGGGCGGCGTCGTGCGAAGGACTGAGATACAGAAAGCGTGGGTCGGGCGCGAGGGTGAAAGGCGACTGGACGAACCCGTAAAACTCTTCGTACTGGGGTGTTTCGCGTGACGGTGGGGAGACTGTCGCGCTCAAGCTGCATTCGAATATATCAGATAATTCCAGCATGCTCCCGTTGTTAGTGCTCCTGCTCCTTCTAGATCCGCAGACGCGAGCGCCGCAGACGGCGGCGCAGCGGCCGGCACCGCCTCGTCCTGCGTCTCCGCGCGAGACGTTCTTCACCTCTACGCTGCCGGCCGCGGAGCTCCGCAATAAGCAGGCGGTGGTCGAAACGAGCGAAGGCACGATCGTGCTGGATCTGCTGGCCGACGCCGCGTCAAATCACGTGGCGCACTTCATCACCCGGGCGCGAGAAGGCGCGTACAACGGGACGACCTTCCATCGCGTCATCGCGATGGGGATCATCCAGGGCGGCGATCCGCTGTCGAAGGATCCAGCACAAAGCTCCAAGTACGGCAGCGGCGGACTGAACCAGCTGCGCTTTGAGCCGAACGCCGAGAAGCACACACGGGGCGCAGTGTCTGCGGTGCTGGTCCCCAACAATCGCGACAGCGGCGGCGACCAGTTCTTCATCGCGGTGACCGGATCAGCCGGCACTCGACGGTCAATACACC
>DAINQP010000128.1:1527-17539 GCA_036742665.1 Vicinamibacterales bacterium | reverse complement strand
TTTCGATCTGCAATCCGTCGCCACGCACGAGATCGGGCACTTCATCGGGCTCGGTCACTCGGCGATTGGCGAGACCGAAATCCGGCCCGACGGCGGGCGACGGGTGCTCGCGTCAGGTGCGGTGATGTTTCCCATTTCATTGGGTCGCGGCGTCACCTCCGATCGCACGTTGCAGCCCGATGACATTGCCGGCGTGTCCGATCTCTATCCCGACGGGGATTTCGACGACACGACGGGCGCTATCAGCGGCCGGGTGGTGCGCAACGGTACGGGTGTCATCGGCGCCCATGTCGTCGCGTTCAACCCGAAGACCGGCACACTCATTGGCGGCTTCTCACTCGGACAGGGCGGCACATTTCAGATTGCCGGCCTGACGCCTGGCGCGCATGTGATTCGCGTCGAGCCGCTGGATGATGCCGATATCGACAGCTTCTTCTCGCCGAGCGGCATCGACGTCGATTTTCAAGTGACGCTGTTACCGCGGCTCATCGTCGCGCCGGAAGGCGGCGCGAGCGATCGCTTCGACGTCTCCGTGCGGCCGAAGTGACTCTGCGCGCATCGCTGATCGCCGCTCTCGTGCTGCTGGCTGCATCTACGGCCCGCGCGCAGACTGATCCGCCGCTGCATCGTCTGCAGTTAGGGGCGGGCGTTGGATTCTTTAGCGGCGCGACGTTGGGCGACGCGGACGCCAATCTGCGCACGAACTCGACGGACCCCTACCGGCTGTTTGCCACGTCAACCGAGCAGGCGGGGACCATTGGCCTCCACCTGCACGCCGCGATTGACCTCACGCGTCGCTTTGGACTCGAGGCGCACACGCTGTTCGCACGTCCTGATGTGCGCACGAGCGTCACTGACGACGTGGAGAACGCACCATCGGTGGAAGCGGTTGAGCGTCTGGATCAATACCTGATCGACGGTGGCGTCGTCATCAGGCTGCATGAGTTCCGTATGGAAGGCTGGGTGCCGTTTGCCACCGCTGGCGCCGGCTACCTGCGGCAATTGCACGAAGGCTTGACCTTGAGCGAACACGGCCACCTGTTCTACTTTGGCGGCGGCGTGCGGCGTGTGCTGATGCAGCGTCCAAAAGGGCTTTTGCGTGGCCTCGGCGCGCGCGGCGACGTTCGCCTCGACATTCTTTCGGGCGGTATCACTGTCGAAGACAAAAGGCGGAATCAGTTCTCGGCCAGCGCGAGCATCTTTGTTGTCTTCTAGTCAGGTCAAAGGGCAAAGGGCAAAGGGCAAAAGCGAGGGGTGAGGTATAGGTCTAAGACCGCAGGTCTAGGTTTAGGTGTAGGTCTATGTCTACGTCTAGGTCGCCGCGTTCTTCGTACTTCGCCGCTCGCGCCGGCGGCAGATTCTGAAACGTCTCAGGGGCCACCGCTGAATCACGGCGTTTATTCGCCGCCATCCGAACTGGTACTTCGCGTGCTCATCGTGGTAGTCATGAAACGCGAAGACCGGGACGGCATCGACGAGCGTTCGTTCAGATTCTTCGTTGACGTGCTCGCGTTTGTCGACACGATTCCGCTTGGACCGAAGACCAACAAGTTGGTCGAACAGCTCGCGGCCGCTGCGGGATCCATTGGCGGCAATCGGGAGGAAGCACTAGGCGGCTCATCGCGAAAAGAGTTCATCCGCTTCAACGAGGTCTCGTTGCGCGGGGCGAACGAGTCCGTGCTGACACCTACACCTGGACCTGTCTCGCCTTTGCCCTTTGCCGTTTGCCCTTTGATCTTGGTCGGTTCCCGCCGAGTTATCATCGGAGATCATGGCTACGCTGAATAGCTTCGGTACCCGTACCGAGATCCGCGTCCTCGACGAACCCGTACAGATTTACAGCCTGCCCGCGCTCGAAAAGGCCGGATTCCCCGGTGTCTCGCGTCTGCCGTACTCGATGAAGATTCTGCTCGAGAATCTGCTACGGCGGGAGGACGACGCGTTCGTCAAAACCGACGACATTCGCGCGGTGGCAAGGTGGGACGCGAAAGCGGGCGTGCAGAAAGAAATTTCGTTCATGCCGGCGCGCGTGTTGCTGCAGGACTTCACCGGCGTGCCGTGCGTCGTTGACCTGGCGGCGATGCGCGACGCCGTCATCGCGCTCGGCGGAAATCCCGTTCGTGTGAATCCGCTGCAGCCGGTTGAGCTTGTTATCGACCACTCGGTGCAGGTGGATTATTTTGGGCGTCCCGACGCGTTCACGCTGAACGCAGAGCTCGAGTTTTCGCGTAACCGCGAGCGCTACGCGTTCCTCCGCTGGGGGCAGCGCGCGTTCAACAATTTCAAGGTCGTGCCGCCCGACACCGGCATCGTCCATCAGGTGAACATCGAATACCTCGCGCGTGTCGTCGTTGCGCAGGATGTTGACGGTGTCGCGATGGCGTATCCCGACACACTGGTCGGCACCGACTCACACACGACGATGGTCAACGGTCTTGGTGTCGTGGGCTGGGGCGTTGGCGGCATCGAAGCCGAGGCGGCGATGCTCGGTCAGCCGAGCTCGATGTTGATTCCGCCCGTGCTCGGCTTCCGTCTGACCGGCTCGATGCCGAAGGGAACGACCGCTACGGACCTCGTGCTCACCATCACCGAAGTGCTTCGCAAGCACGGCGTCGTCGGCAAGTTTGTCGAGTTCTATGGCGAGGGACTCAGCGGCCTGACGATCGCCGACCGCGCGACGCTTGGCAACATGTGTCCCGAGTACGGCGCGACCGTCGCGATTTTCCCGATCGATCACATGACCCTCGATTACCTGCGCCTCACCGGACGCGACGCGTCGCAGGTCGCGCTCGTCGAGCAATACGCGATGGCCCAGGGACTCTTCCGGACGTCGGGCAGTCCCGACGCGATCTACTCGGAAGTGATCGAGCTGGATCTGTCGTCGATCGAGCCAAGCCTGGCCGGACCGAAGCGTCCGCAGGATCGCGTGTCGCTCTCCAATGCCAAGACGGCGTTCCAGGCGGCATTGCCATCGATGCAGATGCCGGCCAAAGGATCGGCTGGCACATCGCCCGCGGCGCGATCGGCCGTTGCGGTCGCCGAACCAGCGGTGGAGACCCTGGATCACGGGGCAGTAGTCATTGCGGCGATCACGAGCTGCACCAACACCTCGAATCCGAGCGTGATGATCGGTGCCGGCCTCGTAGCGAAAAAGGCGGTGGAACGCGGCCTGAAGCGTCAGCCATGGGTGAAGAGCAGCCTGGCGCCCGGCTCGAAGGTCGTCACCGAGTACCTCGATGCGGCCGGGTTGACGCCATACCTCGATCAACTCGGGTTCAATCTGGTGGGCTACGGCTGCACGACCTGCATCGGCAACAGCGGACCGCTCCCCGAAGAGATCGCTGCGACGGTTCGTGAAAAGAGCCTCGTCGTGTGCTCGGTGCTGAGCGGCAATCGCAATTTCGAGGGACGCATTCAGCAGGACGTGCGCGCCAACTACCTCGCGTCGCCGCCACTGGTGGTTGCCTACGCGCTGGCGGGATGGATCACGACCGACATCACCACCGAACCGCTTGGTCACGATCCGTCAGGACGTCCGGTGTATCTGAAGGACATCTGGCCGACCGAGCACGAACTGCAGGAGACGATGCTCAAGGCGGTGACTGCCGATATGTTCCGGCGGAGCTACAACGACGTGTTCCGCGGCGATGTGCGCTGGCAAAGTCTGCCGGTGCCCGAGGGCAGCGTGTTCGCATGGGACGATGAGTCCACCTATGTGCGCAAGCCGACGTTCCTCGAGGGCATGACGATGAACCCGGCGCCGCTGACCGATATCACTGGCGCACGTGTCCTGGCGGTGCTCGGCGACAGTGTGACGACTGATCACATTTCACCGGCCGGCTCGATCAAAGTTGACAGCCCGGCGGGGAAGTATCTGATCGAGAAGGGTGTGAAGCCGGCGGACTTCAACTCGTACGGGGCGCGCCGCGGCAATCACGAAGTGATGATGCGTGGCACGTTTGCCAACGTCCGCTTGCGCAACCTGATGGCGCCGGGCACGGAAGGCGGGTGGACCCGGTATCAACCGAACGGCGAGCAGATGACCATCTATGACGCGTCAGTGGCGTATCAGCACGCCGGCGTGCCGCTGATGATCTTTGCGGGTAAGGAATACGGGTCCGGATCGTCGCGCGACTGGGCGGCCAAGGGCACCTACCTGCTCGGCGTGAAAGCCGTCATCGCCGAATCGTTCGAACGGATCCACCGAAGCAACCTGGTCAACATGGGCGTGCTGCCGCTGCAGTTCAAGCTGGGCGATAATGCCGCCTCGCTCACGATCAACGGCACGGAGTCATTCCGGATCACGGGCGTGGCCGACGGCCTGAAGCCGCGCGGTGATGTGCTGGTCATCGCCACAGAGACCGACGGCTCGACGCGAGAGTTCACGGCCACCGTCCGGATTGATACGCCCGAGGAACTGATCGCGTTCAAACACGGCGGCATACTCCCGTACGTGGTACGACAGCTGGTTGGACGGTCGTAAGGTTAAGGGCAAAGGTCAAAACGCCTTTGCCCTTTGCCGTGAGTCACATTTCTCTCCGTCGGGTGTCTTCCGATCAGAGCAGCATTGATGAACGCTCTGGCTGATCTGGTACTCGCCGCTCAAAACGGGAACGTCGAGGCGTATGGCCGTCTCGTCCAGGCCACGCAGACGATGGCGTATGCCGTCGCGCGCAGCGTGCTCAAGGACTCGACGGCTGCGCAGGATGCGGTGCAGCAAGCCTACCTGCGCGCGTTCCGACGTCTCGGCGACCTGCAGGACGCAGCCACGTTCGCCGGTTGGCTCCGTCGCATCGTCATCACAACGTCGCTCAACATGCGGCGATCGCGCCGGTGGACGTTCCTCTCTCTGGACGACGTCCCGGATGTTCCAGTCCTGGACGAGGCGGAGACGCG
Source organism: Vicinamibacterales bacterium (assembly GCA_036742665.1). Lineage (GTDB taxonomy): Bacteria > Acidobacteriota > Vicinamibacteria > Vicinamibacterales > UBA2999 > Gp6-AA40. Next base: position 12,643 of record DAINQP010000128.1, on the reverse strand, counting down.
GTGGTCCGAGGCGCAGCGACTTCGGTTGGCGCACGCGCTGCTCGCGCTGACGCCGGAAGAACGGCAGCTCTGCGATCGGCGGTACCACGGCTGCTGGAGCACGGCGCGGCTCGCGGCGAACGCGGGAGTGGATGACGGCGCGATGCGCAAAAGACTGCAGCGCATTCGCGACAAGCTGCGTAAGGAGATGGAAGTGGCTGAACAACGCGCAATCCGGCCCGACGAGATCCGGGCCGATCTGCCCGCCAAGGTGGTCGAACTGCTGGCCCGGCCCAAGCTCACCGACCTGCCCGAGAACCCGGTGGGCAAGATGCTCGACCTTCTTCGCTCGGCCTATCCCGAGTTCGTGAAGCAGAGCATCCCGGAGTTGGTGGATCTCGCCGAGGCGAAGAAGACCGTCGCCAGCGAGGCGATGTACATCGACCCGGTGGAGCTCCATCGAGTGGACGAGCACCGCATTCTCCGCTATGACCTGACGCTGCCGCTGTTGCTCAGCGTGCGCTACGAAGGGCAGCCGTTGCGGATGTGGACCGCGGGCAAATGCTACCGGCTCTGTCAGCAGGACGCCATGCACCTCGAGGCATTCCATCAGGCGGAAGTGCTGTGGGTGGATGAGCGCGAGCGTCTCGACCCCTGGCAGATGACCGGACGTGTGTTGCGGTCGGTCGATCGGGCCTTGCCCGGGCGGACGGTAAAGATTGTGCCTACTGAGTACGCGATGTGCAGCCAGGCCTGGGAACTCGAAGTGGATGACGACGGCCGCTGGTCTGAAGTGCTCGCGTGGGGCGTCTACAGCGACCGCATCCTCAGGCATCTGGGCGGAGATCCCGAACGACATATCGCCGTCGGTGTCGGCTACGGGCTCGAACGGATCGCGATGCTTCGGTACGGCATCGACGACGCCCGCAAGATCGACGTCGCGAGCGTCGCGTAACGTTCGTACTTCGCGCGATCGCGATTCGGCACAATCTGAAACCCGTCGCCTCGGCGCGAATGAAAAGACGCGCGATTGTTCCTGAAGCGGCCCTGGCATTTCGCCTGCACTGGGCCGCTCGATGAAACGAAACGATCCAGAGGGTCTCGACGAGCGTGCCTATCGCTTTTACTGCGATGTGGTCGCCTTCGTCGAGACGGTTCCCATCGGACCGACGACGAGCCGGATCATCGGGCAGTTGCTCGACGCCGCGGGCTCGATCGGCAGTAATCGCGAGGAGGCGCTGGGCCGGATCTCGACTCGCGAAACTATTCACTTCAACGAGATCTCGCTGCGCGGCGCGAGGGATTCGGTTCGCTGGCTGCGCGTGTGCGCCTCGCGGCGGCTCGGATCGCAAGAGAAATGCGGACCGTTGCTCGAAGAAGGTCAGCAGCTGGCGCGCCTGCTGACCAGAGTCGTGATCCGCGCGAAACGAGAGGACGACTCAGGAGGACGCCGGACCGGTACGCACTAAAATTGCCTCGATGGTGGACGCCGCGAGCATCAAGCAGAAGGCCGCCGCGCTCGGCTTCGACCTGTGCGGCATCGCTCCGGTGGACGTGTTTCCTGAGCTCTCGTTCCTTCCGGACTGGTTGGCCAAGGGCTACGCCGGTGACATGACGTGGATGGCCCGCACCGCGGAACGGCGCGCTGACGTTCGACACGTCGTCGCTGGCGCGCGCAGCGTCATCGTCACCGGCACTTTGTACAACGTGGACAGGCCGTACTCAGACGAACTGTCACCCGACGTCGCGCGCATCTCTCGATATGCGTGGGGGGACGACTACCACGATGTCTTGAAGGCGCGCCTGAACAAGCTGCTCGAGTGGATGCGCGAGCACTCGGATGCGCCCTTCGACGCGCGGACGTATGTCGATACCGGTCCGGTTCAGGAGCGCGTGTACGCCCAGTACGCGGGGTTGGGCTGGATTGGCAAGAACACCTGTCTTATCAATCCTGAGCTCGGGTCGTGGCTGTTTCTCGGCGAAATCATCTGCACGTTGCCGCTCGAGCCAGATACGCAGGGGCTGGAACAATGCGGCAGTTGCACGCGCTGCCTCGAGGCCTGTCCGACGACCGCGCTCGTCGAGCCAGGAGTGCTCGACTCGAATCGCTGCTTGTCGTACCTGACGATCGAGCTGCGGTCGGAAATCCCTGACGAACACCGCCCGGCGCTTGGTAGTCACATTTATGGATGTGACATCTGTCAGGAAGTCTGTCCCTACAATCGTCCCGCGCCGCGTTCTGGTGCCGGCGAGTGGCAGCCGCGAGCCGGACTGGACCTGCCTCGCCTGGTCGAACTCTGGCGGCGTCCCGATGCCGAGCTTCGCAGCCTCACCAAGGGTGGGCCGATGACGCGTGCCAAGATCCCCGGACTCCGACGCAACATCGCTGTCGCGATCGGCAATAGCGGCGACGCTCAAGCGATTGAGCTTCTCGACGCCGAAGGCGCCGACCGTCCTTCGCTTGCCGACCCACTCGTTCGCGAGCACATCGACTGGGCGCGCGCCCAAAGGCCAAAGCCAAAAGCCTAAAGTCGTCGAGTATGATCGTCGCGTCGGAGGTGACCATGACGTCACGACGAACCGCCTGGGTAGGAGTGGTTCTGTTACTGGTGATGATGATGGCTGGGACGGCGGCTGCTCATCACTCCTTTGCGGTGTTCGATCATACGCGGACTCTGACGATCCGTGGAACGGTGACCAGGTTTCAATGGACGAACCCGCACGGGTTCCTCGAGGTCGACGTTCCGCAGTCCGACGGGACCATGAAGCACTACAGCATCGAGTTGACCAGCATCAACATGATGCAGCGCGTCGGCTGGCGATCGAACATGATCAAGGCTGGCGACAAGGTCTCGGCGGTCGTCGCTCCGCTGTTGAGCGGCGAACCGGTGGGTCTCGGGCTCGAGGTCACGATGCCGGATGGGACGACGAAGCCGCTGCCGGTGCCGAACGCCGGCAGCTTTAAGCGGACGACAGAGACGCAGTGAGGCGATCATGAAGGCACTCTTCTGGTCGTGGACGCTGGCCGTGGCCGTCGCCGTGATGGCGATGCAGTCAGGCGCTCGCGCCCAGAGCAAGCCCGTGGCGGCGCCTGATATCACTGGATCCTGGGAGCGGCATGGCTTCGGACCCGGAGCACGTGCGGGCGGACCGCGCGATGCGACGATTCCGCCTCCCGCGCCGCAGCCGCAGCTCAAGCCGCAGTATGCGAAAGAGTGGCAGGACCGGATTATGGCGGGACGGGCCGCCGACGCCAAGGGTGAACCGCTCGCCACGAACTACACCGATTGCCTGCCTGACGGGATGCCGACCATGATGGGCGCGATGTTCCCGATGGAGATTCTGCAGAGCCGCGGACAGGTCACGATCATCGAGGAGGCGTTCACGCAGGTCCGCCGCATCCTGATGGACAGGCCGCAGAAGTCGTTCGAGGACGTCGAGCCGGGCTTCTATGGACACTCGGTGGGCCGCTGGGACGGCGACACGCTGGTTGTTGATACGATCGGGATCAAGGAGAGCGTGCGCTTCCAGAATATGCCGCACTCGCCCCAGATGCGGATCAAGGAGCGCATGAAGCTGGTGTCGCCCAGCGTCCTCTGGAACGAGATCACGATTGAGGACCCCGTGGTGCTCGAGAAGCCGCACACCTACACCGTGGCGTATCGGCGCATGCCGGACTACACACTGCTCGAGTACGTGTGCGAAGACAATCGCGAGTACGCCGACGACAAAGGGCGGCAGAAAATCCGTATCAACTGACGATGCCTGGACCGGCGCCACTTCTCCTGCTCTCCATGCCGCAGATGGCGGATCCCAACTTCGCGCGAAGTGTGGTCCTGCTGTGCGATTACACCGAGCGCGGTGCGTTCGGCTTGATTGTCAATCGACAGATGGACGAGTTTGCGCGCGCCGTCGTGAAGACGGATCCCAAAGTAAACGTGGACCCGGATCTACGGCTCTTCGTCGGCGGCCCGGTCGATGCGCACAGCACCTGGATCGTGATGGCCGAGGCCCAGGGCCCCGACGACGAACAGCGCGAGGTGTGTCCCGGTGTGTTGCTGTCCGTCTCACGCCGACTGACGCTCGAATTGCTGCAATCGCCCCCGTCGAATCGCGCCCGTGTCGTCGTCGGCTGTGCGGTATGGGGGCCTGGTCAGCTCGATACGGAGATCGCCGAATCGTCATGGTTGACGATCGACGTCGATCCCGCGCTGATCTTCGGGGTCCCGCCGGAGCAGATGTGGGAGACGGCGATCCGACGCCTCGGTACCGATCCGGCGAAGCTGCAAGTGAGTTCGGGAGTTCATTGAGAGGCATGAGACATCTCACGCTGCTTCTTTCCATCCTCGCGCTTGTGACCGCATGCAGCCGCGAGACCACCCAACCAGCCGTGCCAACGCAGACCACCACAACCGCTTCAGGCGCCGATCCTGAGACCAAGAAGCTCGAGACGATGGCCGCGCGATTCGCGCCTGTCGATCTCACGGCTGACATTTCGAAGCTGCCGGACAACGAGCGGCAGGCACTTGCCAAGATGGTCGAGGCGGCGAAGGTCTTCGACGCGCTGTTCCTGCGTCAGGTCTGGGACGGCAACGAGACGATGCTGCTCGACCTGGTGCGTGACGGCTCGCCGCTCGGGCGCGCGCGTCTACATTACTTCGTGATCAACAAGGGCCCATGGTCGCGGCTCGATCACAACGAACCGTTCATTGCCGGCGTGCCGGCGAAGCCTCCGCAGGCGAACTTCTATCCGGCCGGCGCAACCAAAGACGACGTCGAAGCCTGGATGAAGGGCCTCTCCCAGGCCGAGCGCATTCGTGCCACGGGATTCTTCACGACGATCCGTCGCGGCCCGGACGGCAAGTTCATCGCGGTACCGTACTCGCTCGAATATCAAGGCGAGATCGCGCGCGTGAGCGGGCTACTGCGCGAAGCCGCGGCGCTCACGACGCAGCCGACGCTCAAGAGTTATCTCGAGAAGCGGGCCGCCGCGCTGCTGAGCAACGACTACTACGACAGCGACATCGCCTGGATGGGTCTCGATGCCAGCATCGAGCCGACCATCGGTCCGTACGAGACTTACGAAGACGAGTGGTTCAACTACAAGGCCGCGTTCGAGGCCTTCATCACGCTGCGTGATGATGCTGAAACCCAGAAGCTGGCACGGTTCGGGTCGGAACTGCAGGATATCGAGAACAACCTGCCGATCGATCCGAAATACCGCAATCCCAAGCTCGGTGCGTTGGCGCCCATCCGCGTCGTCAATACCGTGTTCTCGTCCGGGGACGGTAATCGTGGCGTGCAGACTGCGGCCTACAACCTGCCCAACGACGAGCGCGTCATCACCGAAAAAGGCTCGAAGCGGGTGATGTTGAAGAACAACCAGGAGACGAAGTTCAAGACCGTGTTGCAGCCGATCAGCATGGTGGCCCTCGCAGCAGACGATCGCAAGCACGTCTCCTTCGACGCGTTCTTCACGCACATCCTGATGCACGAGCTGATGCACGGTCTGGGCCCGCACAACATCACTGTTGGCGGCCGCGCCACCAACGTCCGGCAGGAGTTCAAGGACACCTACAGCACCATCGAGGAGGCCAAGGCCGACATCTCGGGACTCTTTGCGCTGCAATTTCTCGTCGATCGCGAGAAGCTCGACAAGTCGTTCAACGACACGATGTACACCACGTATCTCGCGTCGATGTTCCGCTCGATCCGCTTCGGCATCACCGAGGCACACGGCCGCGGCGTGGCGATTCAGCTCAATTACTTCCTCGACAACGGCGGCGTGACCGTCGCGCAGGACGGGACGTTTGCCGTCAACATGGAGCGCATCAAGCAGAACGTCACGAACCTGACGCGTGACATCATGACGATGCAGGCAACCGGTGATGCGCAGGCAGGCAAGCAGATGCTCGACAAGCTGGGCGTCGTCCGGCCGCCGGTGCAGACCGTCCTCGACAGGCTGAAGGACGTTCCGGTAGACATCGAGCCACGCTTCATCACGGCTGATCAACTTCTGCGACCGTAGACCGAAGCCCGTAGACCACAGACTCCGCATATAATCCGGCCACATTTTCCTGGGAGGCTTCCTGTGCGAAAAGGCCGGACACTGCTCTTGCTGGCTGTCTTGACGACAGCCGGTCTTCTTGTCGCGCGCGAGCTGGCCGGGCAGAGCCGGCACACCGTGCAAGCGCCGTACTTCGAAGTCGATCCCTATTGGCCCAAACCGCTGCCGAACCACTGGGTGCTCGGCTCGTCGATCGGCGTCTCGGTGGACGAGCGCGATCACGTGTGGATGATCCATCGCGGTTCGGCGACGTTGGCTGAGAAGGAACGCGCCCTCGAGTCGAAGCTGTCCGACGAATGCTGCGGCGCCGCACCGCCGGTGCTCGAGTTCGATCCGAATGGCACGCTGCTCGCGCACTGGGGTGGTCCGGGTGCCGGCTACGAGTGGCCGACATCGAATCACGGCATCACGATCGATCACAAGGGCAACGTGTGGATCGGCGGCAACGGTCCTGGCGATTCGCAGGTGCTCAAGTTCGATCGCAGTGGCAAGTTCCTTCTGCAGGTGGGGAAGGCCAATGCCCGTCTGGGTGCGATGAAGGATGGCAAGCCGACCTATGTCGGCGGCAGCAATGACCCGATCGCGTTCGGCCGCGTGGCAAAAATCTTCGTCGATCCGTCAGCGAACGAGGCGTATCTCGCTGACGGCTATTTGAACAAGCGGGTGGCCATCATCGATGCCGATAGCGGGAAGCTCAAACGCTATTGGGGCGCCTACGGCAACAAGCCGGATGACACCGACCTCGGTCCGTACAAGCCCGACGCGGCGCCGGTGCAGCAATTCCGCTCGCCGGTCCACTGCGCCGATCTGTCGAACGACGGCCTGGTGTACGTATGCGATCGTCCCAACAACCGCATCCAGGTGTTCAAGAAGGACGGCACGTTCGTCAAGGAGGCATTCTTCGCCAAGAACAGCCTCGGTGACGGCGCCGTGTTCGACCTCGCATTCTCGAAGGACCCGGCGCAGACGTATCTGTACATGGCCGACGGCAACAACATGAAGATCCGCATCCTGCGGCGCGACACTCTCGAAGAGCTCACCAGCTTCGGCGACGGCGGACGCCAGCCAGGACAGTTCTACGCGGTGCACAGCATCGCCGTGGATTCCAAGGGCAATCTCTATACGACCGAAACCTACGAAGGAAAGCGTCTGCAGAAGTTCGTCTACAAAGGGCTCCGCGCCGTGACCCGTAAGGAGCAGGGAACCGTATGGCCTCGATGAAGAAGGGTCTGTTCGCACTCGCACTAATTCTGGTTGCAGCCGGGCCTCAGGACCGCCCGTACGCGCAAGGTGACAGCAGCGGCGAGTGGCGCACCTACGGCGCTGACCTGGCGAGCACGCGCTACAAGCCGTTCGACCAGATCACCAAGGACAACTTCAACAACCTCGAGGTCGCCTGGCGGCTGAAGACCGATAACCTCGGACCGCGGCCGGAGTTCAACTTCCAGTCGACGCCGCTCATGGTCGGCGGGTGGATCTACACCACCGCCGGCACGCGACGCGCCGTCGTCGCGCTCGACGGCGCCACCGGCGAGATGAAGTGGATGCACAGCGAGGACGAGGGCAAGCGCGGCGAAGAAGCGCCGCGTCAACTCTCGGGCCGCGGCCTCGCGTATTGGTCGGATGGACGCTCGGCGCGAATCATCTACGTCACACCCGGCTATCGCATGAAGGCGCTCGACGCGAAAACAGGCGCGCCGATCACCTCGTTTGGCAAGAACGGCGTCGTCGACCTGAAACAAGACGACGATCAGGATATGGACCTGATCACCGGCGACATCGGTTTGCACGCCGCGCCGGTGATCGCCAGGGACGTGATCATCATCGGGGCAGCTCATACCGAGGGCAGCCGTCCCGAGAGTCGCCGCAATGAGAAAGGCTTTGTGCGCGCCTTCGACGTGCGCACCGGCAAGCGGCTGTGGATCTTCCACACGATCCCCGAGCCAGGCGAATACGGCAGTGACACGTGGGAGCAGGACTCAGAGTCCTACACCGGCAATGCCGGCGTGTGGGCACAGATCAGCGTAGACGAGGAGCTCGGTACGGTATTTCTGCCGGTCGAGATGCCGACCGGAGACTACTACGGCGGCCATCGCCCGGGTGCGGGATTGTTTGGCGAGAGTCTCGTTGCCGTGGATCTGCGCACCGGGAAACGGAAGTGGCACTACCAGTTCATTCAGCACGGCATCTGGGATTGGGATCTGCCGTGCGCGCCGATTGTCGCTGACGTCACGATCGACGGACGCATGCGGAAGGTCGTGATGCAGCCGACGAAGCAGGGCTGGCTGTACGTTTTCGACCGCGTGACGGGCGAGCCGGTGTGGCCGATTGAACAGCGGAAGGTCGAGCAGTCCGACGTGCCAATGGAGAAGTCGTGGCCGACACAGCGTTATGTGACCAAGCCACCTGCGTTCGAACGTCAAGGCGTCAGCATCGATGATCTGATCGACTACACGCCGGAGTTGCGCGCGCAGGCAGTGAAGCTGGTGTCGCAGTTCAAGATCGGACCGATCTTCACGCCGCCCGTGGTCAGCACGTGGCCGGGCCCGCTCGCGACGTTGATGCTGCCGGATGTGACCGGCGGCGCGAACTGGCCAGGCGGCTCGTACGACCCGGAGACGGGGACGTTCTACATCTTCACGAACACCAACATCGCCGCCGTCGGCCTCATTCCCGGATCCGAGCGGCCGCAAAAGCCATCGGACATGAACTACGTGCGCGGGCAGGTCGTCGATCCCGCGAACCCGAAGGGGCCGGCACTCCCGACGACAGTCCAGGGGCTTCCGTTGGTCAAGCCTCCGTACGGCCGCATCAGCGCGATCGATCTGCACGAGGGCGAGCTGCTGTGGCAGGTCGCACATGGCGAGACGCCCGACAACATTCGCAATCATCCGGCGCTGAAAGGCTTGACCATTCCTCGCACAGGACGGCAGGGCCGTATTGGCACGCTGGTCACGAAGTCACTCGTCATCGCCGGAGAAGGTGGCGTATTCACGCTGCCCGATGGGCGCCGCGGCGCGATGCTGCGGGCCTACGACAAGCGCACCGGCCAGGATGCTGGCGCAATCTATATGCCGGCACCGCAAACCGGCTCGCCGATGACCTACATGCTGAACGGCCGGCAGTACATCGTCGTCGCGATCAGCAGTCAAAACTTTCCAGGCGAGTTGATCGCCTTCAGGTTGCCGGCGAACTGAAAATGGGGTCGGGAGTCATTTTTCGGGGATGATGGGAAAAATGACTCCCGACCCCTTTTACAGGAGACTGCTCCTGACGCTGGTGTGTCTCGGACCAGCCGTCCTTATTGCCCAGGGCCCCGAGCGCTTTTCGGGTCCCTCCTCGCAAACTCTGGCGCAACTCACCGGCGACTACTGGGAATGGCGGCTCGCCGTCCAGCCCGAGCTTGCGACGCGAGTCGGCCGCGCGGAGCACAACGATCGTTGGCGCGATCTGTCGAAGGCCGCGCGCGACCGTCACCGCAAGGATCGAGAGGAGTTCCTGCAGAAGGCGATGTACCTGTCGCCTGGCAACCTGAATCCTACTGATCTGGTCACGTCACTGCTGATGGAGCACGAGCTACGCACTCAGCTCGAGGCTGAGAGTTATCTGAACCTCGTGCAGCTTGTCTCGCAGTCCGACGGCGTTCACAACGACGTGTTCAACGTTGTCGATCAGATGCCGTCTCGTACGGTCAAGGACTACCAGAACATCATCACGCGACTCCGTGCCCTGCCGACCGTCGTCAACCAGTCGATCGAGATGATGCGCGAGCAGCTCGCCGCTGGTCTGGCGCAGCCGGCAATCGTCGTCGATCTCACCCTTGAGCAGGTCGTGGCCCAGAGCGAGCCTTCGGCCGGCGAGTCGCCGCTGCTGGCCGCGTTTCGACGCTTCCCGAGCGAGATTCCGTCCAGTGAACAGGAGCGACTGCGGGCGCAGGCTTACACGGCATACGACCAGCAATTTCTCTCGAGCTGGAAGACGCTCGAGACGTTCCTGCGCGACACGTACCGCAAGCAGGCGCGACCGCAGACCGCGGTGACTTCATTGCGCGACGGACGGGCCGCGTACGCCGCGCTGATTCACGCCTACACGACCACGCGGATGACGCCGGAGCAGATTCACCAGCTCGGTCTGCGGGAGGTGACGCGGATCGAGAAGGAGATGGAGCAGCTGGCACGCGCCGACCGCTTCACCGGTCCTGTCACCGACTACGAGAAGCAGCTCGGACAGCGGCCCGGGATGCGATTCGCCTCGCAGGCCGAGATGATTCAGTACGCGCGCGCTGTGCTGGCGCGTCTGCAGCCGGCGCTGCCGCGTCTGTTCTTGCGCGTGCCGAAAATGGCGGTGGACGTCCGGCCGATACCCGCCGACCGCGAAGCGTCCACCGCGTCGAACTACACCGCGGGCACCGCCGACGGGACACGGCCGGCGTGGTTCAACATGAACACGTATCGGCCGACCGAACAGGTGAAGTACCGCACCGAAGCGCTGGTACTCCACGAAACCGTCCCCGGTCATCATCTGCAGATCGGCATCGCGCGCGAGCTGCAGGGGCTGCCCGAGTTCAGGAAGGTGTTCACGGCTGCGGCGTTCTCTGAAGGCTGGGGACTCTATGCCGAGTCACTCGGGTCGGAGCTGGGCGTGTACGGCGATCCGACGACGAAGTTCGGGGTACTGGCCAGTGAGCAGTTCCGCGCGGTGCGGCTCGTCGTGGATACCGGCCTGCACGCGATGGGCTGGTCGCGCGATCGAGCGCGCGAGTACTTTGCGCTCCATGTGCCCGGCCAGTCGCTCGCGGAGATCGATCGCTATATCGCGCGGCCGGGTCAGGCCTTGGCCTATAAGCTGGGTGAGTTGAAGATTACGGAGCTCCGCCGGCGCGCGCAACAGGCGCTCGGGACGAGGTTCGACATCCGGCATTTCCATGACGTAGTGCTGAGAAACGGCACGCTCCCGCTGGACTTGCTGGAGGACCAGGTGAACGCGTATATCGCCGCGTCACCATAGCGGCTCTCACGCCACGGCGCGATAGCGGCTCTCGCGCCACGGCGCGATAGCGGCTCTCGGCTC
>DAINQP010000128.1:0-1427 GCA_036742665.1 Vicinamibacterales bacterium | reverse complement strand
ACGCCACGGCGCGATAGCGGCTCTCGCGCCACGGCGCGATAGCGGCTCTCGGCTCACCGCGCGATAGCGGTGTTGATATTGACGATGGGAATAAGTGCCCACAAAACGGCGATTTCAGTGTATTCTCGCCTCGTCGCGGCAGAGAATTTTTCGAACTTTCCTGACGAAGAATTCAGAGAGTCTTCAGGACCAAATCCGGCGTAAGTCGGCTACGATTTTTGTTGCGAATGCACGGGCGAGCGCATAGCGAGCCCGCGAAGTTAGTGGGGAGGAACCACACTATGAAGCGTCTGCTGGTAATTGGCCTTGTCGCGACAGCGAGCCTCGTTGGCGCGCAGGCATACGCCCATCACTCCTTCGCCGCCACCTACTTGGAAGATCAGACGGTGACGATCGAGGGTGAGCTGGTGCAGTTCCTGTTTCGAAATCCGCACTCCTTCGTGCACGTGATGGTGAAGGAGAAGGATGGATCGATGGTGCGCTACGCCGTTGAGTGGGGCGGCGCCGGTCAGCTCGGCGGTCAGGGTGTTACCAGAGAAACGCTGAAGGCCGGTGATCACGTGATCATTTCGGGCAGCCCGGGTCGCAACCCGAAGGATCATCGCGTCCGAATGGTCACGCTGCATCGTCCGAAGGACGGCTTCGGCTGGGGTAAGCGTCCAGGCGAAACAGTCGACTAACGTTTGATCGTCTGCCGGTTCTCAAGAACAGGACCCGGCCTACGCTGCAGATTTAGGGCCCGCTCTACGTTGGCGTAGGGCGGGTCTTGTTTTTTTAGACCCGCCGGACTGTCAGGGCAACTTTGCGACCGCGCCGCGCACCTTCTGCGTGCCCTCGCCCTCACTGCCTTCCGTCCACGTGAACACCAGCTCATTGCCACTGCGCTCGACGCGCGGATAGCCGCTCACGCGGCTGTCGCCGTTGATGGTGATCGAGGGTGACCGCATGCCCGACGACTCGATGCGCCGCATGCGAAACTGGCTGCGGTTGTCGGCGAACTCCACCCACGTCGCGACTGCGGACCCGTCGTCGAGCAGTTCAACGTCCACGTGTCCGAGCGACGCCTGATCGTCCAGCCTGATTGCATTGCCCCAGGTGCGGCCGGCATCGTCAGAGAATGCCGTGTACGCCCGGCCCTTGTCGTCTTTACCGGTGAACCACGCGGCCGCGAGTTGACGGCCGCGCGCGCTCAGTGCCGGTCCGTTCACCGGACACGCGTCGATCTCCCAGTTGTCGGCGTGGACGATCTGCGCGTCGCTCCACTTGCCGTTGTCCAGCCGCGTCACGTGAATGTCTCGGATCTCTTTCGCGCTTCGGTCGCGAAACGCGGCGACGACGCCATCAGTCGTGACGACGGCCGACGTGGTGCAGCACTCGCAGACGCGTGGGTTGGCGGCCACTTCGGCTGTCTGCTTCCATGAGGGATC
>DAINQP010000127.1:0-17586 GCA_036742665.1 Vicinamibacterales bacterium | reverse complement strand
AGCCGGACGCGGGCGAACGTGCCGGGCTTCAACGTGCCCTCGGGATTCGGTGCGAGTCCCTCAAAGGCAAACGTGCGCGTCTGCGTGTTTACGGCGGGACTGATGCGCGACACGGTCGCAATGAAGTCCTTGTCGGGAAAGGCATCGACTTTCAGCCTCAGGGGTTGTCCGAGCTTGACCCATGGTGCCATGCGCTCGGGAATCTCTGAGAGCAGCTTCAGTGGGTCCACGCGCACGACGGTCATGACCGGCATCTGCGCTTTCACCAGCTCGCCGACCGACACCATCCGCTGCTGGATGTAGCCGTCGAACGGTGCACGGATCGACGCGTCCTCCAGATGACGCTCGGCAAGCTTCATCGCCGCGGCGGACGCGTCGATATCGGTCTTGAGGTTTTTGGCCTCCTGCAGCGCGGCATCATAGGCCGCCGTTTTGAGGCGCAGCGCTGTCTCCGCGTCATCACGCATCTGCTGGGCGATGAGCTGACGTTTGTGCAGCTCGGTCGCCCGCTCGAAGGCCTGCTTGGCTTGCGCCAGTTCGGCGGCGGCCCGGCGTACGTCGGGCGTTCCTTCAATCTGCGGCAGCTGGGCCGGATCGGAGGCGCCGTACTTGGTGAGAGAGCGGGCGTGCGCGGCTCGCTGCTGGTCGAGGTTGTACTGCAGCTTTTCGCGATCGAGCTCGACGAGCGGCTGTCCCGCCGCGACCCGATCACCAAGATCGGCGCGAATCCGACGAACCACGCCGTCGACCTCGGAGGACACCGTGACCTGGTCTTCGGCAGCCAGTGTGCCCACGACGTCGAGTGTGCGGCGCACCGATTCCTGACGGACGGCTTCCGTCTTGACGGGCTTGGCGGCCTGTTTCCGCTCGCTCCCCTGTTCTGCGCTCGAGTCTGCACATCCGGCGACAGTGGGGACGATGGTTGAGAGCACGACAAATATGAGGGCAGCTTTCGGCATCAGATCTAATCTTAATCTGCGCTGGTCACAGATCCGGCCGCATCAGGTCTCTCGATCGTGGGCGCCGAAGTGCCTACGACTGATACGCTGAGATGTGTCCGAGATCACCTGTCCCTTATGCCGGCGGACGATCGAGTCCGGTCCCGAGCACTGCCCGCATTGCCATATTCGTCTGCCAGGCGCGCCGCTGCGACCGAAGGCGACCGCATCGCGTATTCGACGCACATCGAGCGATGCGTCGAGGCCGCGCGCGACAAGCCCCCCGCCGTCGAACCTGCAATGCCCCGCATGCGCCCATCCGATCACTCGGGAGTCTCGCTGGTGCGCCTGGTGCAAATGGCCGGTGAATCGCTAGGCAGATACGATGCCGGAGGAGCGTGAATCGTGAAGGTGCTCATGTTCTACGAGGTCGCTGCTGACGGCCTGCATAAAGTGCAAGATAACTATGCCGCCCATCGCACGAGGCTCGACGAGTTCCACGCCAGGGGCGTCCTCCTCATGGCCGGGCCCTATGGAGCGCCACCCGTCGGGGCGCTCGGTGTGTTCACGTCGCGCGATGCTGCCGAGGAATTCATCAAAGGCGACCCGTTTGTGGTCAACGGCGTCGTCGCCCGTTACACCCTGCACGATTGGAACGAAGTGCTGTTCAACGTGGGATAGTAGCGCCTGTAGGAGTTCTGTCAACGCGCCCAGCGCACGGACTTTCACACACGCGGGTCGTCGGTACTCGAATCTCGACGATGGCGTATACCGCCGGCATCCTGTTGAGCCGGACGGCCGTCGGCATCATGCTGGAGACGATCCTTCCCGACGTGCTTCCATGTCCCAACGACACGCCGTCGTTCGTGAAGCCTTCTTCAGCTCGCAATAAATAGCGGCCGCTAATTCCGATGGCGATCGAACTCGCCGAAGGTGCACTGATTATCGCGCCGCTATTCCTCGGGTTCATCGTGCATGGGCTCTGTATGCGGCTGGGGGTGCTGCAAGCGTTCGCAACGTCAATAAAACGCACGTGGTTCGGTGAAAACAAGACCTATCGTGGTGTGTTCTGTGTAGCACTAGGTACCGCGGTGGGGTTCGTCGTGATCGCCCCGCCTTTTCTATTGCTAGGGCGCGAGCACCGTGCGATAGAGCTGGCGTTGCTCGGTTTGATCGTCGGCGCTGCCGCCATGCTGGCGGAGTTGCCTAACAGCTTCTTGAAACGCTGGATGGACATTGCGCCTGGCGCTCAGGCCGACGGCATCGGCGGTGTCGCATTTCATGTGCTCGACCAGATCGATGTAGTGTTTGGCGCGTGGGCGATTCTTGCGTGGGTGGCTAAGCCCACTATGGGGCGGCTGGGCGTCACCCTTGGCACGGTGTACATCGGGCATCAACTCGTGTCGCTCATAGGCTATTGGCTCGGCATGCGCACGAGCGCATGATAACGAGCGCGTGGGCAGACGATGTTGTCGAGAGGATGACGCAAAGAAAGCGGCGGGACGGATTGCCGTGAGCGCGACGCGGGAACGGCAGCCATACCCAACTCGGATCATTCATGGTCACAGAAATCGGACGTGTTGAGGCGATCTTCCGATATCCAGTCAAGTCCATGGGCGGCGAACGACTCGAGCTCTCCGACCTGGGCTGGCACGGACTTGAGGGCGACCGGCGCCTGGCCTTCCGTTGCACTGCCGATCGCAGCGGTTTCCCCTGGCTGACGGCCAGCGCGCTCCCGGAGTTGATTCTATTTGCGCCAGTCCGGCGAGGCCGCGCGGTTGGTGAAAACCTCCCGACGCACGTTCGCACGCCAGAAGGACAGGAGTTGGCTGTGTTCGGCCAGGAATTATCCACCGAGGTGAGTTGCCGGCATGGTTCTCCGGTCGAGATGATGTACCTCAATCGTGGCATCTTCGACGAAGCGAGCATCTCCGTGATTACGTCCGCAACGGTGAGTGAAATCGGGAGGCTCGCGGCGCAATGCGCAGACGTCCGACGATTCCGGCCGAACGTCCTGATTGCAACACTGCGATCAGTCCCTTTCGAGGAGGACGAATGGGTGGGAGGTGTCCTTTCGTTTGGAGAAAGCAACGAGGCCGCCGCCATCATCATCACCAATTACGACCAGCGCTGCTCGATGGTGAACTTCGACCCTGATTCGGCACGCCCGGCCGCCGATGTGCTGAAGGCGATTGTTCGAGTGCGTGACAACAAGGTAGGGGTCTATGGCGCCGTCACTGGACGCGGGCGGCTCGAGGTGGGGCAGCCCATATTCTTCGAGCCGGCCGTCACAAGAATCGCTCTTCGAGGCAAAGATGATTAGACGCAAACGTATGCGACTCCACCACGCGGCGATCGCGTTACTCATCACGCCCGTGCTCGTCGCGGCGCAGGGAAATCTCGGGACCTATGAAGACCGCATCGCCGTCGAGGACGTGATGGCGCGGTATGTGTGGGCAGTGGATTCACTCGATGCGGACGGCTATGTCGCAGTGTTTACCGACGATGCCGTCATAGATTCGAACGGCAGCATCAGCAAGGGACACGCGGAGATTCGCAAAATCGTCACGAGCCTCATTCAGCGGCGTGACGACAACAAGGCGAAGGGCCTGCCGACGTCGAATCTGTACCACGTGATCAGCAGCGCGCGTATCACCTTCCCCACACCTGGTGAGGCGCTGCACCAGTCGTATTGGCAGACGGTACGCCGCGACAGGG
The DNA here is from genome assembly GCA_036742665.1 of Vicinamibacterales bacterium. Taxonomy (GTDB): domain Bacteria; phylum Acidobacteriota; class Vicinamibacteria; order Vicinamibacterales; family UBA2999; genus Gp6-AA40. Next base: position 13,930 of record DAINQP010000127.1, on the reverse strand, counting down.
ACGGCAAGATGATCGCGGCGGCGATGGGCCGCTCCGAAGATCGACTCGTCAAGCGCAATGGCCAGTGGTTGATTCACAACCGCAAGCTGACCGTTTTTACCGACTGATTCGCCGGATAGGCACGACGCTCGCACCTCTGTCGAAGACACAGTGAGCTGAGCGCAGCGACGGGCATTTCCGGGCTGCGCGGCTTACAGTTTTCGCGGAGCTGATCGCAAATGCGCAATCTGCGTCGCAGTGGCGTACTCGCGAGCCTTATTGTCTGCTTCGTAGCCGGAAGTGGCAGTGTCGCAGCTGCTGCTGACGAGTCGCTGGCCGTGTTCCTCAACCTTTCGATGACCCACGGGTTCAGCGATGCGACGAATGCCCTGGTCGAGACGAGAGAACTGCTCCGCGAGCCGCTCGCTGGAGGGACTGACCTGCGCCTGGTGGATCGGGCGGAGGATGCCGACGTCGTGATCACCGTGCTCGGACGCGGACGAGGTCATGGTGAATTGACCGCGGCGCTACGCACCATCAGCGGCAGCATCGTGGCGCCATCGGTGCCGATTGCCGACTCCGAACGCTACATCGAAGTTCTGCTCACGACAGGATCGTGCCGCACGATGGCACTTACCGTCGAAGACGAGGCCCGCGATGCCTGTTACCGCCGAATTTTCGTCGGCGTCGGACTCGGTGAACCGGGTCAGCGGAGTGCCGCAAAAAAACCTCGACTGAATTCGTGGGAGCTATGCGCAGAAAGGGTTGTCGGAGACGTCCGGGCGTGGCTCAGCGACAACGCCAACCGCTTGCGCAGGCTCCGCACAATCGCGCCCGCAACTGCGGCCCCGACCCAACCTTGACTCGCTGGCGACCGGTCCCGCATGATGTCCCCCCGCAAGAGCGAGGAGGGCTGCATGAGGAATTTGACCGTGGCGCTGGTGTGCCTGCTGGCCGCGACGGCCGTGCACGCGCAGACACCTGCGCCGGCTGGTCCAGCAGCGGCGCCCGCTGGTCCGCCGCCGACTGGCCTGATCGTGGGTTCGGGCAATTTCTTCAGCCCGATCGTCAGTGACCTGGACAAGGCGGTCGCGTTCTATCGCGACGGTCTTGGGTTCGACGTCCAGGGCGCGCCCGCCAATGCCGACAGCAATCCTGCGCTCCGTGACATGTTCGGATTGCCTGATGCGCAACTGCGCTGGCAAATCGGCCGGCCGCCGGCGATGCGTACCGGCGTCGAGATCGTCGAGATCAAGAAGGCCGCGAGCAAGCCGCTCGATCGGCGCCTACAAGACAGCGGCGCGTTCATGCTGATTGTCTTCGTGCGCGACGTCGATGCGACGTTCGCCCGTGTCAAGGCTCTTGGCGCGCCAATCGTGACAAAGGGTGGCGCGCCGATCGGCCTGCCCGCCAGCAAGCCACGCTTCCGCGTCGTCGTCGTGAAAGATCCGGATGGGCATTTTGTGGAGGTCGTCCAGGCCGATCAGCCGCCCGAGACGCAGGCGCCGCCAACCGCCAACGTCATCGCCGTTCGCGTGCGGCTGACGGTGACAGATGTCGACAAAGCATTGGCACTGTATCGTGACGCACTCGGGATGACGGTGCGTAGCGTCGATCAGTTCAAGAAGGATCCCGACGTCAACGACATGCTCGGGCTGAAGGACGCGCAATACCGCGCCGCGATGCTCGAAGTACCAACGACGGGGCTGGTCTTCGAAGTGATCGATTTCAAAGGGGTCGATCGGAGGACCGTTCGCGGCAATATCCAGGATCCCGGCTCGACTCGCATTCAGTTGCAGGTTCGAGACGTGGATGACGCGATCGTTACGCTCAAGCGTCATGGCGGTGCGGTCGTCTCAACCGGAGGCACCACCGTGAATCTGCCGGGCCGTGGTGGCGCGACAACAAAGGTGGCGATCGTGCGCGACCCGGACAGCCTCTTCCTGGTGCTGCTGCAGGCGGCACCGCCAGCACCACGCTAACGCGGGCGATCCAACCAGCTGTTAGAGGTGTCCGCCCACGGTAAGTCGTGAGTCGCTCGCCGGCGGCTGCTCCGCGTTGCGGCTTTCCTCTTAGTTTCTTCGAGTCGGGCTGGTACTGGGGTTGCGTGATGCAACACAGCCCCAGTCTTCTCGGAGGAGAGCATCATGGCGCCATCTCGTTCGTTGCTCGTGCTCGCGATCATTGGCGTGATCGCGGTAGTCGTTCCTGCGGCGGATGCGCAGCAGAGTCCCGGCGTGTCTGCTCCGGGACTATCGTCGCGGAGGACGTCGGCCGTCACGTATGAGGCTAGTCGGACCACGAAAATCGATCTCGTGGGAACGCCGTTGATGCCGCGCCCGCGCGGAGAGGTGGAGATCGAGACGGAATCGGCGGGTCCGGTCCGGATCAAAGCCAAGATGCGCGGCCTGACATCAGCCAGCCAGTTCGGCGCCGAGTATCTGACCTTTGTGTTGTGGGCGATTCCACCGCAAGGACGGGCGAAGAATCTCGGCGAGGTTCGTCTCGACGAGGGCCGGAACGAAATCGAGGCGACCTCTGATGTTCAGACGTTCGCGCTCATCGTCACCGCCGAGCCGTATTACGCGGTGACCACGCCGAGCGAGGTCGTGGTGATGGAGAACGCGGTGCGGGAAGAAACACGCGGCCGCACATCGATCGCGACGTTGGACTATGAAATCGTGCCGCGGGGTGCGTACGTCGCCGGCGGCGCATTCGCGCTGCCGGCACCGAATTCGAAAGAGCCGCCCGACGTGCAGCAGGCGCGGAGTGCGGTCGCGATCGCCCAGATCGCCCAGGCCGAGAAGTTCGTCCCCAACGCTATCGCGACGGCGCGCCGGCTGCTCAGCGAGACCGAGCTGCTCGTGAAGCGCAAGGAATCGAAGCGCGACATCATCTCGCATGCGCGCGCGACGGTGCAGGCCGCAGAAGAAGCGCGATTGCATTCCGTCGAGTTGCGGGCCGAGGCCGAAGCGCGTGCCCGACAGGAAGCGTCGGCCGCACGCGAGCAGACGGCGCGAGATGCCGCGACACGCGAAGCCGCTGGACGCGCGGCCGCCGAACAGGAACGCCAGCGTGCCGAAAAGGCGGCGCAGGAGTCTGCGGTGTTGAGACAGCGCGCGGAGCAGGCCGCGCAGCAGGCCGCAGAGGAACAGCGCAAAGCCGAAGAAGCCCGGCGCGACGCCGAACGCTCGCGCGCCGACGCCGAATCCGCGCGCGCTGAAGCCGAGACACAGGCGGCTCGCGCCGACACGCTGCGGGCGCAGGCAGAACAGGATCGCGCGACGTTGCGCGCCACGCTGCTGCAGCAGTTCAACGACATTCTCGAGACGCGCGACACCGCACGCGGCCTCATCGTCAATGTCGGCGACGTGCTGTTCGAGACCGGACGATACGAGCTGCGCCCGCCGGCGCGCGAAAAGCTGGCGCGCTTTGCCGGCATCCTGCTCGCCCATCCGGGGCTCGACATCCAAGCCGAGGGGTTCACCGATTCGACCGGCACCGACGAAATCAACGAGCGGTTGTCGGAGCAGCGCGCCTCGGCGGTTGGTGACTTTCTCATCACCCAGGGCGTGTCCCAGGACCGCGTCTCGACGCAGGGATACGGTCCACGCTTTCCGGCCGCATCGAACGACACGCGAGAAGGCCGTCAGCAGAACCGCCGCGTCGAGCTCGTCGTCTCCGGAGAGGTGATCGGGACGCCGATCAGTGACGCGCGCCACTAGATCGTGTGCTCCGGCACGTCGAACAGGCACGCGACCGCGTGTTCGCTCGCGTCAACGGGGGCGCAAAGGTCGGGACGCAGGCATCGGACGAGACGCTGTTGCATCTGCTCACGCATGGTCGCGCTCAGCGCGACCAAATCGGGCGTGGACCCAAGCGAGCCGCTGTGTCGCGTCACGTTTCGGGAACCCGGTGCCGGCGTCCGAGGTGACGCTCGGTCTGAAGATCGCGTCATTCGATCTGCAATCTGCGAAGACCGCAAGCTCCACTTGATGGCTGAGCTCGCCCGGAGACTCCAGGCGAGCGACCTCGCGCCGTGACAGCCTGCCGCCGAATAGCCACGCGACGTCTGCATTCAGTCGCTAAATGACCATGCGAATTACGTGACCGCCTCTGGCACGTAGCTTGAGTAAGCGCCCACCACCTCGCTTATGGCGAAACGGATGAGGTGTGTGCTGCGGCCGATGTCGCACATTGCTCGATGTGCGCTACCGATCTTCATGCTGCTGGCGGGTCCACCGACTGCCGCGTACGCGGAGTCGCTCGTCTGCCATTCGATTCGTCGCGGTGAGTCAGCGCCGCAGGTCGCGCGTCGTGTCACCGGTGACAGTCGCGATGCGTATCAGAGTTGGTTTCAGATCAGAAATGCCTCGTCGCGGTTCGTGCCCAAGTCGCAATACAACCGCATTCGCGCCGGCTGGCAGGCCTGTCTGCTCAGACCCCTTGCCCAGCGCGCGTCCGCACAGGTTGATGACGCGGTAGTTTCCGAAGCACTCGAGGCATCCCCGCCGGTGGCTTCTGTGCTTTCTGAATCGCTCCCAGCGTCCGCAGCCGCGATCGAGCCTGCCGGTGGTGTGACTCGCGACGCGGGCGAGACAAGCCTGAGTCCGCAGTCGATCGCATCTGAGACGATGCGGGCGATACGAGGTCTCGACTTCCCGATGGTGTGGCTCGGCGCGGCGATGGTCGCGCCGTTGGTCGGATGGCGACTCTTGGACGACCATCTGGTTCGCAGGAAAACGCGCACGATCGTCATGCGGCATTTCGCGTCTCGGTTCGTCAAGGAGTTCGAACGGCCGCTGAAGTTGTTAGACGCGGAGCGTCCCGTGCGATCGCGAGTCCGCTACAGCGCGCGCCGCGGGCGACTCGACATCCTTCTTGCGCCGGGCACGGGGCGCCGGTATCCGAACCTCTCGGATCACAAGAAGAACATGGAGTACGACGTCGCGCGAATCATGCGCGCGCTCGCCGATCGGTCGTTCGTGAATGGCCCGCTGTATATGCAGGCCGGATGGGTGGTCGTGCCGTTTCAATTCCTCGTCCGCCGTAGCCGTGGCGAAGGCGGTAAGAACGAACCAGGTGTCACATGCATATCCTCCTTTTGAGCGCGGGCGGCGGTGGTGGCAACATTTTGCGATCGGTGAAGGCGGCGTTCCGGCGCGACCTCACCGTGACGCAGCGCGGCGACGCACGGTACGCCGAGCGGCTTCGCCGCGCGTTGACGACCCGCTTTCTGGACACGAACGAGTTTGCGTTATCCGACCTCCCGAAAGAGGAGCGGGTCCTCATTGGCGCTCGCACCACCGGCCGTCTCGGAGCTCGGCATGATCCCGCCGTGGCACTCGAAGCGTTGCATGAATCGCGCAGCGATATCGAGGCGCTGTTCAGCCGCTACTCGATCATCATCCTCATCGGCACAGGCGGAAAGGGCACCGGTTCGGGAACGATGTTTCCGCTGGCGCAGATGGCGCGTCAGCAGAAGAAGCTCGTCATCCCGATCTTCGTACGGCCCTCGTTCGAGCGGCACGAAGTGGACAAGCGCCACTACGACTATGCAGTGAAGGCCATCGAGCAGTTCGATGCGGCGGGGATCCGGCTGATCGAAATACTCAACGACCGCGGCTACGCCGAACATGATCCCCAGCCGCAGCCGATCGTGTGGGAGCGAATGAACCTGCCTATAGCCCGCGGTCTGCGCGGACTGATTTACGTTCTGTGGGATCTCTCGCAGGTCGATCCGTCCGATCTCTCGATCTTGTTTGCCGGTCACGGTCGTTTGCGACTTGGCTTCGCCGAAATCGATCCACCTGAGCGCGGCGATCCGGATCCTCGCATGGTGGAGCAGGCGGCCGATCGATGCGGTGACAATCCGTACTACGCGTTTCACAAGGCCGCGGGCACATCGCTCATCTGCATCCAGGGCGATTGGTCGAATCTCGTGGATGCACAACTCAAGGGACGGCTTGCCGCCGCGATGGGCGCTCATGCGACGAGCCCCTATAGTCCGCTTTACGTACGGGCGGTCGGCACGCCCAGGCCGTGGGGTGTCACGGCTCTGTTTTCCGAGTACACCGGAACGCACCGGCCGCTCGAAATCGATTGGAGTCTCGAGAAAGGGATTCGCACGGTGAGCTCGCCGCCGATCACGGCCGAGCCCGTCGCGGTCCATCCCGTCCCGGTCGAGCCCTTGGCGGCCGAGTCGGAGGCAGTCGACGCAGTGTCAGAGTTCGCTGCGGAGCCAGTGGTCGCTGCGCGCGTCCCGCAAACCGAGCGCAAGCTCGCCCGTCGAGGGACCGCAGGGAACAGCGCGCGCCAGGATACTTCGGTCATCGAGCCGCCTGTCTCACGTGCGTTCGCGACGTTCTGGGAATTTGCGATTGCCGTCAATCGCTCGGATCCGGCCGCACTCGTGCTCGCCGGCGACGGAGCCGCATCGAACATTCCCATCGACGCAGGCGAACTGAGAAGGTTGATGGGCATGATGTGGTTCCGCACAGTGGTGCTGGGCCGACTGTCAGCGCAATGGCGTCAACGGGTGCTCGACGTGCTGATCGACAGCGCTCCGGTGCCCGACCACGCCGTGAAACTTGGCCGGCAGACGATGCATCTGCGCGAATTGAATTTCGAGCAGCTGCAGGAAGTCGGCGCGAAGACGATGGTGCCTGATTGGATTCAGGCCGATCTGGATCTGTTGATTACTGTCGGCCGGTTCTGGGGATCGGATGCGGTGAAGCGTTTCCACTTCGTGGACCCGCCGGAGCGCGACGAACCATCGATGATGGCGAGTCTGCTGGACAAACTACGAGGCTGATCACTTTCCGTGCAGCACGTCCTCGCGTCCCGATCGAATCTCCATCCAATGGGCGGCGACGTCGAGCAGATGGGTGTCAGCGGCGGGTGAGACGACTTCCTCGCCGCGCCGCTGCGCCTCGAGGAGCTGATGCTGCGCGTCCAGTTCACGGGCCAGCGGCTCGTAGATCTCTCGGGCGCCGTGTGCGTCGGGATAGTCCCAGAGTCCGTTGTAGCAATGGCGGTCGTCGTCCCAGCCCGGATGGTTGACGATCGGGTAGAGGCAGATGCCGTGCACCGGCACGCCCTCGCGGATCGCGCGCCGAACCTCGTAACCGATATAGCGCAGCCACGCCGGCCGCGCCTGATCTTCAATGCCGGTCTCGGCGACAAACAGCGGACGCCGGTAACGGTCGTATACCTCTTTCAGCATCTGCCAGACCGGCCGGTATCTCGGGTGCGACGGCTCGATCATCGAGCCGTGACCACCGGGAAAGATCCACTGGTTGTGCACGTAGTAGTTGACGCCGATCACGTCGAGATATTCCTCACGGCCGCCCAATTCCGGATGGCTGCGTCCAGCCAGAATGTCGAGCGCCGCATATTGCGCCTGGCGGTGTCCCTCCGCCGGTCCGGCCTCTTCCGGGCGAGCGGGGTGCGGGACGACGTTGATCATCGGCTCGGTGTGGACAATGCGGATCGCGGGGTTCACGGCCTGCATCGCCTGCATCGCGGCGATCGCGGCGCGCAGGAGCTGAAACTTCAGATCGTCGCCTCGTCGCGTCCCAAACGGATTGAAGATGCCGATCTCGCCGCCGGCCCAGGCGAAGAACGAGATTTCGTTGACCGGGACGACCCACGGGGGCCCGTCGGTTTCGTGCGTCGCCAATTCGGCGAATGCCGCGGAGAAGTCGGCAAACCGCGACACGAAGGCATCGCTGAAGATGTCGAGGTCGTCCGGCCAGCCGTAGTGCAGGACATCCCAGATGACTTGCACCTGCGCCTCGCGCGCCGCCTTCAGCATTGGCAACACGCTGGCGAAATCGTAGACGCCCGGCGTGCGCTCAATCAAATGCCAGCGGATGCCGTCGCGCATCGTGCGGATTCCCGCTTGTGCCAGCCGACGATAGTCGTCGAGCGCGAAGCGGTCGTGAGAGGTGGCGCCGATGACGTCCAGTCGTCGTCCCGTGCGCAGCCGATGGGTGGAGCACTCGAAGCCACCCATGAAGAAGCTGCGGAACGGTGTCATGCGGCCGTGACGGTCACGTCGCGCCGCGAAACGCCCAGCAGCTTCGAATACAGCGTGAGCGCCTGCGCCACCACCTGGTCCATGTTGTAGTACTTGTAGGTGCCGAGCCGCCCGAGGAAGTGCACGCCCGGCGTGGCGTCGGCGAGCTCTTGATACTTCCGGTACAACGCCGCATTCTGCGGCTGCGGCACTGGATAGTACGGATCGCCGTCGCCCTTGGCGAATTCATAGACCACCGTCGTCTTCGGGTGTTCCTGGCCGGTCAGGTACTTGAACTCCGTCACCCGGGTGTAGGCGTTCTCGTTCGGGTAATTGATCACCGGCCCGGGCTGTGCGACCGGCGTATTCCGCGTCTCGAACCTGAAGTCGAGTGAGCGGTACGGCAGTTTCCCAAAGCGGTGGTCGAAGAACTCGTCTACCGGCCCGGTGAAAACCACGTCCGCGTGAGGAATCATGCTCTGCACCTCACGGTAATCGGCATTGAGCAGAATCTTGATGTTCGGATGCGACAGCATGCGCTCGAACATGCGCGTGTAGCCGCGCAACGGCATCACCTGGTACGTGTCGGTGAAGTAGCGGTCGTCGCGATTGGTTCGCACCGGCACGCGAGACGTCACGCTGGCGTCGAGTTCCGACGGATCGAGTCCCCACTGCTTGCGCGTGTAGTTGCGGAAGAACTTTTCGTACAGCTCACGACCGACCTTGCTGACGATAACATCCTCCGATGTGCGCACCTGCGCCACCGGCTCGGCGATTGACTTGAAGAACTCTTCGAGCTGGAACGAGGTGTAGTTCGTCCCGTACATGCGATTCACGGTATCGAGGTTGATGGGGATCGGCAATAGTTGACCATCCACGCAGGCGAGCACGCGGTGCTGGTAGGGGCGCCATTCGGTGAACTGCGACAGGTATTCGTAGACGGCGCGCGAGTTCGTATGAAAGATGTGCGGCCCGTACTTGTGGACGAGAATGCCGGCCTCGTCGTAATGGTCGTACGCGTTGCCGCCGATGTGCGGACGCTTATCGCAGATCAGTACCTTCTTACCGGCATGAGCGGCGAGGCGCTCGGCGATCGTCGCGCCGGCGAATCCGGCACCTATAACCAGATAGTCGAACATGTGAAGTCCCCTGTTAGCGGCGGGTTACACGGCGGTGGCGTCCTCGTCGATGGCCGGCCTGCCGTCGCGGCGGCGCAGCGCGTCATCGAGCAGCGACCGGATCCGCGTCCATGTGCCATCCCATGAGGTCTGCCGCAGGAATGCATCCGCCTGCGTGATGCGTTTCACAGGGTCCTCGCCCATCGCCGCCGTGCAGGCCTGCACGAACGCGCCGGCCTCGTCGGCGACCCGCACCAGCCCTTGCTTGCCATACGGCCTTACGACATCGCGAATCGACGTCGAGACAACCGGCTTGCCGGCGGCGAGGTACTCGGGCGTCTTGGTCGGGCTGATGAATCGTGTCGCCTCATTGCGTGCAAATGGCAGCAGTGCGACGTCCCAACCCGCGAGGTACTGTGGCAGCTCCTCGTAACGCTTCGACCCGAGGTAATGGATGTTGGCTCGGTGCGGCAGTGAGTCTGGATCAATTTTGACCACTGGACCGAGCATGACGAGGTGCCAGTCGGGGCGAGCGGCGGCCACGCCATCCAGCAGGTCGATGTCCATACGTTCATCGATTACGCCAAAGAAGCCGAGACGCGGATGCGGAATGGGCGCCTGATCCTGCGGTTCGGTTGTGATGCGGCGCGCCTGCGCAAAGTGGGCGACGTCAACGCTGCTGGGAAACGGATGGATATTCGGGTGCTGATGGCGCTTGGCTTCGAACAGGGATTGGCCGCCGGTCAACACCAGCGCCGCGCGCCGCATCAGCTCTGCTTCGCGTGCTTTGAGGATGGTGGGCGCACCTTTGAATGCCGACAGTTCGTCCATGCAGTCGTAAACCACCGCGACCGGGGACAGATGGTCGGTGAACGGAAGCGCCATAGGTGTGTAGTACCAGAGCACGTACTCTGAAATCTGCTGCGCCTCGATGCACTGCTCGAGCAGGTCGCGTTGGGCGGCGATTGCCTCGTTTTCGCCGATGCCCTCGGGCAATTCGGGCACGATGACGCGAACAGAACCTGAGAGCTCGATGCGCAGCCGCGGCTCGATCCCTGGCTGAAACAGCGGTTCTTCAACGAAGAACACGCGCCGGTCTCTGGCGCATCGCGTCAACAGATGCTGGGGACGCTGGAACACAAAGTTCCAGCGCAGATGTGAGAGGCAAATCAGATCGGGTGTTGGGGGGGCATTGGTCACCTGGAGCATGCGCGTCCAAGCTTCAAGAACTGTGCCCTAAAATCAGGTGTTCACCTGAGGTGGGATTAGTATCGTTGGCGTACGGCTCGTTCGCCGCACGTATTCCGCACTGATTTCGGCGGCTGCGCCTTGTCCTCGTCCACCGCGAGCGAGCGCGACGATCGAGCCGCCGAAGCCGCCGCCAGTCAGCCGTGCCCCATAGACGTCGGGATGACCCTGAGCCACGCCGACCAGCACGTCGATCTCTGCTGTGGATGTCTCGTAGTCGTCGCGCATCGAGATATGTGATTCGTTCAGCAACGCGCCTAGCCGCTCGACATCGCTGGCGCGCAGCGCCGCCACGGCGGCGATCACACGCGCATTCTCGCTGACGATATGCCGTGCCCGGCGCGCCAGGACATCTGGCAACGTGGCAATCCGCGGCATCATCGCGGCGTCCACATCGCGAAGCCGCGCGACGCCCAGCCGTTCCGCAGCCTCGAACGACTCGCGACGACGAGTGACATATTCGCCGCCTGCGTGCGCATGCGTAATGCCCGAATGAATCACCACGATCTCAATCGATGTTGGCAGTGGGACTCGCTGGTAGCTGAGTGAGCGTGTGTCCAGGAACAGCGCTTCGCCCTCGCAGCCGAGACTCGACGCCATCTGGTCCATAATTCCGACTGGCGCGCCGACGAAGTCGGTCTCGACCGACTGCGCGATCCGTGCGACCGTCACGTCGTCGAACTCGAGGTGTAGCAGCAGACGTAACGCTCGCAGGAGGCTGACTTCGAGGGCGGCGCTGGACGATACGCCCGCGCCCAGCGGGATCGAGCTATCGATGCGCACGTCGAGGCCTGGTACGAGGATGCCGTGGCGAGCCAGCATCGCCGTCACGCCTTGAATGTAATCGAGCCATCCACGTCCGGCCGTTTCGGCGCCGATCTGGTATTCCTCCCACGTGCCGGCACGCACCGTCGTCGATGCTCGGACGAGACGGTCGATGCGGCGGGTTATATGCGCGCAGGTGTGCTGAGGGATGATTGTCGGCAGCACATAGCCGTCGTGATAATCGGTGTGCTCTCCGATCAGATTCACTCGTCCTGGCGCTTCTGCCGATACCTCGTCAGGCATCAACGTTGACCTCGACAGTCTGGAGCTCTTTCACTTTGTCCTCTGGCAGGGTGTCGGCTGTGAACACGCCGGCTCCGATTTCGCTTCCGGCCAGATACTTCAGCCGGCCCTGCATGCGATACGCCGGATAGAACTCGGCATGCAGATGCGCTTCGGGATGGGGGAGGCCATCAGTCGGGGCCTGATGGAAGGCGAGAATGTACGGGAACGGCATGTTCCACAGCCGGTCGTACTTGAGCAAAACGGTCTTCATCGCACGAGCGAAGTCGCGTCGTTCGTCATGGTTCAGCGCCGCAAACGACGTCGCTGCGCGTAGCGGCGCCACCCACACCTCATACGAGTAGCGGGCGCAGATAGGCATGAAGGCGGCGGCGTGCGGGCCGCAGTACAACATGCGCACGCGCTCGCCTATTTCGCGCGCGATCATCGTCTCGAGCAGTCCGGTGCCGTGCCGTTCGTAATGGGCGCGCTGTTGTTCGAGCTCGCGCGCGGCGACCGGCGGGACAAACGGATAGGCATAGATTTGCCCGTGCGGATGATGCAGCGTGACACCTACCTCAACGCCTCTGTTCTCGAACGGATAGACATAGGCGACGTCCTGCAGGCTGCCGAGCTCCTCATAGCGATCGGCCCACACGTCAATCAGCAGTTCGAGATGGCGCAGCGGCAAGGTCCCAAGGGTGGCGGTTGCGTCCTGAGTAAAGACCACGACTTCACAGATACCGCGGCCCGGTGCGGTGGGTACCGCCAGATCTGGAGGATCGTGTGCGGTCCTGGCCAGCGTCGGAAACAGGTTCTCGAACACCGCGACGTCCCACGGTCCCGCGGGCACTTCGGTCGCGTGGACGGGATCAGCACTCGGGGCGAGCGGGTTGTATTCGGATGGAGGCAGGAACGTTCGATGCTGGCGATGTCCGGCGTACGCCACCCACTCACCCCGCAGTGCATGCCACCGCAAATGCGGATTCGGTGCGTGCGGCGCCGAACTTGGGCTCGGTGCCGCCAACGTGTCGGGCAACGGTTCACGTGCGTACAGAATCAGCGGACGTCCGTCTGGCTTCGTGAGCACGCGCTTGTGCATCAACGGACTTCACTCCCATCGATGACGGTCTGAAGCTGTTCGAGCCCGCCTTCGTGCGGTACTGTGCGGCCCGCGGTCGCTCCAGCAATCTGGCGAATGGGGAACTTCGGCGTGCGATCCGCGTACAGCAGTCCGTTGGCTTCTTGATACGTGTCAGAAAACTGTGTGTAGCAGAATCCAGCCAGTAGCGAGAGGTTTCGGACGACCTCGAGGAGTTTCGTGTAGGCGCGCGCGAACTCCTCCGGCGTCGTGCACGAGCTGTAGCCCCACACGCCGGGCACGCCCCGGGCCAGCGCCATCCCACCGAACTCGGTGAGCATCAGCGGCAAATCGACGTGCGATTGTCCCTCGAGAACGAGCAGCCGCCCTCCCGGCCGCTCACGCTTGAACAGCCGTGGCAGTACGGCCTCGGCATGATAGCGCGTGGCGATGCGCGGCGGCTGATCGTCGTAATCGTGAATGCTGATGATGTCGGTCGCGACACTCTCCCACCCGTCGTTGCCGATGACCGGCCGCGTCGCATCAAGGGTTTTGGTGAGGTGATACAGCGCCTGCACGTAGTGGCGCTCACGCGGATTGTCGGGCAGGTTCGGAACGCCCCACGACTCGTTGATGGGCACCCAGGCGACGATGCACGGATGGCTGTAGTCGCGTTGGATCACCGACGCCCATTCGCGTGAGAGCCGGTCTATCGAGAGGCGCGTGAACCGATACGCGCTCGGCATCTCCTCCCACACGGCAAGGCCAATTCTGTCCGCCCAATACAAATAGCGCGGGTCTTCGATCTTCTGATGCTTGCGCACGCCGTTGAAGCCCATCTCTCGCGCCAGTTCCACATCACGGCGCAACGCCGCGTCGTTTGGCGCCGTCAGCCCGCCGTCGGACCAGTAGCCTTGATCGAGCACCATGCGCAGCAGGTAGGGGCGCCCGTTGAGCAGGAAGCGATCGCCCTGCGCGGTCGCAGCGCGCAACGCCGTGTAGGACTGCACCCGATCGATCAACTCACCGCGATGGCCCCAGACCTCGAGCTCGACATCGATCAGGTTCGGCGCTTGCGGACTCCACAATAGGTCGTTGCGAGAGTCGTCGATCCCCGGATCCGATAAGGCGACCCCACGATGGACTTCGCCGCTTACGAAGAGATAGGTGTCTGCCGCCAGCACCGTGTCACGGCTGCGAAGCCTGACGCCGAGACGCAGATCCTGCCGCCGCTCGCCCTCGAGCCACACCTCAACGCCGATTTCCCACCGCGCCAGGCTGGGTGTGAAGCAGATCCGCCCGACCCGTGTCGCCGGGACCTTCTCGACCCACACCGTCTGCCAAATGCCCGACGTGCGCGGATACCAGATGGAGTGCGGCTCCAGCTGCCAGTCCTGTTTGCCGCGCGGCTTGGCCAGGTCATGCGGATCGTCCTCG
>DAINQP010000126.1:0-17622 GCA_036742665.1 Vicinamibacterales bacterium | reverse complement strand
GGCGGTTGTCTTGCACTTTCTCGGACGTACGGTCCGAATTGGACCGGGTTCGAGGAGGAGCTTGATGCGCTACAGCAAGCTGATGATTGTTGGCATCGTCGCCCCCGCGCTACTCGTCGGTGCGTGCAACAGACGCGGTGAGTCTCCACAACCGACGGTGAGTGACAAGGCGGCAAGCACCGCTGATCAGGTGGCGAAGAACCAGGAAGACCGTGCTGAGGAGATCTCGCGACTCGACAAGCGTGTGGCTGAGATCGAGCGTGAGTACACGGAGGCGAATGAGAAGGTCGTCGCCGAGAAGAAAACGCCCACTGAAGGGTTACGTGAGGAACTCAAGGAAGACGTCAGCAACGTGAAGCAGGCCGTGAATGACCTGCGAACGACGACGCCCGAGAACTGGTGGAACCGTCACGAAGGAGCGATGCGGCGAACAGCCGACGACATCGAAGCCGATGTGGCGAGACTGGCCGGACAGGTGAAGCCGGCAGCGCCGCGGACAACCGAGAACGCACACGGCGAAGCCGTGAGCACCGCGCCGTTCACGTCGCAGCGCGACGAGTTCGTGGCCACCATGCGTGCACGAGTGGACGCGATGAAACAGGCACTCGACAAGGTCAAGGCCAGCGGCCCGAAACAGACTGAAGTCGATGACGTGCGCGCGCGCATCAACAAGCTCGGCGACGACGTGGATCGTCTGAAGTCGGCGTCCCCCGATGATTGGTGGGACGTGACTAAGGCGCGCGTCACCGAGTATGTCGATCGCATCGATCGATCTGTGAATCGACTGGACGACCGAGGCTGAGCGGAGGCCGTTAGAACTCGGAGGCCCGACTACCGGACGGGACGATCGGCATGAACGACTCTGTCGTTTCGAAGACTCGTCCCGCCCGGTCCATTAAATAAAAGACGCCTCGAGAAAACGTGTGTTATGTTGACGCACCCTCCCGAGGCTTCGTATGCCCGTTGTACCCGCAGCGCTGCCTCCGCTGCTTGCTGGACCGGTTCTTCGTCGCGTCGAGTCGGATCTCGTTTCGGTCTGGATCGCTACTTCACGCGCGTGCAACGTCTCGCTGCTCGTTTTCGACGGCGCCGATATCGTCGCGTCTCGCACTGAGCAGGACGACCTTCGTGCCAGATGGGTGTCGGAGACGCAGCCCACTATTCAGGTGGGCGCCCACCTGCACGTCCTCACCGTCGTTCTCGACCTGCGCAATCCTGGCGGCAACGCGTCCCGTTCCGGCGGCACCACTCTCGAAGCCAATCACACGTTTTCGTACGACCTGCGCCTGATCGAGCGCGCCGATCCGGCCCGCATCCATAACCTTCGGTCGCTTGGCCTGGTGGCCGATCCCACGCCAATCGGCTACGACCCCGAAGAACTTCCTACGTTCAAGACCTGTCCTCAGGAGCTCGATCGGCTCGTCATTGTCCACGGGTCGTGCCGCCAATTGTTTGCGGCACCACCGCTCGCCGATGAGGCCGAGAACGATGATGACCCGTTCGTGCCTCCAGGCACCGACCTCCGTGCGAACCCATCGTTTCCCAACTGGCCGCGTGAGCGCCCGACGGTGGACTCGCCACGTCACGACGGACCACCGTATCCATTCCCGCCGGACGAGTATCCGCAACTGCCGAAGAGAGACGGCATGCTATGGGTGGATGCGCTCATCGAGGCACGCGGCCCCTCGTCGATGGTGCAGCGTCCCCATCAACTGTTCCTGACCGGCGACCAGATCTACGCCGACCAGCCACCGCCTCCCCTCCTGCCCGCATTGAACACGCTCGCGCGCATGCTGGTGGGCGAAGAGGAACTCGGCGCGGAACCCACTGGCACAGTGTTCAAGGCGGCGACGCTGGAGAACTTTCCGCCAGCATTCCGCGGCGACACCATCAGGCGCAGCGCGGGCTTCACGACCTCGGCGGGCGACCACCTGCTCTCATTTGGCGAGTTCATCACCTACTACCTGCTCACGTGGTCACCCGAGCTGTGGGCACTCGACCTCTGGCCGAGCAGTGCGGAATTCGATCCCGCGAAGATCGACGTGCCTCAGGACTGGTTGATCCGCTTTCTGTACAACGACGAACCTGTCGATGAAGAGTCGCGGAGTACCAACAACTTTACCGACGCCTACAAGACACTCCTCGAGCAGCTCCCGGTGGCCGACGAGATCCGCCCGTCGCCCGCCAAGGAGGCATCTCCCGAAGAGCACGGCGACTGGTATTTCCGTCAGGTGCGTGACTGGGTCGCCAGCAAGTACTGGTCGCCGGCGTTGTTCGAGTGGTGGTTCCGCAGATTCCGGACGGGCCTGCCGCGCGTGCGTCGCGCGCTGGCCAACGTGCCGACGTACATGATCGCGGACGATCACGACATCTCCGACGACTGGTACTTCAGTCGCGAATGGCGTGAACAGGTCTTCACTCGGCCGCTGGGCGTGGACATCGTCCGCAACGGGATGATGGCGATCGTTCTGGCGCAGACGTGGGGCAACGATCCACGGCGCTGGTCGACCGGGCCGGAACGCGAGCTCATCGATCACATCAGCGGCTTTGCTCCGGCGATGGCCGCGACCGCCGCGCAGCCTGGCACCTTTCCACGCACGAGCCTCGACCGCCTGCACGAACTGCTCGGACTCCCGCAGAGCGTCAGCACCGGCGTGGCGCCAACGTTCAGACCGCTCGTCGAGTTCTCCTTCCAAGTCGAAAGCCCCGCCCATCGCGCGCTGGGGATCGACGGCCGAACCAAACGGCGTTTTCCATTCCGCACATCGCAAGCCGGCGGCATCGACTACGAAGGTGCAACTGGCCTGATCAACGACGCGCTTCCGACAGGGCTTCCCGGCGAGGAGGCGGCAGGCCTCTTCGGTGATTCACCGATGGCCGCGGCTCTCCCCGCCCGGCCCGCGGGCGACACCAAGCTTACGATCGTCGTCACGGGCGTGCCGCTCATCGGACCGGAGGGCATGGAACTGGCGCTCGTGCCGTTTCAGCGGTTCGCGCGTCTGCTCGGCGACGTCGATGCGGAGTCGTGGGCGTACGAGCCCTCGACATACGAGGCGATGCTCGCCGCGTTGGCACGCTATGAATCCGTCGTCGTGCTCTCGGGCGACGTGCACATTGGGTGGAGCGCCGAACTGGACTACTGGAGCTCGCCTGACGATGGGCCCGTCCTCACGGCGAAGATTGTGCAGCTGGTCTCGAGCGGGCTCACGAAAGACTGGGGCGATCTCGCACCGCCGTTGCGCGGGCACGCGCTGTCGCTCGATGTCTTCGAGTCGGCTACCAACCCGCAACAGTTGCATGCCGAGCGTGTGGGCTGGGGCACGCCCTTCAAAACGTCGCTGACGCCGCCAACGCCGCTCGGCGCGCTGGTGACACAGCCCGAGCGGGCGCATCCGTTCTATCGGGCGAGACTCAAGATGCGCGCGCCGGTCGTGCCCACGCACGGGTGGCCCAAGGACACGGCAGAAGTTCGCGAACCGAACTGGGCGTGGCGTGCGGTCATGGCCCGCGACCGTCGTCCGGACTCAACGCTGCCGCCCAGGGTCGACCGGCGTTGGACACCAGTCAATCTGCCGGCGGACCCGCTCGATCCCGGTGAGGGTGCGTGGCACGCCAAGGCCGCACGACGCATGGCCTTCGGTCGCGTCTTCGCCACTGCACCGAACGTCGGCATCGTCACGTTCGCGCCTACCGGCGACACCTGGTCCGTGCGGCACATCATCGCGGGCGAGCTGTTCCCGATACCCGACACCGGCAACTCCCCGACCGGCCTTCAGCCGTACATCGTCCACGAGTTTGCGCTGGCGCCGGTGCCGACATCTACGTGGGACACCTCGCGCCCGAAGATCACCGATGACGGCGGGTGGGGCGTGGATGCGACGGAGCCGGTCGTCAAGCTGTTGCTCGAGTTCGTGCCACCGATCTGGCAGTTCGCCGCGGACTTTGGTGGCGCGGTGTTCAACGACATTCCGGCGGTTCTTGACGACGTCACGCGGGAAGCGCTCGTGATCGACGCGGCGTCACGCGTCAGCACGCCGTTTCGCCGGCGCATCCTAAAAAAGCTCGGGCCGTACGCGTTTCTCCCGGACTCCGCGCTCGATGCGCTCACCGACGCCGACATCCTCGAGCGATTCCCCCAGATCGGGCGCTGGGACGCTGGCAAGGAAGCACGCGCCCTGATTCGGGGCGACATCGAGCGTTTGCTGGCGTTGAAGTCTTCGGTCGATAAGACCGCGCTCTTCGACGACCTGCTGCTGCTCGCGTGTTCCGAATGGGTCAACGACCGCGCGCGGATCGTCACGATGATCTGCGGCATTCTCGCCACCTTCCGGAGCCCCGTGACGAAGCACGTTCCGGCGCTCTCGGGGTTGATAGGCGGCTTGTGGGACCTGTGGCGCAACCGCACGTTGGCCGAGCAGGTGGGCGAGCATCCGGTGGACATCCTGCTGTCCACGATGGGCCGCTCAGCGATCTTCGTTGTCAGGCTGCTCCTCGAAGTGGTCGTCAACGTGATCCGGGACCACGAAAAACGTCCTGGCGGCGGACCACCGATTTTCACGCCGGAGCTGGCGGCTGCGGCGCTCGGCGCGTGGCAGGGCCTCGATCGCCCGAAGCACTACACGTTCGTATCTGGCTGGGAGCTGCCCCCCACTCCGATCGCGCCCGGCACGCGTGCGGTCGCGCGCACGCCGGAGGCGATGGCGAAGCAGACCCTCACGATGATCCGGCACCCGGAGCAGCATCAGCGCTTCACGCGGCCAGCGCAGAGCGTGTCGTTCACGATGATTCCGCCGCCGCCGCCGGAGGCGGGCACAACGCCGGAGGAAGAAAGCGCGCCGTCACACGGCAGCCTGCTGGTCGGATGGAACGGCGGACTCGAGAAGGAAGAGGACATCGGCGGCGGGTTCCGCGCGCGGTTCGAGCTCGATGCACGCGGGATCCACATGATTCCGTGGGGCGGTCCATTCACGATCGACGGCCGCGGCGGCGCCGCCTTTCGCGTGTCAATCCTGCGGCCGACTGAACTAACGCTGCCGGGCATGAACATTCGCCTGACGCCCTCCGCATCGCTGTCGATGGGCGTGAAGTCTGGAGCCGAAGAGGACTCCTACCGGCCGGCGTTGACGTTCCGGATCGCGCTGAACGATCTGGAGGATCGCGTCACCTTCAAGCCGAACGACGAGCTGCTCGTTCAGCTGCTGCCGAGCGACGGTCTCGCGCTGCCGATCGACGGCGCCCTCGAGTGGACGCTGGAACACGGCTGGCGATTTGCCGGCGTCGGCCAGGTTGCGAGCGCTGTGCTCGTCGATTCCGAGGCGCCGCTCAGCGAGACACCAGCTCCTCGCGATCCCAACGCCGACTTCGACAATCCACTTCCGGGATCGCCCCTCGTACCCACCGAGGTGGTGACACCGCTGAACGCACGGCTTGGACCGGTGACGTTTCACGAGCGGCGGTTCGAGGTCACGACAGCGGTCACGGATGGACGCGCGACGCTCAACATCGCGGTCACGGCGACGGTCTCCGTCAACGTCGGACCGGTCCGCCTCGCCGTCTCCGGTCTCGGCGTGCGGGGCTCGCTGCTACTCGCCACCGAGTTCGACAGCCTGGACAAACTCATCGACTTCACGATCGGTGTCCCCACGCCTACGGGGCTGGCTGTCTCGATCGACACCGACGCGATTTCGGGCGGAGGTTTTCTGCAGCGCATCGCGTCGCCGGGCGGCGCGGTGACGTGGCGCGGGGGACTCGCGCTTCGTCTCGGCGAGCGCTACGACATTGCGGCATGGGGCATCATCGAGACTGGAGGCGGCCGACCGTACACGCTGCTCGCGTTCTTGGTGGTGCGATTCTCGCCGCCGATTCCGCTGACGGCCGGCTTGAAGCTCGTTGCACTCGGCGGCCTTATCGCGCTCAACCGAACGATGAACGTCAACGCCTTGCGCGATGCCGCGACCGGCACGCAAGGCACGCTCGATCCGGTGCTCCTTCCCGATCGGCCCGAGCAGCGGTTCCTCGAGCTGCTTCCAGCAGTCGAGCGGTTCTTTCCCCCTGCGAAGGGCCATCAGGTGGTCGGACTGCTGGCCGAAATCGAATGGCGCGCCGAGGTCGGCACTAAGTTCGGCGTCTTCCGCCTCGCGTTGCTGGGCGAGCTTGAGACGTTTCAGTTCGCCTTATATGGCACGGCGCAACTCGGATTCCCGACAGTCGAGAGCCCGCACATTCTCCGCGTACGAGCCGCAGCCGAAGCACTCTACGACCATCGCGCCAGGATGGCGCGCTTCTCGTTGACGTTGATCGAGGCGCTGCTTTTCGAGCGCGTGCACCTGACCGGCGGCGCGGCCTTGTTGATTCGATGGGGCGACCGCAACGAGTTCGCGATCACGCTCGGCGGTTTCCATCCGTCGTTCAGGCCATTCATTCCAGAAGGCTTGCGCGAGCCGCCGCGTCTCGGCGCTTATTGGAAGCCGCACCGGCTCGTCGAGCTGAGTATCAAGGCCTACTTCGCGCTGACCTCGACAAGCCTGCAGTTCGGATTTGCCGCTCACGTCGAAGCCGGCGCGAGCTGGGGCGGATTCCGCGCCGACACGGAATTCAACTTCCTCGTGATGACGGAGCCCGACGTCAGGTTCGAGCTCGATCTGTCATTCCGTGTCACGGTGTTCCTCTTCGGCTGTGATCTGATCAGTGCGTCGTTGAGCGGAGCCATCTCCGGACCAGGCCCCTGGACGATGGAAGGCTCCGTGTACTGGGAGGTCTGCGGCGTTGACATCTCGAAGGACTTCGGACCGTACGAGTGGGGCGACAGCCCGCCCCAGCTCGCCACCCAGCAGCAAGCCGCGCGACAAGTGCTCGCCGACGCGCTCGCCGCGGGCGAGAACTGGACGGTCCGTCGCAATCCACGTCTCGCGGTGCGACTGCGACCGGGCACTGACGAGGCACTGGATCCGCGGGATCAGATTGACATCCGGCAAACCCGCCTGCCGCTGGGCATTGACCTCGAGGTGCACGACGCGAACCAATTGTCGGATCCTGGCGCGTGGACACTGCAGCCGGTAACGGCCGAACTGAGAAAGGTCTCCGATCTCACCGACGTGTTCCCGACGCGGCGCTATCTGCATCGACCGCCAAAGGAAACGCCGTTCCGCGGCGGGCTGGTATCCGGTGCGCGTGTCGGCGGCCACGGCTGGAGCGTCCGCGCCGATCTCGCGATCGAAAGCGACGAGTCGCTCACCGAAGATTTGGTACTGGACAGTCTGCCAATCCGACCCAAACGAGTTCCCTTCAACGTGTTCGTTCCTATGGTCGATGCCATCCTCGTCGCCGCGCCCACGCGATCGAGCGAACGCAAGTGGACGCGCCACGTGCTCGCGCTGGAGGACGTGCGATGAAACTGGTGTTTCTCCCTCACGTCAGAGAAGGAATCGTCGCGACGACAACGGCAGGGGCGCGCGCCGAGGCGGCAGTCGGCGTACGTCTCGAATCACCAGGGCGGCAGGCGCGCGACGTCAGTCGCGTGATGACGCTGCTCGGACCCGGTGACGTGGTGGCCATCGATCCACGTCAGGTGCTGCGAGTCACTCCGGCCTCGGGCACACGCGACGCCGAGCCAGAGTTCTTTCCGTCGATCGAGTTCGACGCGCCTGATCTGCCGTGGACCTATAGCCCAATCGTTCCCTCCGGCGCACGCGTCCTGACGTGGATCGCGCTGATCGTTGTCGAGGCGACGCCCGACGTCAGCATCGTCCCGGGGCAGCAAGGACAGAGCCCGCTGATGTTGCGACTGCCCCCGGCGGTTGCCAGCCGCGAACTGCCTGATCTTGCGGACCGATGGGCGTGGGCGCATGCGCAAGTCGCGTGTGCTGGCGTGACGGACATCGCGCAGACCTTGGCCAGTCATCCCGATCGCACGCTGTCGCGACTGCTTTCGCCGCGGCGGCTGCTGCCTTTCCGTCGTTACATCGCCTGCGTGGTCCCGGCATTTCTATCCGGGCGGATTGCAGGCGCGGGGCGCGATCCAGCGAGCGAGCCGGCGCTCGTCACCGGTCACGAGCCGGCGTGGAGCGCGTCTGACATGCCATCGGAACTTCCGGTGTATTACTCATGGACTTTTCGCACCGGCGAGGCCGGTGACTTCGAGTCGCTGGCGCAACGTCTGCACGCGGCACCACCGGATGCCTCGATCCCTACGACGCCGCTGCATCTGTCGCTGCCGAACGGTGACATCACGCTCACGGTCGCCTGGGAGCCGCCGCTGCGCGTTCGTGGTCAGAAGGCTGCGAAGACTCGACGTCCGGCAGCCGCGGTCACCCAGATCAAAAGCGTGCTGGCCGCGAGCAGTCCGGCTCGACGTGTCCTGGGTCCGTCGTACTTCGGCGCACCGTGGAGCGACGGCCGTCCGCTGAATCCGCTGACGCAGTGGGCACCTGAATTGAATCTGACGCCGATGTCCCGCGCGGCCGCGAGCCTTGGCGCCGAAGCAGTGCGTGGCGAGCAGGACGCACTCATCGCCGCCGCCTCGGAGCAGCTCGACGCGTTTCGCGCGCGGCAGCGCGAAGGCCGGCGCAAGCAACTGGCCGCCACGTTCGAGAACCGGGTCAAGTTGCGACTGGCGGCCGCACCGGTGACAGAGACGGCGCGAGTGTTCGCCCCGCTCGCCGTGTCCACGCAAAGGAGTGCGGCCAGCGTCGGATTGCTCACAATCGCGGGGCGCCGTGTGCTGCGCAAGACTGTCGCTACGGCCTTCACGACCGCAACTGCATCATCGACGGTGGTGACGCCACGTTCGGTCATGACGGCATCCGTGCTTACGACGCGCGTCGTGCCGACGCTGAGGGTGGCAAGTGAGCTCGCGTCAGTCCTGGTCGACGAGGTGGTTCTTCAACCCACGGTCGTACTCGAGCCGGTGCGCGATGTCCCACCTCCGGTAGGGCCGGTTGACGCGACGACGATTGACACCGGAGCTTTTGCGCCGCGATTTGCGCGTCCAATGAGCGAGCCGCTTGCCGAACGATTTCCCGAGCTGATGCTGCCAGGCGCTGGAGCCATCGAGCCGGATGGCGTCATGCTCGTGGAAACCGATCAGGCGTTTGTCGAGGCCTTCCTCGTCGGCGCCAACCAGGAGCTGAACTACGAGATGCTGTGGCGACGCTTGCCCGCGGACATGCGCGCGACAGCGTTTCGGCGATTCTGGGGACATGCCGATGGCTCCGACGACATCGACGCGATCACCACATGGGACGTCAACACGGCGGTCGGTTCTCATGTGAGAACGACTGCCTCGATGGTCCTGGTCATTCGCAGCGAGCTCGTGCGGCGGTATCCGTCGGTGCTTGTCGCCGCCGTCCCCGCTGAGTGGGACAACAATGGAAACCGCTCGCCGGTGCACAACCCGCCGCGGATGGTGCTGCCGGCATTCAGGGGACATATCGGCGCCGACGTTCTCTACGCCGGATTCTCACAACCGTCGGTAACCGATGCCATCGGCACGACCACACCGACGGGACCTGCGGGATGGTTCTTCCTGCTCAGCGAGAACCCGGGAGATCCGCGATTTGGCCTCGATCCCGGCGTTGGCAGCGCGCCAGCTACGCGCGCGACGCTGAGCTGGGGTCATCTATCGCCGCCGCCGATGGCGCCGTACGCGCCGATCGGCTCGTTTCCAAACGTGCCGGATGCCGGTTTCACGACCGCGAACGCAACAGCTGCGAGCATCGCCAGCCTCGTGCGTCAGCGTCCGTTCCGCGCGTTCCTGCATGCCTCTCTCTTGATCCGTCCCGGTGCGTGAGACATGGACCGGACTCGTCTTGAACCATCCATAACGGAAATGGCTGCCGCCGAGGCGGCCTACGAAACCGCGCTGAAGCGGCTGGCCGCAGCGACGCGCGTGGCCGCACAGAATCCGAGCGACGCGACAGTGGTGAGCGATCGGCAGCTCGCTGACGAGGCGCTGAACGCCTCGCGCACTCGTGTAGCCTCGGCGCGCGTCGCGCTCGACAACATCCGGCTGTCCGAGCTCCTGACGTTCGAGACCACTGATGCACTGCTTGGATCGGTGGCGGGCAACCAGGTGCTCAGCCTGTTCCCAGTCGGCGTCGAGGCCCGTCTCGAACCCGGTCGCTTGCGTGTGCGCGTGTGGCCTGATGCGATCTCGACATCCACGCACGATCCGCGTCTCACCGAACAGGAGCTGGCCGCGACAAAAGAATACTGGCGCGCTCAGGCGGCCGCCACTGATGAAGAGACCTCACGCGCCGCGTGGCGTGCTCTATGCGAAGCGATCGGTGTCACTCGAGCCGCATGGGCCGCTCAGATCCTGACTCCGACCAACCGCGACGCGCTGGGGTCCGGCGTCGCGCCGGTCTTTCCGATCGTTGCGATGCAGGACGAGGCGGCACCCTTCGTCGCGCGAGCGGCGGTTATGCCCGACCGGTGGATCGCGATCGGCATCCGCGAGGACGGTGCGCGCATCGTCGAGCACCTGGGCGCACCGATTCCGATGGATCTGTCCGTCGGCCTCGACACGACGCCGAGTGAAACTGCGGCGCTGGCCAATCGCGAAGGCGAGCCGATTCAGCTGCCACCGCGCATGCGATGGATGACCGACTTCGCTACGGCGGTGGGTGTGGGCATGGCGCTCGACATTCCGCTCGCGGCCGACATCGATCACATCCACGAGCTGCTCGTCGTCGGTTTGCGCCTGACGCAGTCTCCGTCGCAGAACGCCGACGCGCTCGCAGGACTCTTCACCGGTCACCGCTTCAGCCGCGGTTTCGCGTTCGTGCCGCAGAACACGCCGACGAACAACAGCGTCGCCGGCGGCTCTGGTCTGCCGTCTCGCACCGAGCGCATCGAGGCCGCGTTCAGCCTCGAACGGCGACCGCGGGCGTTCACGCCGGGCCTCGCGGCAAATGGCACAACTGCGGCGCGTGCATTCGGTGTCGCCGCCGAGGTGTTCGCGCCCTTGCCGGCATCGGGTGCGACGGCCGCCGTCGCCAACGAGCCAGACGGATTCGAGCCCGAGATGGCTGCAGCCATGCAGACTGCGCTGTGGCAAGTCACGATCGGACCCGGGCTCGAAGATTTCATCGCGCTGCCCGAGTCGCGGGTGGACATCGTCAGGGATTTCTTCCGCGCGCACGTGCGTGCGGCGGGTCCGGTACCCGCCATGCGAGTGGGCCGGCAGCCATACGGCGTCCTGCCAGTTACGACGCTCAACGGCTTCACCGCCGCAGGTCACGAAGGGATCGATCCGCAGCTCGTGCCGTTGCTCAGGGCGGCCCGTACATGGTTTGCGATGTTCCGTCAGAGCGTCTTCGAGGGCTCGTCCCACGAGGTCCTTCTCCATCTGGGACGCTCGACACAGCTCTTCGCCGAGACGACGCAGCAAAACGCCAGCAATAACAGTCCGAATCGATGGACGACGCTGGCCGGGTCGCTCGCCCGTTCGACGCGCAATCTATTTCCCGACAACTGGCGCAACGCCCGAATCACCGGCACCATCGATGGCACGCCGCTACCGATCACACGTGCGATCGTTGATGACACGACTGCTGCCGAATGCGCGGCATTGGCGGCCGCTCTTCCGAGCGTGCTTCTGAGCCGGCCTCTTCACTCGTCAGTGCTCGGGCGGATGGCTCGCCAGGCCACGCTCCTCGAATGGACCCGGTTAGCGAAGGCCGTGTGCCTGGCGGCGTCGCTCGACGAGGCATCCACGCTGGACCTGGATCGACGCGAGGCGCGGCTCGGCGGCCAGATCTATATCGAGGTACTCGTTCGGGCGTTCACCGATACCACGCCCGGCCCGGCCGCTGAGCCCATCGATCGTGATGTCGTCATCGATCGCACTGTGGCGCGGCCGCCAAGAACTGCAGCACCGCGACCAGCCATACCTCCGGCGCTCGCAAGACGCCGCGACGATATCGATCCGTTTCCCGACGAACCCGACGAGCCGACCGATCCCGACGGCCCGACCCGCCCTCGCCCGGAGGGTGACATTGCGGTGAATGCCAGCGAACTGCAACGCATTCGCACGCTGGTCGGCAACCTGTCACAACCGGTTGCGTCGTGCCCAGGTGCGGCACGGCTGGCCTCGTTTCGTCAGGCGCTCAGTCAGCTCTCGACGTATCCTGCACGTCGGCTCGAATCAGAACTGTTCGGCACGCTGGACATCTGCAATCACCGCATCGATGCCTGGTTCACAGGGCTCGCCGCTCGTCGTCTCGAGACCCTTCGCGCCGCAAGGCCGACCGGCATCGTCATTGGTGGTTGGGGATGTCTTCAGGATGTGCGGCGAGTCGATCCGCGTAACCCTCCGGCCGAATTCATTCATACGCCATCGCTCGATCACGCAGCGGCCGTCGCGGTACTGCGCAGCGGTGCGCGCCGTGCTCACGGCGCGAACAGCCATCACGCCGACATCGACCTGTCGTCTCGCCGAGTACGCCTGGCACGATGGATTCTCGAAGGCATTCGTAACGGTCGATCGTTGAACGAGCTGCTTGGCGTGCGTTTCGAACGCGCCGTCAAAGGGACTCCAGCCGAGACCGCGCTCGTCGAACTGCGAACGTTGTTCCCCGCGCTCAGCGGCATGGGTGTACTGGACGGTCTTGCGCTCCAGCAAACCGGCCTTCCTGGTTCGAGCAGTCCGGACGCCGCTCGCGGTGTGGCTGTCCTCAACGAAGCGCTCGATGCTGTTGCCGATGCGCTGACCGCCGAAGCCGTCTTTCAGATCG
Source organism: Vicinamibacterales bacterium (assembly GCA_036742665.1). Classification (GTDB taxonomy): domain Bacteria; phylum Acidobacteriota; class Vicinamibacteria; order Vicinamibacterales; family UBA2999; genus Gp6-AA40. The sequence continues at coordinate 4,888 of DAINQP010000126.1, read as the reverse complement.
TGAAGGGAAATCCGGTCGGTGCCTTGATCGACGTTGAATCGATCGCGGCAGGCGCATCGCCTCCGGATCTTCGAGTCGTTGAGACACCGTCCACCGGCATTCGACTCACGCACCGCCTCGTCATTGCCGTGCCGGCCGCGGCCGCGGCGCCTGGATGGGAGGCTCGGGTCAGCCCGCGCTCGCGGGCCGAACCGATCCTCGACACCTGGTGCGGGCTGCTGCTCGGTCCCGCCGACAACATCGTGCTTTCCGTCGAGAGCGGAGCCGCACTCGTGTCCGTACGGTTGTCGTCGCTTCGCATGGCGGCCATCGACATCGTGCTGGACGGACGCAACGATGGCGAGGAACTCGCGTCGCTGATCGTTCGTGAAGCATCAGCCGCTTCGCCACTGAACGGCGCCCGCGTGCGCAAGGACCGCGTGTGGCGGGATCTCGTCGGGCTCTGCGAGTCGGCCGCCCGTGTGTTGACCCGAGGCGAACCGCTGCGGTCGGATGCGTTCGATCCACCGAGCGCGATGACCACTGCCACAGCGGAGAACCTCGGCGACCTTTCGGCGCGCGTGGCTGCGGCGTTCGCCGAGCTGAGCGCGGTGCACGACGAACTGATCGCTCGCACCGATCCGATCGGTACCACACTGCGGGCAGCAGGGTTTGGTATTCACGTACCGGGAGTTGTCCTGGGCTCGAGTGCGAGCGACGAGCAGCAGGACGCGCTGATGAACGTCATCGAAACGCGGTTGGCTGGTGCCAGTATCGGCACGCCGCGTGAACGGCTGCGCGCCTTGTTCGGCGGCGACCTGCCTGGCCTCGTCGCATTCATGCCACGCGATCCGGAAGCACTGGTCACGGCTGTCGCGGCGCCGACGAACAGCCTGCTCGACGGCAACCTCGACGCGCCACGAACCTGGCTGGAAGCCACCGGACGGACGCGGCCGAAGGCGGCGGCGCTGGCCGATATCCTCCTGCGTCGAGAAATCGCCGGCGACAACGGATCGACGAACCTGCTGATCGCTCAGTCGCCGTGGACCGACGGCGATCGCTGGATTGCGACATCGTTCACCAGCGCGTCCACACGATCGCCATCCGGACGATTCTCGGCGCTGATCCTTGCGCCAGCGGGATTCTCGACGACACAGCCCGTCGGAGGATTGCTGATCGACGCCTGGACCGAAACCATTCCCTCACCATCGCGCGATACGGCAATGGCGCTGCGGTTCAACAATGCCAGCACGAGAGCACCACAAGCCATCCTGTTGGCAGTCAGCCCGAATCCCGCCGTGGCCTGGAGCACGACCACACTCGTTGACGTGCTGCGCGACACGCTGATGCTGGCGCGGCTGCGCGTGCAACCGCCGACCACGTTCAGCCGCGGCGGCCTGATGCCGTTCGCGTGGCTGGGACAGCGGCCGGGCAACGCCGGCATTTCATTCTCGTTGTGAGGCGCAATGGAAACCTACCCGACCTGGATCCGGCTCCATCCCGATTCGACCGACGAGACGATGGTGACGTCGGTGCAGGCGCGCATTCATGATCCGCTGTGGTTGCTCGGACGGCAATGGCAGTTTGGTGAGTTGCGCCATGATGGCGGCGCCACGCCGATCGACGTGCGCATCGAAGGCACCTCGTCGCCGTTGACGCGATTACGCGGCGGCACCGCCGCGGCATCGGCTGCCGGCAGTTCGAAGATCAAGCCGGTGCAGGCTCCCCTCGAAACGCTCGTCGAGCGCGAGGCGGTTCCGGAAACCGGACTCGACAATCTGCGCCTGCGCACCGAAGCCGGCGTGCAGTTCGTTCGCATGTTGCGCGCGGCCGGCATGGACGGCCGCGTGGCATTCTGGGTAAGCGAAAGTCGGTTCGTGCGGCCGGAGACCGACATGGATGCCGAGACGCGGGACTGGTTCGACATGGTGGACGGCCGCGTGCCAGATGGTGCCGCACTCGCCCGTGTCATCCGTGCCAGGCTGGCTCCGGCGAGCACTCCGCCGATCGACACGAACGAAGCGCGAGTCCTCCGCGCGTGGATAGCCTGGGCGGCAGCGCGATTCGATCAGCCGCCGAGCGGACCATCGACGTGGGATCCGGAACACGTCGAGTACGCGTTCACCGCATCGGGGATGGGCGCCGCGGGTGAAGCGGTGCTCGTGGCACCCGAGTACGTCGAAGGCCAGCTCGAATGGTACGACTTCGAACACGGCACTGGCACGCTGGGAACGACCGGCACGGCGACGGCACGACGCGCCTTCCGGATTCCGGCGCCGCTCGATTTCGCCGGGATGCCAAACCCGCGATTCTGGACGTTCGAGAATCCCGGCCTGCGCTTCGACCAGTTGGAATTGCTGTCGGATCCGGAGAAGCCGCCGTCGCCGGCGACACTGATGGTGCTCGACTTCGCGCTCAGCTACAGCGACGACTGGTTCCTGGTTCCGATTGCGCTCGATGCCTGGGCAATTTACGAGACCACGGCGGTGGCGATCACCGACGTCTTCGGCGACTCGACACTCGCCAGTCCGCCCGAGGGCCGATGGAACATGTTCCGGCTCGACCGGCACGGCTCCGAACAGCTGTCGCCGCTGTTCATCGCCGCCTCGCCAGCAGAGACCGTCGAGGGGCCGCCGCTTGAGGAAGTGCACCTGCTCGCTGATGAAGTTGCCAACGTTGCATGGGCGGTCGAACGCCTGACAGCGCATCCGCTCGGCGAGAGCCGTGAGGCACCGCCGCAGCCTGTGACATCTCCTGCGACCGCACCATCCGGGCTCACCTGGACGCTGACGCCACCGTCGCCGCCGGGCAATTGGTTCCCACTGCTGCCGATGTCGATCGGACGTCTGGCGCTCGGGTCGCTCTGGAATGCGCGGACGCTGAAACCTGCGGGTCGCGTGCTCGCCGATCTGCGAGCGCCGCGACTCTTGCATCAGGAAGAAGTGCCGCCCGAGGGTGCGCAGATCATCCGGCGGTGGCAATCGGCGCGCGCCATCGACGGGTCGCTGCACTTCTGGATCGGCCGCAGCAAGACGCCACGCCGCACCGATATCGCGCCTGCCATCAGGTTCGACGTCGTGGAGTGGAAGTAGGCAGTTAGAACTCGAAGACCAAACCACCGGACGGGACGATCGGCATGAGCGATTCGGTCGTCTCGAAGACTCGTCCCGCCCGGTCCAGCGAATACGAGGCGTTGCGAAGGTTCGTGCGATTGAGCACGTTGGCCACGTCAATGAAGACGACCAGCCGGCGGCCCGACCAGTTGAACGCCCGGTCGGCACGCACGTCCAGACGCGCATAGGCTGGCAGGCGAAGCGTATTGCGCTCGCTCACCAGACTCGAGAACAGCGGCCGCCCATCGATGAGCGGATTCGTGCCGAGCGACGCTTGCGCAGCACCGATGTAGCCCGCGATGGGATAGTTGGAACCGTACCTGAATCGAGCGCTCACGCTCGAGCGGCTGGACAAACGGTAGTTGCCATACAGCGACAGCGTGTGACGCTGATCGGCGTCTGCCCAGAATTGTTCTCCCGTTTGCTCTTTGACATAACGGAGCCGGCCATAGCCGTACCCCGCCCAGCCCGAGAAGCCATCCGCGGCGTCGCGCCGGACCACTGCTTCGATCCCGCGCGCCCGTCCACCGAGCGCGTTCACCCAGGGCGCGCTGAATGTGCCCAGCACGATGGCGCCGCTCGACGAACGGTGCGGTTCAGACCCAGGAGTCCAGAGCACGCGGCTTTCGTGCCGCGTATACGCCGTCAACAGAAGCCGGGTCTGAAGCGGCAGCGTGTGCTCGATGCCCGCATCCACATGCACGGCGCGCTCGGGCTGCAGCTCGCGGCCGCCAGCATGCAGGCCGTACACCTGATCGAGGTCGGCGAACTGGCGATACACGCCGGTGCCGCCACGAAGGCGTGTCCGCTCGGAGAGACGGACCTCTGCGTTCATCCAGGGTGATGCGTTCGTCGATCGCGTGAGCGTCCAGCGGTCCACACGTACGCCAGGAGTGATCGTGAATCGCGACCCGACAGTGAGCCGGACCTGCCCGTATGCCGAGGCGGCGTTTGTGTGCTGGTCGAAGTGATTCAACGTGATCTGACCGCTCGTCGACGAAATCTCGCGCGCGATCGCGTTGTCGCCGTTCAGCCGCTCGGCATCGCCGCCAAATTCCACGACCAGCCGCCCGGCAGGCGCAAACGAGCCGTCCACGCGCCAACCCAGCTCGTTGAGCCGTGCGGCGTCGAGTGTGTCCCCGGTGCGGTTGTCGTTGTTGAATCGCAGGCCCGTGGAATACACACGCTGCGTGATTGCGACGCGCGGGCTCGGCAGATATCGCCACGAGACCGACGTCAGCCACGCGCGGCTGATGCCTTTGCGGATCTCGTTGTTGCCGATATCCGGATCGCCTTCGTCGAACACGGCCCTGCCCCCGAGCACCGCCACCGACAGTTGATGCCGCGGCGTGACGTCGTAAACGCCCTTCGCCTGCACATCGACAAAGCCGAACGCGAATCCGGCACCAGGATCGATGCGTTTAATCAAGTAATCGAGATAGCTTCGCCGCACGGAGGCCAGCCACGATCCTTTGCTGGCAATTGGTCCTTCGCCCAGGACGAAGGCGCTCGTCCCGCTCAAGCCAGCGCGTCCTCGAAACTGATCGCGGCTGCCCTCGCGCGTGTTCAGATCGATCTGCGCACCGAGGCGGCGGCCCGTCCGCTGGGGATAACTGCCGGGGAGCAGCGCGACGCTGCCCAACGTATCGCTGTTGATCATTGCGATGGATCCACCGTCGGTGATGCCGTTGACGGCGTGCATCAGATATCGTGTCGGTACACCATCCACGACCATGCCGACATAGCGGAACGGGTTTCCCCGAACCGCGAACTCGCTGTAGAAGTCGTCGGTGGCC
>DAINQP010000125.1:0-17807 GCA_036742665.1 Vicinamibacterales bacterium | reverse complement strand
GCGCGTTTCATCGCGTCATGCCGAACCGAGAAGTCTCGCGTTAGCTCGTGTGAGTTGACGCGGACTTTTCCGAGCGACTTGGGGAAATAGCCACGCGCACCACATCCATCGCATGCGACAGCACCCGTGATGACGAACCTGAGGCATCGAGACGAGGCCACGCGATGTGGCCCGTATCCAGTCCGCGCTGCAGGCGAACGATCTCCGGGTCCGCGTCTGACGCATCGTTGCGACGCTGTTCGGTTCGCGACAGCAGCACCAACTCTGGCGCCTCGAGCCAGATGCCGCTGAATGGCACGGATTCAGCGAGGGCAACCTGCTCAATACGTGTGCGCTGCGACGGGTGGGCATAGACGGCGTCTACGATGACACTGTGGCCACTGCGGAGCACCAGTGCCGCTCGCTCGACGAGCGTGCTGTAGACGCGGTCGGACATCTGCGACGAGTACCCGTCAGGGCCGAGACGCTGCAGCAGTGGGACACCAGCGAGCTGCTTCCTGATCTCGTCACTACGCAGATGAACCGCACCGGGTGCGGCGCCAATGTCAGGCGCGAGCATCCGAGCCAACGTCGACTTTCCCGTGCCGGACAAGCCGCCGACTGCTACCAGGCACGGGTGCGGCGGATCCAGAAGTCGCGCGGCCATCGCGAGATACTCCTGCGCCGTCGCCTGCAGCTCACTGCGCCGCGCCTCATCGCCTTGCACTTGTGCGGCCGCCGTCGCGCTTGTCTTGGCGCGGACCGCAGCGCGGCACGCGAGAAACAGTGGCAACAGCGCAAGGCCTTCGAGGTCTCCAGTCTCGATCAGGTAGCGATTCAACACTGCGTTGGCGTGATGCGGCAGCGCGCGTCGCCACAAATCCATCAGGAGAAAGGCCAGATCGTAGAAGACGTCCGTGCAGGTGATCTGATCGTTGAATTCGACGCCATCGAAGAGCGTCGGCCGGCCGTCGAGCAACACGATGTTGCGCAGATGGAGGTCCCCGTGGCACTGCCGCACGAACCCCAACTCGCGGCGGCGTTCGAGAGACTCCTCGCATCGGTTCAGCGCAGTCCACGAATCGTCCGTGAGACGAGAGACCGCAGCCGCATCCAGGCAGTCGCGTCCGAATTCCGCGAAGCCATCGGCATTGCCTTCGATCACCCATGCCATGCCCGCTTTGCCTCCACAATCGGTGCGCCGTTCGGCGGCGGTGTGGAATCCGGCAATTGCCGACGCGAGCCGTGACATGACATCGAGATCAAGGCGACCGGCCAGTGCCAGGCGATCAAGAAGCTGGTCTTGATCGAAACGGTTCATCTCGACGAGCCAGTCGATGGGTTCGCCGTCACCGCCCAGGGCAAGGTCTCCGCCGGCGCGTCGAGTCACGGGCACGACACCTCGATAGAGCATGGGAGCCGTGCGCTGGTTGAGACGGACTTCCGCTTCGCACATCTGGCGTCGGCGGTCGGAGGTCGAGAAATCGAGATAGTCGAATCGAACAGCGCGCTTCAGCTTGTAGGCACGCTGCCCGGCGAGGAAGACGATCGAGGCATGCGTCTCGGCGCGCTCGACGGCCGCGCCGCCGTACGTGGACGGTTTTGACAAGAACTCAACGACCGCGGACTGTTGCTGGGTCTGCATGCGACGCTCGCTCTAGTGTGCCGCGCGACGGAGCAAACGAGCTCTACAACGGCTTTCTCGGCAGTTGCGACAGAATTCCGGCAACGGCCTTGTCGATCGTAGCGTCCATCCAGGCCTGGTTCTCGATCACGCCGTCGAAGCTGCGCTCGGCCCAGCCACGCCAGGCCAGCCGGTTCGTGCGCCGGTCCATGAAATCCACCATCAACGTTCCGGCGTCGTAAACGTCCGGCCGGCACTCATCGTCGATACAGTGGCCATCGATGGGGTCGAATGCAGCGGTGTCGAGGCGTTGTTCCATACGCGCGTGAATGTGGAGGAGCACATCAGCCGTGCTGGGGCCAGTCTTCTCGAATCCACGCGCGGCCAGTTGCATGTCGACCGCCTCCTCGACGCGCTGGCTGAAGAACCGGTTGTCGTCGAGACGCGGATCGCCGGTCGCGAACGCACCGCGCTCGGCCCACGCGTACGACTCGTAACGGCGGAAATCGGCGCCGCGCTCGAGATAGGAGTTGACGCGCAGCGTTGCGCAGCCAGCGAGCATCAACGTAGCTACCGATACTGCCGCCACCGTGACTGGGCGAATGAATCGCAGCATGCACTCTCCCCTGGTGCCCTACCGCACCGGCCGTAGAGTCTCGAACATTTGCGTGACGCTGTCCTCAATTCGCCGGCCCAGCCGGTCGCGATTCCCGAGAACTCCGTCCAGGCTGCCCTGCGCCCATCCGCGCCAGATCAGGACGTTGGTCTCCGCGTCCACGATGTCGACAACAAGGGTGCCCGCTTCATGGCGGCTGACGCGAGGCCCGCAATCGTCGCTGATGCAACGCCCGTAGCCGCGATCGATCTGATCCACGTCCAACCGTTCGGCAACGTTGGCGTGATAGTGGATGACCACATCCGGACGCTCCGTGACAGCCGACAGAGCGAAGCCGTGTCCCGCCATCGCTCTCTCAATCGCACCTGCGACGTGATCCTGAAAGAACGGATCCTTGTCGAGCCTCGGATCGCCGGCGGGCAGTGCATCCGCCGGACCCCAGTCGAACGTCTTGTATTTAGACCAGACGAGCCCGCGATCGGTATGCGAGCTCACCTGCAGCGTGGCGCATCCGGCCAGTAGCAGTGTCGTGGCGACGAGGGTCACACGCAGAAGTTGTCGGCGCATGGAATGTCTCCAACACCCGCTGCTGCGAACGTGATGCCATCAAAGAGAGGCGGTAACTGCGCGATCGCATGACGGCCCGCAGGAATTCTCCACAGAGCGCGGGAGAAATCTCGCATTGCGCGGCGGCTACTGCGATCGCCCCCCGCATGACGTGTCGCAGCCAGTGGCATGATCGCTGCTCTGCTGAAGGCTAGGAGAGCTGCCATGACTGCCATCAACCGCATCCTGGTCCCCGTGGACTTCAGCGCACACTCCGATCGCGCCATCGAGTACGCCATGACCATGGGAAAGCACTTCGGGTCCTGCGTGGAGCTGCTCCACGTTGTCGAAGATCCCTTCGAGTCGGGCGGCTGGGGATCCGAGGTCTACCTATCCGACCTCGACGGTCTTCGGCAACGCGCTCTCGACGAAGCGCAGGCGCGTCTCGAGTCCTGTCGATCAACGCTCTCTGGCGGGGGCCTCTCGATCGTTGCCACGGTGCGCATGGGTCATGTCGCGCACACGATCGTGGAGCACGCGACGGCGATACGCGCGGATCTCATCGTCATGGGTACGCACGGGCGCACCGGCCTGGCGCACTTCATCATCGGCAGCGTCGCCGAACGTGTCGTTCGCCTGGCGTCATGCCCGGTACTGACCGTCGGTCTGGAGAACTCGAACAAGGCGCACGCCGCGGCGTAGCACGCGACGCGGGTGACGGGAGGTTATCCCGTCATCCGCCGTCCACGTCGGCGCAGGCGCGTGCCTCTCCGCACAAACACTCCCTCGTCCACCGATAGCACGCCGTCGGCAATCAGACGCATCAGTGCCTGCGTGCACGTCGTCGCGTCGCAATTAAAGAGACGCGACGCTTGCGGCAGTGTCAGATTCAGCCCAGGCATTTCGTCGTATTCAGCCCGGATACGCGCTTGAAGACTACGGTCGCGCAGCTCGCTCGCCGCGCTCGGCTGCAGAACGGATGATTCGAGTGCCATGGTGCCGCTCCTCGTCATCGCTGGTGGCGTGATCATTCCTTGTTGCGTCGAACGTTAGAAAGCATTACCGACGAACGGCAGCATTCGGCCCCAATAGATGACGAAGAACCACGACACGATCGAGACGACCGCAATGGCGCGATACGCGGTCGGCGTCGCGTCGGTCGCGACGCTCGCCTTCACCGTGCCGCTGTAGAGAATTTCGAATGCTGCGGCGTTCACGCCAGCAATCAGCAGGAATACCAGCTTGGCGTAAAACGCAACGTTGTTGACGTATTGGTCCGGCGCACCCACGAAGAAGGTGACACCGGTGACCGCGGCGATGGCGAACCCGAGCTTGCCCCAGGGTACAAGCGACCACGCTGCGTGCAGCGGCACTCGGCGGAACGCACCGAGCAGCCGCAGATCGAAGAACCCGACGACGCCGACGAGCAGCGACAGCCCGACAAAGTGGGCGATCTCGCACGCGGGCCACAGCCAGGGCAGATCGCGGATTGCCTCTGACACCTGGGTTGCCCGCAGCCATATCGCCATTGCATCCAGCATCGCGTGCATCGTCGTCACTCCAGGGCGCTACACGTAGGCCATGTAGCGCCCGGTGATGATGGCGGCCAGCCACAGCGCCAGCGACGCCGCGGCAAGGGCTTTGACCGACATCGGGGGATTGCTCGAAACCGCGTCCTGCCCGAAGACCGACCGTTTGATCGTCGCCACCACAATGACAGCGAGGACAATGATTCCGAGCTTGGCCATGAACACGGTGGTGGTGCCTTTGGTCGTCGCGTCGGTGACGAACAGCAACCCCCCCGAAATCGCGTTGACCCAGAACCCGGCCCACATGATCGGAAACAGCCGGCGCAGAGGTTCGATCGGGATGTGCGGTGCGGCGCCGAGCAGGCGCAGATCGATCACCGCGCTCGCACCGACCAGTACGCCGAGCCCCAGCGTGTGGAGCGTGAGCACCGCCGGATAGGCCCAAATCGACGCGGATTCACGCAGCCACGACGCGAACCCTGAGCTCTCGAGCGCCGCCAGAAAGTCCATCATGAGTGCGCTGTGTGCAAGGCATTCGCCAGTGCATCGGACACGGGCGCCCCGACGGGAATCGCAGGATTTCGAGAGGTTGTGGGGGGACGGGCAAGTGGCGATGCGGATTATTCAGCGGCGCGCGTGAAAAAGCACGCGGGGCCTGCCGGGCACGGGGGCCTTCCCCCCGTGCCCGTCTTCTCTCTAAGCGGCTTTCACCGTCTTCTTCTCTTCGGCACCGGTGACCTCGACTTTGGTCGGTACCGTCGCTGCCGTCACTGGCAGCGGAATGGTGATCTCCAGCACGCCTCCTTCGAATGTGGCCTTGATGTCGGTGGCCTTCGCACCTTCGGGCAACGGCACGGTGCGCACGAATTTCCCGTACGCCCGCTCGTTGCGGTACCACTCGTTCTTCTTTTCCTCGTTCTCGAGTTTTCGTTCACCTTCAATCGTCAGGACGCCGTCGGTGAACGTCACCCCGACCTCCTCCTTCTTGATGCCCGGAAGCTCTACACGCACTGTCAGACGATGATCGCGCTCGAACACTTCCACGGGTGGCATCCACGCAACGTCGGCAAAGGGTTTTCCCAGACGGGCACCTGGCCAGTCGCTCGCCTCGAAGAACCGGTCGAAATCACGGAACACACGCCGCATGAACGCGCGCGGTTCAAACCGAGTCAATTCGGTGTTCGTGAACATCGCGCACCTCCTGACCAGAACTCTCAGCAACGGATGTACCTCGACGCATTGCGCAACCATCACGCGAACTCCTCACCGGACCGTCCGTCGACCCGTCACCGTTGCGGACGTTTTCCCAGCACCGCGAACTAATTCACGCACCGAGCGCGATCCGCGGTTCACACGGCTTCGAACGCCTTGAAAAACCCGCGCATCACCGTCGGCACACATGGCCGTGGGCTTGCACTCCGACTGGTCGAGAAGGGAGCAGGGCGATATGTTCGATCTGATCACCGGGAAAGCGCGGCATCTTCCGAGTCACGCAGGCTTGCCGATCTTCATGTCGACGACGGCACAGGCACTCGCCGTGACGGCGATTCTGGTGGTGCCGGCTCTCTTCGTCGCGGAGCAGATACCTGAGATCCCGACGATGATGGCGTTCGTCGCCCCTCCTCCACCTCCACCCGCACCACCGCCGCCGCCGATGCAGCGGCCGGCGCCGGCTAAGCCAGTGGCGCAGGCGTCGCCGGCGCCGTCAACGAGCAATTTGTTCGCGCCGATCGAGACACCGAAGACGATTGAACCTGAGCCTCCGGGGGCGGAGTATCTCGACGAAGGCGTCCCTGGCGGAGTCGAAGGCGGGGTCCCCGGGGGAATTGCCGGCGGCGTTCTCGGCGGATTGCCTGAACCACCGCCACCTCCGCCGGCACCTGCAGCGACGCGCGCGCCAGTTCGCATTGGCGGGCAGATTCAGGCGCCGACGCTGATCCATCGTGTCGAGCCCTTCTATCCGTCGACGGCGGTGGACGCGCGGCTGCAGGGGATGGTGATCCTCGAAGCGATCGTCGATCGCGACGGGACCGTCGCTGAGGTCAAGGTGCTGCGCAGTGCCAACACGCTGCTCGACCGAGAGGCGGTAATCGCCGTCAAACAGTGGCGCTACTCACCGCTGGTGTTGAACGGTCAACGCGAGCGGTTCGTGTTGACGGTGATGCTGTCGTTTAACCTCGAGATCAAGAGCTAAGGAGAACGGCCATGGCCAGAACCGCTATCGCAGTGCAGCAAACTGTGTGGGACTGTCGCTTCAGCCGGCCAGGATTCCGATTGTTCAACACCGGCGAACCGCTGCAACCAGAGCCTCTCTGGGTGTGCACGCGCAACGGGCGGCGACGAGGCGTGACCGACGAGGAATGCGAGAAGTGTCCGCATTGGGAGATGGACAACAAGGACTAGAGGAGCCTGTTCGACCTCATCACGGGCAAGGCACGTCATGTGCCGAGTCACTCGACGCTGCCCATCATCATTTCGACGGCGGCGCAGGCCGCCACCGCGGCCGTGGCAATCACGGTGTCGGCGCTGTTGGTCGCCGAGCACATTCCGAGGATTCCCAGGGGTGGCGTCGAGAGTCGAGGGTGGCGTTGCGGGCGGGATCGCCACGTGAAACCGCATCCTGGCTACGCAGTGCGAGCGAAATAGTCGATGACCGCGGCAGCCGCCTTGGCCCCGACGACCGACGCCAGTTCTTCGCGCGTCGCGCGACGAACACCCGCCAAACTGCCGAACGTCGTCAGCAGCGCACGGCGGCGATTGGCGCCGATGCCGGGGATTGAGTCCAGTTCGGATCGCAGATCGCGCATTGAGCGTGCCTTGCGATGGAAGGTCACCGCAAACCGGTGGGCCTCGTCGCGAATCCGCTGAATCAACAACAACGCGGGGTCGTTTTCCGCCAACGCCAGCGGCTCCTGGCGATCGCGGGTAAAAATCAGTTCTTCCTTCTTTGCGATCCCAACCGCAACGAGATTGGCCAGACCGATCGATTCCAGCGCGTCGTACGCGGCAGACAGCTGTCCCTTGCCGCCATCGATTACGATCAGATCGGGGAACGGACCGCCAGCCTCGAGGACTGCGCGATAGCGCCGCTGCACCACTTCCCGCATCGCGGCAAAGTCGTCAGGGATGATTGGCCGGTCCGAAAGAACCGGCCCTACTGGGCTTGACTCCGGTGTGTTCGCCCGAAGACCGGAGACCGAAGACCGGAGACCCCGGATTCGGAACTTCCGGTACTCGCTCCGCTTCATTCGTCCGTCTTCGCACACGACCATCGATGCGACGGTCTCGCTGCCCTGGATCGTCGAGATGTCGAAGCACTCGATACGCCGCGGAATCGCCGGCAGCGACAGCTCGGCGCGCAGCGTTTCCAGCGCGTCGAAATGCGCCGCCGTGATTTCGTTGAACCGCGTGCGATAGGACAATTCGGCGTTGCGTGTCGCCAGCTCGACGAGCGCGCGCTTCTCCCCGCGCTGCGGCACCAGGATCCTGACCCGGCGTTCCGCCCGGCTCGAGAGCCACTCTTCCATCGCCTCAACGTCCTCGATCTCCACTGGGAGATTGATTTCCGGTGCCGGCGGCCGAAGCTCGTAGAACTGGCCGAGCGCGGCCTGCATCACGTCGCGGTCACCGCCGGCAATCGCGCCGGGATCCGTACTCAATTCGATGCGTTCGACGACGCGGCCGCCGCGGATCTGGAAGACCTGGATCGCGCCGCCGCTCGGCCCGACTTTGATGCCGAACACATCGCGGTCGCCCAGTCCAGCGGTCGCCACCTTCTGCTGGCGGTCGCGCAGCGTCTGGACGGTCCGCATCGCATCGCGCAGCTGCGCCGCCTCTTCGAACCGTTCGCCGCGCGCCGCGTCCTCCATGCGTGTGCGCAGCGTGGCGGCAAGCTCGTCGTTGCGACCTTCGATCAGCAACCTGGTACTGACCACCGCCTCGCCGTACCGCTCCTGCGTGCAGATCTCAGCGACGCATGGGGCGATGCAGCGCTTGATGTCGTACTCGAGGCATGGCCGCGCCCGCGTGCCGGTGATCACCTCATTGCACGACCGGATGCCGAACAGCCGGTGGGCCAGCGTCATCGTCCGTCGAGCGATTTTGGCCGGCAGAAACGGGCCGGCGTAGAAGTCGTCGTCTTTTTCAACGGCGCGCGCGATCAAGACGCGCGGGTACGCCTCACTGGTCGTCAGCCGGAGATACGGATAGTTCTTGTCGTCGCGCAGCAGGATGTTGTAGCGAGGCATCCGCTGTTTGATCAGATTGTTTTCGAGCGCCAGCGCTTCCATCACCGAGTCGGTGACGATCACCTCGAGGCGGGCGATGTCGTCGAGGAGGGCGTCATGGCGCGGGCTCATGCCATAGGCACCGAGATAGCTGCGCACGCGGTCGCGAAGCGACCGTGCCTTCCCCACGTAGAGTGTCTCGCCGCGCGCGTCTCCCCACAGATACACGCCGGGCTGCTCGGGCAGGCGGGCGATCTGATCCTTGAGGTCGTGAACGGCCATGATCTACTATGACTGGTTCCTTATCGATGAAGTCTCTGCATTCTAGCCATCGATGACGTTCACCGGCTTCATCGGAGCCGTGTGCATGTACCCGCTGCGCGCGATCATCAGCGTGAGCGTGGCGCTTGGCATCCATCCGAACGTCCTGACGCTCATCGGGGTCCTGATCAACGTCGGCGCTGCGATCGCGCTCGGCCGGGGGCATTTCATCCTCGCCGGCGTCATCATGATAGTGGCGAACATCTTCGACTTCATCGACGGCAAAGTTGCCTTCATCACCAATACGGTGTCGCGATTCGGCGCCTTCTGGGACTCCACGCTCGACCGTTTCTCGGACATCGCGCTCTTCCTCGGTCTCATCTATCTGTATGCCAGCCTTCGCCGCACCGACTACGTGATGGTCGCGGCGCTCGCGATGATGTTCTCGATCATGATCAGCTATGCGCGCGCCCGCGCCGAATCGCTGATCGAGAAATGCAAGGTCGGGTTCATGGAACGCCCCGAGCGCATCGTGCTGATCTGGATCGGAGTCTTTCCGTCGCCGTTGCCGCCATTCAACTACCCCATGGCGGCCGCGCTGTGGGTGATCCTGATCCTGTCGATCTTCACGGTCTACAACCGCATCCACTACACGTATCTGGTCCTGAACAACAAGCCAATCCCCAGCGGTTCGAACGCCATCACGAGGGTGTTCTGGCGCGCGTTCTTCTGGCGAGATGAACGGGCGTCGCTCGCCTACGATCTGTGGGTAATCGTGATCCTCACGTTCATCTGGCTGACACCGCCGGACTGGTTGAACGATCCGACGGCATCGGGACTCGGACTCTGGGAGTTCCTTCGCTAGAGCGCAGGTTGACGCCGCGCTCTAAGCCCTTGAACGATGAACGATTCAGACGGCGCGCGGCAATCGATCGACGTACTCCATCCGTTCGGGCCGGTGCTCGCGATCAAGCTGTACCGTTTGACGCTCGATCCGGCTCCCTCGGTCCCAATACTCCCCTGCCTCGACCATGAGGCGATGCTGCACGAGAGCGTTCCGCCGCACGCAGCGGCGTATGTCCAGGATGCCTCATCCGGCGACCTCCACGAGCTGGTGTTCATCCCCGCGAGCAAGCGCATCGAGGTCGATACCGTCTCGACGTGGGGCGAGAACTCACCGGCATCGCATCAACGCCTGCTGGACATGTTGCGGGAACGTTTTCGCGATCACTCGGTGCGCGTAAAGGGGCCGTCGTGGTGGCGCGGTGAACGCCGCGTGGCCCACGCGTGCCGGGCTCAAGTATCGTTGCGCGATGTCCTCCTTGGCCGCGATACCGCGGCCGTCAAGGCTCAGATCGATCGCCTGCAGACAATCGCGTCGCTGATGGAGAAGCAATCGCGCGTCGCGTCGTGGGGTGTCCGAACCATCACCGGAACGGTCCTGGCAGCAGCGGCATTTGTGCTGTTCGCCGTCTTCGGATTCTTGGCTCCGACGCTGGGCGAAGCCGGCGTAACTTCTCTGCGCTACGCGCTAATCAGCGTGCTCGGTGCAGTCTTTCTGTACTACGGGATGAAGGCCGTGCAGCTCACCGACATGTCGAACCGCGTGTGGAAGCGGACTGCGGAGTACAACCTGATTCTGTCGGAGCGTAAACGCCTCGGTTTGTGACCCGCTGCATCGTCTTCGACTTTGGCAACGTGATCGCCTTATTCGATCACATGGTGGCCTGCCAACAGCTCGCATCGTTGTCGCGGCCGACACGGGATCCTCATGATGTTTACGAGCGCATCTTCAAGACATCACTCGAAGAGGACTACGACTGCGGACGCCTGAGCACGGCGGCGTTCGTTGAGCGCCTCAGGCGGGATCTGCAGCTAGACGCGTCGGACGAGGCGATCGCCCGCGCGTGGTGCGACATCTTCACCCCGAATCCTGCGATTGAAGAGGTGATCGTCAGGGAGAAGCGCCGCGGCACCCGTCTGGTACTCGCGAGCAATACCAACGAATTGCACTACCAATGGTTCAGCCGTGCGTTCGATCGCGTGTTGGAGTTGTTCGACGAGCAGGTGTTGTCGTTCAGGGTCGGCGGACGCAAACCGGAACTGCGGTTCTTCGACGCATGCATTCGCGCGGCAGGGCGAACGGCGCACGACATCATCTACATCGACGATCGTCCCGATTACGTCGCGGCTGCGGCCGCATTGGGCATGCAGGCGGTCGTCTACGATCCGGCGCTACTACCGCCGGCAGTCTGACTATCCGGCCTTTCGCTTCTTCGCGCCATTGGCCGCCGCCTTGGCTTTCGCCGCGGGTTTGACCTCCGCCTTGGCCGCCTTCTTCTTGTCGCCGCTGACCGAATCGAGACTGCGCCGCAGCGCTTCCATCAGATCGACGACCTTTGGCGGTTCCTGCACTTCCGGCGCGACGATCTCTTCGCCGGCTATCTTGGCATCGATGATCTGGCGCAGGCCTTCCCGGTATTCGTCTTTGTAGTCCTTCAGATTCAGCTCGCCGTCGAACGTCGCGATCACTTGCTTGGCGAGCTTCATCTCCTCCGGCTTCACCTTCGCCGGCAACGAGCTGAGCTCCTCGATCTGATCGATGCTGCGAATCTCGGCGTCGTGATGCAGCGTGTACATCACCAGGCCCTTCTTCTGCGGCCGAATGGCGACGAGATACTCGCGGCCGTAGAGCGCGACCTTGCCGATGCCCGCCTTCCCCGCCATGCCTTCGCGCATCACCGAGAATGCCGACCCGGCCATAGGGCCATCAGGCGCAAGATAGTAGGCGCGGTCCACGTAGATCGGATCGATCGACGTCTCGTCCGTGAACTGCTGCAGATCGATCACGCGCGTGGACTCGACGCGGACCTTCTGGATGTCCTCCTCCGAAACGACCACGTAGCGACCCTTCTCGAATTCGTAGCCCTTGGCGAGCTCGGCGTTCGTCACCTCACGCTCGCAGTGCGGGCACCAGCGCTTCTGTTGAATGCGCGTCTGACATTCGGCGTGCAGCTGGTTGAAGGAAATCGTGGCGGCGGATTCCGTCGCGGGATAAACGCGAACGGGAATGGTGACGAGGCTGACCTTCAGGTAGCCCTTCCAGGTAGGTCTCACGGCCATATGTCAGAACATTATCGGCGCAACTAGTCGGTAGTTGGTAGTTGGTAGTTGGTAGTCGGTAGTTGGTAACTACCATCTACCAGCTACCACCTACCAGCTAGATGGAATCCCCCTCCTCGCGCGTGCCGAGGTTCAGACCGGCCCCACCGATGTGGATATCGTGCGCTTTGACGCGGTCGAGGAGCACCCGCCGGGCCTCGCCATACTGCGATCCCGGCACTTCCAGCCGCCGGGCAATGCTCTTTCCGTGCGAAATGAGCATCAACGTCACCGGCCCTTCGTCCCGCCACGAGACGGCCGAAATCTGCGACCACGGCATGAACCCGGTGTCTGACCAGACGCCCTCCTGATAAAACCCTCGGGCGATGCGTGTGGCGAACGGGAAGAGGCAGATGTAATAGATGAACATCATGGCCTCCCCGAAGAGTGAGTACACGGGACGCTTCAGGAGGATTTCGGCGGCCAGCAGGAGCCCAAGAATGACGCCGATCAGCAGGCTCATCGCGTAGTAACGCGGTTTCGGCCGCGGCCAGACGAGCAACGCTGAGCGCTTGGCGCGGTGATAACGCAGCAGCTCGAATCCCACCTTGAGGTTGGCCACCAGAAAGCCCACACCGAACAGCAACAGCAGTCTCGGCGCTAACCAGGCGAACCAGGGAATCAGGGCCTCGGAGCTCATCGGGCCAATGTCGTACCGGCGGGTCTTTAGACCCGCCTTGCCGCTTCAACGGCCGGAGGCCGTTCTCTGGTCAGCAGTGGATCGAAGCATCGCCGGCAACGCGCTTCGTACATCCCTTGGGCGCCAAGCAGGACGCGGTCTTCGCTGGCGACGAGCCGCTGCGTGTGATTAGCCGGATTGCCGCACACCATGCAGATGGCGTGCGTCTTGGTGATGTATTCAGCGATGGCCAGCAACTGCGGCATTGGCTCGAACGGCTTGCCGAGGTAATCCTGATCGAGCCCGGCCACGATCACGCGCATCCCGCGGTCGGCGAGCCCGCTGCACACAATAGGGAGATCCTGATCGAAAAACTGGCCTTCGTCGATCCCCACGACTTCGGCGTCGGGCTCGACGGCCTCGAGTAACTGACGTGATCCCTCAACCGCTCGCGATTCGATCCGCATCTCACCGTGCGAGACGATGTGGTCGTCCGAGTAGCGGGTGTCGATGGACGGTTTGAAGATCTGGACTTTCTGTCGCGCGATTCGGGCACGGCGCAAGCGGCGAATCAGCTCTTCGCTCTTGCCGCTGAACATGCTGCCGACGATGACTTCAATCCAGCCCTGAACAGGCTGTCTGACGACGTCCATAAGTCATGCTCGAGAGAGGTACTCGCCCGTCTCCGTGTTCACACGAATGAGATCCCCCGGGTTCACAAACGGCGGCACTTGAACGACCAGCCCGGTCTCCAGCGTCGCCGGCTTGACCTGCGCGCTCGCTGTGGCGCCCTTGATGCCCGGCGCCGTCTCCATCACTTTCAAGTCGACGGCCTGCGGCAGCTCGATGCCGACCGGCTCCTCGCCATAGAACTCCACCTGGATGGTCATCTCAGGCTTCAGATAATTTACCGAGTCACCGAGCGCCTCGCTGGAGATGTGGATCTGCTCGTAGCTGGACGTATCCATGAAGTGATAGTCCTCGCCCTCGTGATACAGATACTGCATCTGGCGCTCGTCCAGCGTCGCGCGCTCGACGGAGTCTTCCGAGCGCAGCTTCTGATCGGC
Source organism: Vicinamibacterales bacterium (assembly GCA_036742665.1). GTDB lineage: Bacteria > Acidobacteriota > Vicinamibacteria > Vicinamibacterales > UBA2999 > Gp6-AA40. The sequence goes on along the minus strand of DAINQP010000125.1, from coordinate 4,178 downwards.
CAGCGCGCCGTTACGGATGTTGCGCAGCTTTACGCGGACAAATCCGCGCAGGTTGCCAGGGGTCACGTGCTGGACATCGAGGACCCGGAACAGGTTCTGCTCGACGTTGATGAGCATCCCCTTCTTCAGACGTGTCGCTTGTAATGACGCCATATTTTGATTCAGTAGATCCTGGAGATCGTAGCACAACGATGCAGAAGGAATCGTGAATCAGGACTCAGGATTCAGGCTGATTCCCCACCGAGTCCTGATTCCTGATTCCCGATTCCTGATTCCTGGGGTACGATCGCGCCATGGCGTTTGCGCGCTGGGATCCAATTCGGGACCTGCTCGCTATCCAGCAGCGGCTGGACCGGTTTGCGCCCGGTCCGGCTGGGTGGACCCCACCAGTCGATCTGCTCGAAACGAGCGACGCGTACGTCATCCTCGCCGAGCTGCCCGGCGTCGAGCGGAACGACCTCACGATCTCGGTGCATGACGACGGCCGGTTGACTCTGGCCGGCGTCCGACGCGAACGGGGCGGTGACGAATATCACCGTGTCGAGCGCGGCCACGGCTCTTTCAGCCGGACGTTCCACCTTCCCATACCCGTTGACGGCGACCGCATCAGCGCGGATCTTCGCGACGGCGTCTTGACCGTCACCTGCCCGAAGGCACCTGAGGGCGGCGGCCGACGTATCCACATCACCACATAGAGCCCGATCATGTCTCGACGATTCACATCCGTCCTGGTCCTGTTCGCGTGCTTTGCCGCCGGGTTGCTCGTCGCCGGCAGAATTCGCCAAGCCACCGAAGCAGGCGCGCAGTCGGCGACACCGCGGCCGACGGTAACCGCTCCTGGACCGATTGGCAACGGAGGGACGCTCACCGACTTCAGCCGCGTCGCCGAGCGCACCGTGCCCGCCGTCGTCAATATTTCCGCGACACAGATCGTGCGTCGTCAGGTGCCACGCGATCCGTTCTTCACGTTCTTTGGCGGCGACGAAAACTTCTTCGGATCGCGGCGCGGGGTCGAGAACAGTCTCGGCTCTGGCGTCATCGTCAGCGGCGATGGCTACATCCTCACCAACAATCACGTCGTGACCGGTGAGGATCGGCGCGTGACGATCGAACAGCTCGATGTCACCGTTGCACTTGCCGACAAGCGCGAGGTGCCGGCGCAGGTCGTCGGCACCGATCCGGCGACCGACCTGGCCCTGCTGAAGATCAACGCTCGCGATCTCCCGACGATGCCGTGGGGCGATTCATCGAAGCTGAAGGTGGCCGAGTGGGTGCTGGCAATCGGGAATCCGTATCAGCTCAGTCAGACCGTCACGCTGGGCATCGTGTCGGCGCTGGGCCGCAACAACCTGGGCGTGTCCACGTATGAAGATTTCATCCAGACCGACGCCGCGATCAATCCCGGCAACTCGGGCGGCGCGCTGGTCAACGGCCGCGGCGAGCTGGTGGGCATCAACACGGTGATCTTCAGTCAGAGCGGCGGATATCAGGGCATCGGCTTCGCTGTCTCCAGCAACCTCGCGAAGCGTGTGGTCAACGACCTGCAGCAATTTCAGGAAGTCCGCCGTGGCTCCATCGGTCTGCTGCCCGATCAGGTCGTACCGTTGACGACGCGTATCGCGAATCAACTGAAACTCCCCGACACCAAGGGCGCATTGATTTACCAGATGCTCCGCAACTCGTCGGCCTACCAGGCCGGCATCCTGCCCGGCGACGTCATCGTGAGCTTCAATGGCACCCCAGTCGAGGACCCTGGACACTTCTCGCGTCTCGTCTCCGATTCGAAGATCGGAAACGTTGCGATCATCGGCGTCATTCGCGAAGGACAAAGGCACGATCTGAAAGTCACCATCACGCGTCCGCCCTCGTCCCGGTAGAATCGCTTCGCCGATGCCCTCGAACTGGCCCGAGCTGAGCCTCGCGCTGGCCCTTGCGCTCGTCGCCGCATACGCCGTCACGGCGTTTCTCACCAGGCGCATCGAACGATGGCTGCGCGCGCTCGTTCCCGACTCGCGCGAGCGCATGCTCGTGGACAACCCGCTGCCGGTCATCCGCGGGCTGCTGTTCTTTATCACCGCTGCCATCGTCGCGATTCCGGCGCTGCGACTCGCCGGTTACCGGCCGTTGTACACGCGCAACCCAGAGGCATTTACCGAGTGGTTGCTCGGCGCCGGCGTGCAGATCGTGTTCATCGCGATCGCCGCCTACATCATCATCCGCATCGGATCGACCGCCACTCGGCAGCTGGTGCGCGAGATGTCGACCGGCACCGGCCTCGACGTGATCGAGCGGACCAAGCGGGCGCAGACGATCGGCAAGCTGCTGCAGAACACGCTCGCCACTGTCGTCCTCCTCATCGCCGCACTGACTGCGCTGCGTCAGCTTGGTGTGGACATCACGCCGGCGTTGACCGGGGCCGGCATCGCTGGACTTGCGGTCGGCTTTGGTGCCCAGACGCTGGTGCGTGATGTCATTTCAGGCTTTTTCCTCATCCTCGAGGATCAGGTACGCGTCGGCGATGTCGCCGTCGTCAATGGAACCGGTGGGCTGGTCGAACGAGTGAACCTGCGAACGATCGTGCTGCGCGACGAGGAAGGCACCGTGCACGTCTTTCCCAATGGCGAGGTGAAGACGCTGGCGAACAAGTCGAAAGACTTCGCCTACTACGTGATCACCATCGGCGTGCTCTACGACGAGGATCCCGACCGCGTGGCCGAGGCGATGAAGGCGGCCGCCGATTCGCTGCTCAACGACCCCGAGTTCCGCATCCACATTCTCGAACCGCTCGAGATTTACGGCATCGACGCGTTCGAGCCGACGCAGCTGGTGTTGAAGGCGCGTATCAAGACTGTACCGCTGAAGCAGTGGACGGTCGGTCGGGAGTTACGAAAGCGGATTGCGAAGATATTCCGCGAGCGGGAGATCAGGATGCCGGGATTGCCGGTGATTCATGTGGCGACGCCTGCGGCGCCGCCGAAGCCTCAGTAAACGAACTCAAAGTTCACAACTCAAAACTCAAACAATCACCACACGTGCGGCCTTAGTCGTCGTCATTGTTGTTCTTGGTATTGATAATGATCACGGCGATGATGCGAGCGATCTGCAGTCCTTCGTCAAGAAGCGATCGGCAAAGGCGTTGATCCCCGACCCCAGTCCGCTGACAGACCTTCAGCCAGAAATTCGCCTCACGACTCTCGCGCAGGGCGATTTCGCAAAAACGAACGAATTCCTTACGTGATGAAGCTGCCGGTGCCTCCTCAAGATTCGCTCCAATCCCTCCGGAGGCGCCGACGAGTTGGTCCTGGATTCGACGCATGCCGGGCCGATTGGGGATCGACGACACAAAAGGATCGATCACTAGACAGACGAAGTCGAGGGCTCGCTCATTGATGCTGTCCAATCGCGGGTGGCGATGCTGCATGACCGCGGATAGTGCGAGCGCGATGCCAGGTCCAAGTCCGAGCGTTTTTGCGGCCAAGGCGAAGGAAAGTACGATTTGTTGAAAACCTCGCCAAGCGAGATGATCGCAGTTCTTGCAGACACAGCGAGGGTCTCAGCCCGCGCTGACAGTGTTTGAGTTTTGTGTTTTGAGTTTTGCGTTACGGCGCACGCTAGACGCCGTGACCGTACCCCGATTCGTGAATCGGGTGATGGGCGGCGGCTGACGGCGTATCGAACGGATCGATCGCATCGTGGGGTGCAGCGGCGGGCGCCGGGTGCCCCGAGCGGAGCGAACCAATCGCCGCACGGATGTCCTGGTCGGTCAGGACCTTCTTATCGTCGGCGATCGCCATCAGCGTGCGATACACCTCAATCAGCTCAGTACCCTCGACCGTGAAGCCGAGATCGGCGCAGCGGCGCTGCACGGCGTGGCGACCCGAGTGCTTGCCGAGCACGAGCGGATTCCACGGCGCCCCCACGTCCTCGGCGCGCATGATCTCGTAGGTCCGGCGATCCTTGAGCATGCCGTCCTGGTGAATCCCGGCTTCGTGCGCGAACGCATTGCGTCCGACGACGGCCTTGTTCACCTGGACGCCCTGGCCGGTGAGCTTCGAGAGCATCTCGCTGGTCGGATAGATCTGCTTGGTGTCGATGCTGGTAGTGTACGGCATCCGATCCGAGCGGATCTTCATCGCCATGACGATCTCTTCGAGCGCGGCGTTGCCGGCCCGCTCGCC
>DAINQP010000124.1:0-17875 GCA_036742665.1 Vicinamibacterales bacterium | reverse complement strand
CGGATGCCGTGTGCGTTTCTTAGAGTTTTCAGGGAACGAGACCAGGACGCAGCAGAATCTGCGAACATGCGGCTCGTCGAAATTGGCGGATTCCGCACCGACCTGCGCACCGACGAGCGAAGCGAAGATCGCACCGACACGCGATAGCTCCTCGCACCGACGATCGTCAGACGCATCGCACCAACAAACGTCAGTTGACTCGCACCGACAGGCGCTAGAACGGTCGTACCGACACGCGACAGCATGATCGCACCAAACAGCGTCGGAAACGATCCCTCCGACGACAGTCTATTGGCAGGTCGCGTTGACTGATTCGATGGTGGTGACGTTGAGGCCCTGTGCGCCGCCTTCCCCCATGAGCGATGCACGCACCGACATGCGGTGACCAACGAACTTGTCGAGCGGGGTCAGGACAAACATCAGGGCGTACTCACGGTCGCCGAGCGGAGCGTTGCGATCGGGACTCTGTCCTTCGACGATCCGGGCAGGGCGCGAACCGTTCACGAGCTTCCAGTTCCGGCCGGTCCCCTTCTCGAGGCATCCGACGACGTGCGCGAGGCTGCCGGCGGGCAATTCGCCAGATCCGTCTTTTCTGACAATGCGGACGCCGCCAATCGACGCCTCGTTGAGTTCAACCGTCCCGGCGGGAAACTGGTTGGTGTTGAGGAGATGGGCGACAATATCGGCGTAGACGCGTGCTCCGAGCGTGCCCTTCAGCGAGCCGTCCTCCGAGTGCGGCATGTTGGTGCTGACGTAGGTCAGCAGACGATCGACGGTCGTGTCCTGCCAGGTCGCCCAAAATCGATCGCCCGTGAGCGCGCGATGTTCGGCGCCTTCCAGATTGGCGCCATGACAGCTGGCGCAGTGCTCGGCGTAAAAGCCGCGGCCGCGTTGTGCTTGTGCCTCGGTGTAAATCCCATCCCACACCGTGCGGGACGGGCGCTCGGCCGCGGGCGCCGTCGCCTGAGCGCTGAGGATCACCGCCTGCACCAACATACCCGCACAGGCCGCCATGCACACGGCCATCGATCGCTTCATGCGTCGATAATATCGTAAGGACGGTTGGTGGACGTGTGAACGACAGGATCTCACAAGCCGCGACGCGCACGGCGACGTCACGACGTGCCGCCGATCATCGCGGTGATCTCCTCGAGATCGGGCAGGTGATCATCAGCCCGGAGACGCGCCTCGAGTACCAAATCGAACGCCTGCTCGGGCAGGGTGGCTTCGGTCAGGTTTATCTCGCCGCACGGCGGGGCCGATCCACGCTCGTCCCCGAAACGGTGTGCATCAAGATCAGCCGCCACATCGACGGATGGCTGCGCGAGGCGTACTTCGGACGGCTGCTCGACGGACACCCTCGCGCGATTCGGGTCTTCGACGTGTTTCCGTTGATGCAGTCAGGCGGCGACGCGCTCTATTGCCTGGCACTCGAGTACGCGCGCCACGGCGATCTGAGTGCCTTCCTGAACCGCGAGACCCGCGGCTGGACCGAATCCACCACGCGGCGCGAAATCGCCGGCATCCTCGAGGTGCTCGGCAAGCTGCATCGCGGCCAATTGCTGCACCGCGATCTCACGCCACTGAACGTCTTTGTCTGCGAGAGCCCGCCTTCGCCTCGCGGCTCCGGCGCGGCAGGCAAGCGCTTGAAGCTGGGCGACTTCGGCATCGTCCGGCAGCAGAGCGATCGACGCGGGATCACGGCGCACACGATGAATGCGCTGACCGCGCCGAGCGAGATGCTCTCGCGTGCGGCGCCGAAATGGCAGGCGCGCGACGACGTCTACCAGGTCGGTCAGCTGCTGGCGATGCTGACGAAGGGCGATGCGAGTTCCAGGATTCGCACGCCTGACGTGCGCAGCCTGGACTGCAGCGATCATCTGAAGGAGATCATTCACCGCTGCATTGGCGAGCGTCGCAAACGATACGAGAACGCCAACGAATTGATCGACGCTCTGCAAAACCCGCCCGCCTCTCTGCGGGCCGGGGTCCTGCGATCGCTGAAGGGCGTGCATCTGACGTTCACCGGCATTCTGCGCACGAAACGAACGGATGCCGCCGCTGCCGCTCGGCGCGCCGGGGCCATCGTCCACAGCGGCCCCTCGTCGCAGACGACAGTCGTCGTCCGTGGGCGGCCGAATCCACTGCAGGCCGCCGGGCGCGACGGCGGATTGAAGCTGATGGAGATCAAACGTCTGCGCGAGAAGGGACATCGCATCACGCTGCTCAATGAGCAGCAGTTCTGGCGACTGGTGCAACATTGATCAATTTGCGGAGCGACCTGCGCTCCCACACTGCCGTAGAGCGCGTTGAGCGAAGAGCAGCCTGGCGTCTTGGGCAGCGTGGAAGTTGGGAGTTGGCCATTGGAGTGATTGGACGTTAGGCGTGGGAATTGGGAGTTGTCTAGAAACCGATTGCGCGTGCGAGGATGCCGGCCAGCGCACCGCCGATGAGCGGAGCGATCGCCGGGATCGGCGCATAACTCCAATCGGAATCACGCTTACCGGCGATCGGCAGCACGGCATGCGCGAGTCTGGGTCCGAGGTCCCGCGCTGGATTGATCGCATAGCCGGTCGTGCCACCCAGCGATAGCCCAATTCCCCACACTAAGCTGCCGACGAGATACGGACCGAGACCCGCCGCGAGGCCAGATGCCGCCACGCGCGACGAAAAGATGGCCGCGGCCACAAGCACCAGCACGAACGTCGCAATGACCTCGCTCGCTACGTTCGAGATCGGATGACGGATGGCGGGAATCGTACAGAACGATCCGAGCTTGAAGTCCCGATCGGATGTGCGGGCCCAGTGCGGGCCGTAGTGGGCCCACACCGCCACGGCCCCGACAAACGCGCCGGCGAGCTGCGCCAGCGAGTAACCAACGACCTTGCTGAAATCTCCGCTGATGACGGCGAATCCAAGGGTGACCGCCGGATTCAGGTGGGCATCGGGGCTGCCACAGGCGAGGGCGGTGAAAACGCCGGCAACGACGGCGAACGCCCAGCCCGCAGTGATCGCGAGCCAGCCAGCGTTTTCACCCTTCGATCCTTTCAGCAGGACGCCGGCCACGACGCCGTCGCCAAGCAGGATCAGGATCGCGGTTCCGAGAAACTCTCCGAGCATCGAGCGGGAACTCGACCGGAGAGTATAGACGGATTACAGCGACAGCAATCGCTCGAAGAACGATCGATAGCGGCGGAGCGCGACGCGGAGATCTTCGGTCGAGATCTCGTCGCCTTCGCCCCACTGGCGTTCGAGCGAGGTTCGCTCGTTGGTGAATACCTCCGACAGCCGCTTCATGACCAGCGCCACGAGCGCATCTGCCTCCTGCACCGCCTTACGTGGCTCGTCCACGAATCCGGTCTGGATGGCATCCCACTGCGTGCGGTACCCCGCGGCTTCGGCGCCGGCGAACATCGGCATTGGACGATCGTCGGTCAGCTCGCGCGCGTCGCTCACGTTGCGCTGCTGGCTGGCCATCTCGCGCGCGTCGATGTGTCCGCGCTCGTCGATGTGTGGATGGTCACGATCATCGATGCGCTCGCGCTCGAGTTCTTCACGACGCCGGTCATCGCGGGCAAGCGGCTCACGACCTGCGGCCGATGCCATTTTCCGCGCCATGTCGGGTGTGTGTCGGTCGTTGCTCATGATGCCCTCCTGACGTCGCTACGATGGGCGCCGACGAGCTCATCGAAGAGCGCCCGGAAGTGAACCATGGCTTTGCGGAGGTCCTCGGTGCTCGCCTCGCCACGCCCATGACGGACCACAATCTCACGGCCCGAGCGGTAGTGGTTGACGACAGCCGCATGTTCGACCGACAGGTCGTCGAGGCGGTGAGCCGTATCCTCAACCGGGTAACCGCGCGCACGCATGACATCTTCGATGAGCCGATCTGCCTCATTCACGGCAGTACGTGGCTCATCGACGAATCGCGCCTGAACCGTGCGCCAGGACTGCGCATACTGATCCGCTTCGTCGCGACTCAACGGCCTCAGCGAAAACGACTGTACGCGGCGCTCCCGCTCCAGCAGTTCGCGCTCGGCTTCCGCCGGCGTCTTGGTCGACTGCAGAAGGCGGTCGTATTCCGGACCGAAACGCGCTCGCAAGGCCGACGTCTTCCGTCGCCGCATGAGCAGCCACACCGCGATCGCGACCAAGGCCGCAACGACAACGACTGCGAGCCTCATCTGCATCTGATCATCCATAGTTGTCACCTCGTCCACTACGGTCCCAATGGAGGCGGAGCAAGAGAGGTGCCGGGTCGGTATGCTTCTTGAGATGATGGGCCGCCTGATGACGGCCTCGACGACAATGATGCCCGACTGGCTCGAGCCGATGGCGGCGACCCTGACCCAGGAGCGCTTCAGCGGACCGGACTGGCTGTTCGAGCGCAAGTTCGACGGCATTCGCCTGCTCGCCTACAAACGCAACAGCGACGTTGAGCTGTTCTCCCGAAACCGTTTGCCGCAAACGCTCCCAGCGATCGCCTCAGCGATCGCGCGGCTTCCCGCGCGCCAACTGATTCTCGACGGCGAGATGACCTGGGACGGCCGTGAATATCACGTGTTCGACATCCTCTGGCTCGATGGGCGCGACGTCACAGCGCTCCCGATCGAGGAACGGCGCGCGTTGCTCGATCGGCTGCCGCTGAAGGCGCCGCTGCGCCGCGTCGAGCGTCTCGACGGCGAGACGCCGTGGGAACGCGCCTGCCGCGAAGGATGGGAAGGCGTGATCGCCAAGCGGCGCGGTTCGCCGTACGAACATCGCCGGTCCAAACACTGGCTGAAAATGAAATGCGAGGCGTCGCAGGAGCTGGTCGTCGGCGGCTATACCGATCCACAAGGCGCACGCGTCGGCCTTGGCGCGCTGCTCGTCGGCTACTACGACGGCGACGACTTCTTCTTCGCGGGGAAGATCGGCACCGGCTTCGATACCAAACTCCTCCTCGATCTTCGACGGCGGCTCGACAAGATCGAGCAGCCGACGCCACCGTTTACGAAAGGCACCGGGTTACCGCGGGTCCGCGCCCATTGGGTGCGCCCCGAGATCGTGGTGCAGGTATCGTTTATCGAATGGACCGTCCACGGAAAGCTGCGTCATCCACGGCTGATCGGCGTCCGGTTCGACAAGAACGCACGCGAGGTCACGCGGGAGCAACCGTGAAGGCACGTGCGTCCGACACGGTCGTCATCACACATCCCGACAAGGTTCTCTTCCCGGACGAGGGCATCACCAAGGGCCAGCTCGCCGCGTACTACGAGGCGTTCGCGCCGATTATCGTCCCGCATCTGCGCGGCCGGCCGGTGACGATGGAGCGATACCCGTCGGGCATCGGCAAGAAAGGGTTTTGGCAAAAGGACGTCTCGAAGGGATTTCCGTCGTGGCTCGAGCGGGTCGAGGTCCCGAAGAAAGACGGCGTCGTGCATCACCCGGTCATCACCGACGCGCGCTCGCTGATGTGGGTGACCAACCAGAACACGATCACGCAGCATGTATGGACGTCGCGCCTTCCGGAGTTGTCTCACCCGGATATCTGCGTGTTCGATCTCGATCCGTCCAATGACGACCGCGATTCGGTTCGCGGCGCTGCCGTCGGGTTGCGCGACCTGCTCGACAAGCTGTCGCTGCCGTCGTGGGTCAAAACCACCGGTTCAAAGGGCTTCCACATCGTCGTGCCGCTCGATGGCTCGAACGATATGGGCCAGGTGGCACGATTCGCCGACGAGGTCGGCGAGTTTTTCGTGAGGCTCGCGCCCGACGCGCTGACGCGTGAGTTCAACAAGGTCGATCGGCGCGGCCGCATTTACGTGGACACGGGCAGGAATGGCTACAGCGCGACGTTTGCCGCGCCCTACACGGTGCGGGCGAAGCCTGGCGCACCCGTGTCGGCGCCGTGCACCTGGGAAGAGATCGAGCGGGGAAAGGTGGATCCCGGCACGTTCACAGTGCGGAACATGCCGGAGCGGATCAAAAAGGTCGGCGACTTATGGGCCGACATGAAGCGCCGCAGTAAGTCGCTGAAAGCGTCGATAGAAAAACTACGACGCCTTCGCGACCGTGCTTAGTGCTTGGTCCGTGGTGCTTGGTCCGTCCTAGAAGTTCACTTTCGCTGCATCCGAAAAGATCATCTCGTGATAAAGAGGCAGCGACCAGCCGGCCTTCTCCAGTGCCGTAAGCCGCGTCTCCACGGCCTTCACGTAACCCTGCTTGCTCTTATAGAGTTCCTTCAGCTTCGCCGGCGCGAACGCGATCTGCGCCGTGCTGAGGCCGCACATCAGATTGGCCGCGTTCTGTCCGCCAGCAGCAATGTACGGCGCAGCGTTTGCGACCACCGGGTTGAGCGCCGCCGGCCGGATGACGTACTTCGCCGTCGGCACGTCGACATAGACCGTGCGGATGCCGCCCTGTGGATTGCCGTACTGGTCGAGCGCCATCATCGAGCCGTCGTTGGACTGATCGCGATCGAGCAGGATGCGCGGCGCCCGCGGCGGCACCGTTGCCTTGTCCACCCACTTGAACAGGTGATCGAGCGCCACCGACATGTACGCCTGCACCGGGAACGTGCTGAGGGGATCGACGCACGGGTTCGGCTTCAGTCGAACACTGTCGCGCGTATCGATGTGACCCATGCCTGAGAACTCGTACAGACGGTACTGCTTGCCGGGCTCGTCGCCGTCCTGCTTGTTCGTGATGTTCCCGCTCACCTCGTGCATCGTCGGGACGTGGATCACGGGGACGTCGACGTCGCGAACCATGGCGCCATTCGACATCGGCAGGAAGCCGTCGTAAATCCGCTGCATCTGCGGCGTGCGGTACACCATGTGCGCGGGCAGGTAGTTGATCAGCACGCCTGCGGTCATCGACGTGCCGCCCATCACCATCTTTCGCACAGGCCCACCGACGAGCGTGCCGCTGCGGACCAGCGCGCCGACCTGCGCGAGGATCTCGTTGGTCTGCGCGCCATTCAGTTTAAGGTTGCGATAGCGAGCTTCATTCAGCGCCACAAACTGCGCTGGCGGCGTGGTGAGAATCTCGACGGCCGCGTGACCGGATGACATCGAGTAGATCGACGTGAACTCGAACATGTGCGCGGCGCCGCTTCCGTGCATGGCCTCGGCGAGCACCAGCCCACTGAATTTCGAGTTGTCGGCCGGCTTGCGGACGACCAGGCGCGTCGTGTACGGCTCCCCGTTCGCGGTGCCTGACACGAAGTATTCGTGCATCTCGTAGTTGAAGGCGGCGAGGCCCTTGCCGGGCGCGAGCGAGGGCGATGAATCGAATATCGGTCCCGGACCGTTGACCTCCGCCGATAACGTCGGCAAGGAGACGGCCGTCGGCATATCAGGAAGGTTCGCTTGCGGCGCACCACCAGCGCGGCCGCGACCTGGGAATCCACCCCCCGCCGGACCGCCGCCAATCTGGCCGGATAACGTTGAGACACACAGCGTTACGGATGCCGCAATGACGGCAAGCTTGTTGATGCGCATGAGGCTCCTCGAAAAATGACGAGCACATGATACTGCCTGTCGATCCTGGCCGATCCGTTCGTGTAGGAGGTTAGAAAGGGAGACCAATGAAACAGTATCTGCTGAGCATCTACCAGCCCGACGGACCTCCACCAGCCGACCTCGATTTGAAGCGGATTATGCGCGATGTCCATGCCCTCCGCGACGAGATGAAACGCGCCGGCGCGTGGGTCTTCTCCGGCGGCTTGCACGACGCGAGTACCGCAACCGTTGTGCGCGTCAACGACGGCGAACCGCTCGTCACCGACGGCCCTTACACCGAGGGGAAGGAACACCTCGGCGGATTCACGATTGTCCGGGCGGCCGATCTCGACGCTGCGCTCGATTGGGGACACAAGCTCGCCACAGTGCTGTCGCCGCTCGCGATCGAAGTCCGTCCATTCCAGGACGACGACACGCATTGAGCGCGCACGAGATCGAGCGGATCTTTCGTGAAGAGTACGGCCGCGCGGTTGCCGTCCTGGTCCGTCGATTCGGCGACATCGACCTTGCCGAAGAGGCGGTCCAGGATGCATTCACCACGGCCCTGCAGCGGTGGACAGCCGACGGCGTTCCACCGAGTCCGGCGGGATGGCTCATCACGACGGCGCGGAATCGCATCATCGATCGCCTACGGCGCGAGGCGTCGCGCGACGACCGTCACGTGCAAGCGGCGTTGCTTCACGGAAGTGGGTCAGGAGAGGCGGAGTCAGAGGAGGACGGCATGGGCGACGAAGACGTCGGCGACGAACGGCTGCGGCTGATGTTCACCTGTTGCCACCCGGCGCTGTCCCTCAACGCGCAGGTCGCGCTGACACTGCGCCTGCTCGGCGGCCTCACGACGGAGGCCATCGCGCGTGCGTTCCTCGTCCCGCCCGCGACGCTCGCGCAGCGGCTCGTGCGAGCGAAGGGCAAGATTCGTGACGCACGCATTCCCTATCGCGTGCCGCAGGCCGCCGACCTTCCCGCTCGACGACGCGGCGTACTCGCGGTGATCTATCTGATCTTCAATGAGGGATACACGGCGAGTTCGGGCGAGCGATTGACGCGCGACGATTTGTGCGCGGAAGCGATCCGACTTGGCCGGCAACTGAATGAGCTGATGCCCGGCGAACCGGAAGTCACGGGCCTGCTCGCGCTGATGCTGCTGATCGCTGCACGGCGCAGTGCCCGCGTGTCCGCGGACGGCGGCCTCGTGCGGCTCGCCGATCAGGATCGCCGGCAGTGGGATCGCGCGTTGATCGGCGAAGGCCAGGCACTGGTCCGCCGCTGCCTCGCCCGCGACGAGCCCGGGCCGTATCAGATTCAGGCGGCGATCAATGCCGTGCACAGCGACGCGCCGACGGCGGCCGACACCGACTGGCGGCAGATCGTGGCGCTCTACGACCAGCTGATGATCGTGGCACCGACACCGGTGGCGGCGCTGAATCGGGCCGTGGCGGTCGCCGAAGTTGAGGGCCCACGCGCCGCGCTGACGATCGTTGACGGCCTCGACCTCGATCGTTACTACCTGTTTCACGCGATACGCGCCGATCTGCTGCGCCGACTCGGACGGTCGTCAGAAGCCGCGCGTGCCTACGATGCCGCGATCGAGCGCTGCGACAACGCCGCCGAGCGAGGATTTCTCCTTCGAAGGAAGTCCTTGGTCCATGGTACTTAGATCGTGGTCCGTCCTTCGTCCATGCGTCGGACGGACCAAGCACCAAGGATCTACTATTACGCCGCCTCCCAATCCGTTGCCGCAATCACACCAACCTCACTGAGCGCCTGACCATAGAAGTAATTGGCTTCGCGATCGCCGCCGAACCCGAACAGGATTGGACCGAGTCCAGCGAGGGCCGCCTGGATGATGTCGCCGCTGCGATGGCCGCGGAAACTGAGCTTGCGAAAGACGCCGCCAGGATAGTTCGTCAGCAGCGACATCCCGAGCACCATCGCGCCATTCACGAACGCCAGCCGCGATGCCGCGGCATGACGCGAGCGCATCGAGGCCCCGTACGTGAAATACGCTGCGGCAACGCCGTAATCGAGCACCGCGTGTTGAGCAGGCGAGATCGATCCCTTGAGGCTTTCAGCAGCTCGAGTCAGCTCCTGTGCGGTTTCAGCAATATCGGTCGTGGTAGTCATGGTGACGCTCCTTGGATCGGGTTCATGCGGTGCGACGGCGAATCGGCCCACTCGTGCGCGGCGCGAGTGACGCCGGCTGGCAGACGATGGCGACTTCCGGCGGAATGCTCCACGTGCCGTCCGGCCAGAGATCCGGCGTGCCGCACCCGTCGTACGCCGGGTCATCGCTGGACCACTGAACATGCCACTCACAACCAGGCGGCGGCGCGAGCAGTGGTTCGGCGAAGGACGGACGATGCAGTTGTGGGCCGAGATTGACGATCAGCAGGCGCTCGTCACCTGGCGCATCGGCGAAGAACCGGAGCACGAATGCCTGCGTCGCGAGGACGGCGCCGTCGACCTGACCGCGTCGCTGCGTCGTGAACGCCGGCTCGCGACGCCGCAGCTGCAACAGATCGTGATGGAGCGCGTACCAGGTGCGATTCGTCTCGCGCTCGGTGAAATCCAGCTTGCAACGCTCGAAGGTCTCTTCGTTCCCCGGATCAGCGAGCGTGGATCGGGCAATGAAGTCACGGACACTGGGAAATTGCGTGAGGAATTCCTGACGCCCGCCGCGCACCGCCGCGGCCAGGTCCGGCTCGAAGTCGGCGAAATAGAGGAACGGCGCCGAGGCAGCAAACTCCTGCCCTTGAAACAGCATCGGCGTGCTCGGCATGAGCAGCATCAATGCCGTCAGCGTGCGCCATTTCGCCGGGCTGGTGATCTGATGGCCGCGAAGGCCGCACGCCGAATTGGCAATCTGATCGTGATTCTGCAAATAGACCACGAACGCCGCCGGCGATAGCCCACGGGTGGGCGTGCCCCGGCGATGACGTTGCCAGTGGTAGTACTGGCCCTGATAGAGATAGCCGTATTTGGCCGAGGAGATGAATTCCTGCGGCACGCCGTACGTATCGGAGTAGTACGCTTCGGCGCGGCCGGTCGCCGCGACGATCGCGCTGTGATGAAAGTCGTCGTTCCAGAGCGCATCGAGACCACGGCCGCCCTCGATTGGCGCTTTCACGTTCACCACGTCCTGTGACTCGTTCTCGCCAACCAGCAGCACGCGACGGTGTCCGGCACGTCGTCTGGCCGCGTCACCGATCTCGGTGATGATGTGCGGGTGCGATGCGTCGAAGATCTGCTGCGTGGCATCGAGCCGCAGGCCGTCGAAATGAAACTCGTCGATCCAGTACGCCGCGTTCGTGGTGAAGAACTCACGCACAGGTCCCGAATCGGGCCCATCGAAGTTGATGGCATCGCCCCACTCGTTCTCATACTTGTCGGTGAAGTAGGCGGGCGAGAACGCGCGCAGGTAGTTGCCCGACGGTCCGAAGTGGTTGTAGACGACGTCGAGCAGGACGCCGATGCCGCGGGCATGCGCCGCATCGATAAACCGCCGCAGGTCGTCGGGGCGGCCGTACAAGTGCGATGGCGCAAAGAGATCAACGCCGTCGTAGCCCCATCCAAAACGCCCCTCGAACTCGGCCACCGGCATCAATTCGATCAGGGTGATGCCGACGCGCGCGAGTTCGTCGAGCTGGCACTGCGCGCTGGACCATGTCCCGTCGCGCGTAAACGTGCCGGGGTGCAGTTCGTAGATGACCTGCCCCTCGAGCCGCACACCCGACCAGCCCGCATCACTCCACTCGTATGAGGTGGCGTCCACGATCGCGGAGGCCTGATGCGGACCACAGGGCTGAAAGCGCGATGCGGGATCGGGATACAGCTGCGAGGACGCGTCCAGCTGAAAGCGGTAGCGATCGCCAGCCCGAGCTGGTACCACGCCGGAGAAGTACCCATCGTCCTCTGGCTCGAGTTCATGCGCGGTGCAGTCTCGATCCGACAACACGACGTGCGCGCGCCTGGCTGCCGGCGCCCACAGCCGGAACGAGGCCTCGTCGTCGCTGACGATTTCCGCTCCGATCGGAAAACGGCGGAGTCGTAAATCTTTCAGCACGAGTCAGCGGCTCCATGCCGGTCTCGGCCGGCCCGAACCGATCACCTCCGCGCGCCGGACGCGAAACGCAGCGATCGCACGCCGGGCAAACGCTGAGCGCGATTTTTTCCAACACGATCGCACACAGCTCTGCTCATGGTCTTGCGCGCGCAGCGTTGCCGTACGGGTTTGTCCTAACTCTCTTCGATCCATCAATGTTCCCGTGTTATGCCGTGTTTGAGAAATGAGAGGTAGGGCACGCCACCCACTCGACAATCCCGTTCTCGAGTCGATGGCGTGCATGGCTTAACGCGAACAGGACGACGAGATCATGCGAACCGATTCCACATGCAGGCGCTGCTGGCCACTGCTGGACGCGCTGGGGCTGCTGGCACCATCGCCCCCTGCGGATGTGGTGTCGGAGCGCTGCGTCGTATCGCCGCTGGGACGCGTGGACGAGCCCGACGACGTGGTGCTCGATCCGCTGCGAGACGAGGACGACGCGCTCGATCCAGAGTCCAGACGACCGGCTATTTCGACCTGCTGATTAACGTGCTTCTGCAAATCGCTCGTCTTGCCCTCGAGCATGTATGTAGTGCCACTCGCCGAAGTCGACGTGCCACTCGGCGAACTCGAAGTCGAGGTGCTCGCTCCGGCCCCGGCCGCAGCGCCCGCGCCTGTTGCGGCCCCGGCCGGACCGGACCCTGCAGTCGCGCCGCCGCCGGCACCGCTACCCATCGACGCATTTGTGAGAATGAAGCGATCGCTTCCCGACGACGATGGCGACGTCGAGCTCGCTGCACCGCTGGTCGCTGCACCACCGCCAGTTAAACCGGCCTGACCCGATTGCAGACAGCCGCTGACAGTGACCGTGCTGTTTCGGCCCTGCCCCTGATTGTCGCGGTTACTGGAATTGCCGCTGCCGGACTGCTGCGCGGCGGCACCGCTGCCCACGGCAAGCGCGAGCGCTGCGCCGATCATGATCTTCTGTGTCTTCATGTGCTTGGTCTCCTGTGAGGTGTCCATTCCGCCAGCCCACTGCAATCCGTACTCCGAGTACAGCGATGAGGCGGTCCAACGTCGGCACACGCCTAGGGCGGTGCAGGCACGCGCGGCACCGATGTTGCGAAGATCAATCGACGGCTTTTACAGATCGGAGGGATCGTGTTCAACGGGTCTTATCGCATCGCAGTCGTGCTCGCAGCGTTGGTGGCGTTCATCGCCTACGCACCGCTGGTTCGAGCACAGGAGTCGGAGAGGTCGAACGGGTCCAGGGCGTCGGAGGAGGCGACGCGATCGACGGTCGCATCGGGCGAACGGCAAACCGTCGGAACCGTGACGTCGATGGGACGTGGCTCGATGGTGGTTCAGACAGACGAGGGACGATTCGTCGTGTACGCGCTCGAACCGTCATTCATCCGGATCCCGGCGGTCGAGCCAGGCTCCCGCGTCAGAGTGATTACGGCGTCGAATGACGCGGACCCGGCTCCGACGGCGCTGTCGATTGAGACGCTGCCCGCTCGCCAAGGTCTGGCCCAGCAGTCGCAGGCCGCGCCGTCTGACGTGCAGCGGCTCGCGTCGGAGATCGAACGACAGGCCCGCCGTTTTCGAATTGGCCTTGACGCCGGTGTCGCGCTGGATCCCGAGCTGATTTCCATTAACGCGTTCTCGACGTTCACACCATTCGTGCAGCGCGGCATCCTGGTCAGGCCGAATGTCGAACTCGCGTTCGGTGAGGTGACAACGCTGATCGGCATCAATATCGAAGGCCTCTACATGCTGCCCGGGCTCCGTCGCTCGATCAGGTGGGCGCCATATGTCGGCGCCGGTCCGAACTTCACGTTCAGTCACCGCGGTGTCAACGAGGAGGAATTCATCAGCGATCTCAACGCGCCTCCGGTCGATACCGACCGCTTCGATTTCAGCCAGTGGGACTGGAACAACGGATTCAACTTCATCGTCGGCGCCAGGAATCCCAATGGCACATTCTTCGAGATGAAAGGGACCGCATGGGGCGTGGCGACCATCCGGATGCTCGGCGGCTTCGAATTCTGATGCGTGGCATCGCGTCCGTCATCGCGATGATCGCCGCGACCGTGACGCCGGTGCTGCATGCGCAGGGCGGCGATAGGCTGAAGTGCCGGATGGGTGAACTGGTTCGAGTCCAGGAACTCGCGGAAGCCAGTGGCATCGCGGCGAGCCGTCGCAGTCCTGGCGTGTTGTGGGCGATCAATGACTCTGGTGACCCGGTCGTCTACGCGCTTGACGCGAACGGCGCCGTGACCGGTCACCTTCGCCTGACCGGCGCGAAGGTCGAGGACTGGGAAGCGATTGCCGTGGGCACCTGCGGCAGCAGCACTTGCCTGTACATCGGCGACATCGGCGACAACGACGGCACGCGCAAGCAGATCACGATCTGCCGGGTGGCTGAACCCGCCGCGATGGGCGACTCCTCCGCGGCGGCGGAGGTGTTTTACGCCACCTATCCCGACGGACCGCAGGACGCCGAGTCGTTGATGATTGCCGCCGACGGCACGATGTATATCGTGACCAAGGGTGTGAAAGGCAGCGTGGCGTTATACCGGTTTCCGCGCGACCTGCGGCCCGGCGCGTCGGTGCAGCTGCAGCGCGTGGCCAAACCCCGGGAGTCGGGCAAGTCTCCGAACAGCGAGCGGATTACCGATGCCGCTGCGTCGCCGCAGGGTGACTGGATCGTGCTGCGCACGAATCGTGCGGTGATGTTCCATCACGCGAAAGAACTGATCGCCGGGAACTGGCGCCCGGCGCATGTGGTGGATCTGGCCGATCTCGACGAGCCACAAGGTGAGGGCGTGACACTCACAGCCGACAACACGCTTGTCGTCGTCGGCGAAGGCGGCGGGAAGTCGGCGGCCGGCACGCTGGCGCGTCTCACGTGTTCGGCTATTTCTGACAAGCCGGACAAAAGTAAGTAGACCGGCCAGCCTGAGTAATCCGGCGAATCGTTCCACGGCAGCCGCGCCTCGCGCACGGCTTGCCTTCACGTTCGTAGACGCGGAAACGACCCGACTCGTACGCCCGTGCGTTCGCCGCGACAGCCTTTTGCAGCACCGCCTTGATGCCCGCAGCCAATTTGAACGCCGCTTCGCGCGGCGTGCCGGTGGCCGTCGCGAGCGTCGATGCACGACGCCGTGGTGACAGCCCGGCATGGTGCAGTGCTTCGCTCGCGTAGATGTTGCCGACGCCGGCGACCAGCCGCTGATCGAGCAGCAGGACCTTCACCGCCACGCGCTTTCCCGCGCACGCGCGCGCCAATACCAGCGCGTCGAACGTCTCGTCCAGCGGCTCAGGCCCCATCCCGCGCAGCGCCGCGTGGTCATGGTTGGCGTGAATCAGATCCATCAACCCGAAGCGACGCGGATCGTTGAACGTCACGACCACGCCCGACGACAGGGCGATGACGACGTGGTCGTGAGGATCGGCGGGAGGCGAGATGCGAGACGAGGCACGCCGCCGTTCGGTGCGAAACGCGCCGGACATGCCGAGGTGAACGAGGAGCGTGTCGCCGGAGCTGAGCGTCGCGAGCAGGTACTTGCCACGACGGCTGATCGATTGGATGGTGTGGCCGGTCAGCCGGGAGACGAAATCGGGTGGAAACGGCCGCCGCAAATCCGGCCGGCGGAGCTCGACGCGATCGATGCGCGCGCCACGCGTCGCGCGCTCGAGCATCCGGCGAACGGCTTCGACTTCAGG
Organism: Vicinamibacterales bacterium; assembly: GCA_036742665.1. Lineage (GTDB taxonomy): Bacteria > Acidobacteriota > Vicinamibacteria > Vicinamibacterales > UBA2999 > Gp6-AA40. The sequence continues at coordinate 2,596 of DAINQP010000124.1, read as the reverse complement.
GAGTTCGGGCACCCGTGGATCCTACCGATCACAGAGGGGGCGGAGAACACGGAGTATTTGAAACGCAGAGCTCTGCGTTTAATTGAGCGTGCGTCGCTGGATTACGCGGGTGATGGGGCCGAATGTGGCGCAGTGCTCGCCGCAATAATCTGCTTCAGCCGCTCACCGTCCACCGACTCGACTTCGAGGAGTTCGAGCGCAAGTGCACGCACCGCCGGGCGCTCACGCTCGATGATCTGACGTGCGGTCTCGTAGCCATGCATGATGAGTGCGCTGATTTCATCGTCCACGCGGCGTGCGGCTTCTTCGCTGAAGCCGGCAGCGCGTGAATCCGAGTCAAAGGCGCCGGAGGGGCGACGGAAATGGACCGGCCCAAGCGTAGACATCCCCAGCTCGCAGACCATCTTCCGCGCCAGCTCGGTCGCGCGCTCGATGTCATTGGAGGCGCCGCTGGTCATCTGCCGCAGGCACAGCTCCTCGGCGACACGGCCCGCCATCAGGATCGCGATCTGCGTCTCGAGGAACGACTTCGAATGGGCGTGACGATCGGCCTCAGGCAACTGCATGGTGACACCAAGGGCCCGGCCGCGTGGGATGATCGTGACTTTGTGCAGCGGATCGGCCTCGGGCAGCAGCGCCGCAACGATGGCGTGGCCGGCCTCGTGATACGCACAGGTATTGCGCTCGGATTCGCTCATGATCAGCGAACGGCGCTCGGCGCCCATGAGCACCTTGTCGCGGGCGGAATGCATGTCGGCGTTGGTGACGGTGTGACGTCCGAGCCGCGCCGCGATGAGCGCGGCCTCGTTCACGACGTTGGCGAGATCCGCGCCCGAGAACCCGGGCGTGCCGCGCGCAATCGATCGCAGATCAACACCGGCTTCGAGCTCGACCTTCCGCGTGTGCACGCGCAGGATCTGCTCGCGGCCATTCAGATCGGGATTGCCAACTGTGACCTGGCGATCGAAGCGGCCCGGCCGCAGCAGCGCCGAGTCGAGAATGTCGGCACGGTTGGTCGCCGCCACGACGACAATGCTGTCGGCGCGTGAGAAGCCGTCCATCTCGACGAGCAACTGATTGAGCGTCTGCTCGCGTTCTTCGTGGCTCAGGGACGTGCTGCCGCGATTGCGGCCGACGGCATCGAGCTCGTCGATGAAGATGATGCAGGACTTGTGGCGGCGTGCTTCCTTGAACAGCCGGCGCACCCGCGCCGCGCCGACGCCGGCGTACATCTCGACGAAATCAGAACCGCTGGCAGAAATGAACGGGACGCCTGCTTCGCCCGCCATCGACCGTGCGAGGAGCGTCTTGCCGGTACCGGGAGGGCCGACAAGCAGTATGCCGCGGGGGATTCGTCCGCCAATCGCCGAGAAACGACCCGGCTCCTTCAGGAAGTCAACGATCTCTCGAACCTCGTCCTTGGCCTCGTCCACGCCAGCGACGTCCTTGAAGGTCACCGTCACGTTGTTGGGATCAACCGTGCGCACCTTCTCGAGTGTGGTCACACGGCCAGTGACGCGGAACAGCACGAGGCCGGCAACAGCGAACACGAACAGCCCGATGGCCAGCGTCTGATACAGCTCTCCACTGCCGCGATCGACAGGCTTGGCGCTGAACTGCACGCCACGCTCGAGCAACGCCGAGAGGAACGTCGGGTTCAGCGCGATGTAGCCCGGCGGCGCGGTGGTCTCGAGACGAGCGCCGTCTCGAAGCTCGAACCGAACGGCATCACCGTCGGCAACGACGCTCTTGACGCGGTTGGCTTTGACCTCCCGCAGAAAATCAGAGAAGGCGACTGGAGTGAACTCGACAATCGCTCGTGGCCGGAGCGAGTACAGGGCAATGGCAAGCACGGCCGTCAGTACCCCCGCTATCAACCACGCGAGTCGAATGTGTGGAAACTTCCCTCGAAACACAGTACTCCCCAGTTCTCCGATTTTCCGACGCGGTGTTAGATCGCGACCACACACACTGCCGGGTGTGAGATGGCTCGATTGGATGGAGGAACGCGGCCCGACGCTCGATGGTGATCGTCGTCGGTGCGCGTTTACATCTTATCGGACGATGCTCGCGCGGTAAACAGAGAAAGCATCGACCTCGGCTGTTGAGGCTCAGCAGTACCGCGTTTGGTACGCTGAGGCGATGTCCAACCCCTTCCTCCGCGTGCTTACCGGCAACGACGATCGACGCGTGGTCGAAAGCGTTGTGCCTCAGCGCACTCTCGATGATGTGATACTGCCGCCGGCGACGCGGCGTTCACTCGAGCAGGCGCTCGTGCATGTCACGCAGCACGACCTTGTGTTCAACCGCTGGGGTTTTCGCGAACGGCATCCCACCAGTCTCGCGCTCGCGTTCAACTTCGCCGGGCCACCCGGCACCGGCAAGACGATCTGCGCGGAAGCGATTGCGCACACACTCGGCGCGCGGCTGCTGATCGTCCGCTACGCGCATGTCGAGTCGATGTGGATGGGCGAGACCGCGAAGAATGTCGCTGCGGCATTCCGCATAGCGCGCAAGGAAAACGCCGTGCTGCTCTTCGACGAAGCGGACGCCATCGCCTCACGTCGATCGTCGTCCCTCGATCAGGCGTTCGTGC
>DAINQP010000123.1:0-18006 GCA_036742665.1 Vicinamibacterales bacterium | reverse complement strand
ACCACGTCGACATGCCGGAGAGCTGCGGTGAGCACATGGCCTGGACGCCGATGCTCGAACGCGATCGCTGGTACAGGGTTGAAGCGCACATCGCGTCAATACCATCAGCGGCGGGCGAGGCAACAACGACGGCGTCCTCGAAGGCTGGATCGACGACCAGTTCGTGTTCCGGCGCACCAATCTCCGGTTTCGCGACGTCAGCAATCTGAGAATCGAGAGCATCTGGGGCAACATCTACGTCGGCGGGGGCTGGGTGGCCGATCGCAACATGGCCATCCACTTCGACAACATCGTCGTCGCGCGAAATCGAATCGGTGGAGGAAGCACGCCGTCATCTGAGGTGCCCCCGGCCCCGCAGAACATCCGCATCCTCTCGTCAGGCGCTGAATAGTCAACGGGCCCGCCGCGGCGGCCGATCTACTACAATGCGCGGCCATGTCGATGGTCGCGTCGAACCGAGTGGTGTCCGATGCAACGAGTCCCGTCGCGTTCTCGGACACTATCGCCCCAACTGCTGTCTCAGAGTCGTATCGGTTAGGTCTCCTGGCCGTGACGATTGCGATGATCCTGGTACCGATGCTGTACCTGCTGCTCATCGCCCTCGTCACGTGGTTCCTCGTCTGGCACGTGACGGCGAACACTTGGATCCTCAGCCTCAGGGGATCGGGTGGCGCGCAGTGGCGGTTCCTCGCGTACATCACGCCAGCCGTTGTCGGCGCCATATTGCTCTTCTTCATGGTCAAGCCGATCTTCGCCAGGCGGGCGCATCGCGCCGACCCGGTGCAGGTACTGGAGAAGGAACAGCCGGTTCTGCACGCGCTCATTCGGGAAATCTGCCGTCAAGTACGTGCGCCATTTCCAGCACGCGTGTATGTGGATTGCCAGGTCAACGCGTCAGCGTCGCTGAAAGGCGGTGCCGTCGGCGTCTTCGGTCGCGATCTCGACCTGAAAATCGGCCTTCCGTTGGTGACCGGACTGTCGGTGCGTCAATTGAGCGGCGTCCTCGCCCACGAGTTCGGTCACTTCGCGCAGGGCGGCGGGATGCGCATGACCGCGTTGATTCGCGGCGTCAACCTCTGGCTGTATCGTGTCGTGCACGAGCGGGACACGTGGGATAGCACGCTCGAAGAATGGTCGAAGGAAGGTGATTGGCGTGTCACCCTCCCGATGGCACTGGCGCGTGGGTCGGTGTGGGTGTCGCGACAAGCCCTGGCCGGGGTGATGATGGTGGGCCACGGCGTCAGCTGCTACATGATGCGGCAGATGGAGTTCGACGCGGACAGTTACGAAGTCAAAATCGCCGGCAGCGAGTCGTTCGCGCGAACCTTTGTCCGACTCCGCGAGTTATCGGCCGGCTCGCAGCTCGCGTACAGTCAGTTCCCGCAATTGCTCGAGCAACAGGCGATCCCCGGCGATATGCCGCAGCTCGTCGCCGAATGCAGCCGCCGCCTGCCAGACGCGGTTCGTGCGAAGGTGCAGAAGATTGTTGACGAGCGTACAAGGACGTTCGATACACATCCGTCCGACGCCGACCGCATCGCTGTCGCACAGGCGTTCGCGTCAAGCGGTGCGCTCGTCGGCGGAGACCAGCCAGCGACGAGCCTCTTTCGCGATTTCGATCGTCTATCGGCGACGGTCACACGCCATCACTACGAATCCGACCTTGGCATCGAGCTCGGGAAGATGCGGCTCATCGCCAACGATGAAGCATTGCGCGGAGCCGAAGATCATCAGCGCACGGAGCTCGCGCTTCGCGAGGTGTTCGCATCTCGTGTCAGCATCACGCGACCACTGCGGATTGCGCTGGAGGAAGCTGCCGCGGGAGTCGTGGACATGGGAGAAACTCTCGCGCGAGCGCGAGCCGCGGTGAAGGAATCCAGCCTTTCCGAGGAGTCTTATCGCCGCTTCGAGCAGTTCCAGTTTCGTCGGAATCTGGCATTCTGTGCCGAGCAGCTTTTCCTCGCCGGCCTGCCGGCCATTGATGCCAAACACTTCCAGCTTGCCGAGCCGACGCTGGCCGGAGCGCAATCAACCCAGAATTGGGCACTGCAGGAACAAGACAAGCTGCGTGCATACCTGGATCCATTCGACACATTGGTGACGCGCCGCATCAGTCTTGGCGTGCTCATGCTGGAGCGCCTCGGGCGCGATGGCGAGGCGCGCGCGCTGGCGCTCGCGGTCACGGCGCTGGCGGGTGCCGTCCCGTTTGTCCTAGACGCACGTCGATCGCTGATGGCCACGGACATCCTCGACCAGGTCACTCCGGCGCTCAAAACGTCTACGCATTTGCGCGAGCGGACCGGCGGTCTCGCGACGACGGTCGAGCGCTGCCGAAGGAGTGCGTTTGAGGTCTTCAGTAAAGCGCCGATACCGACTGGCGAGTTGAATGACGCATGGCGGCGCCTGCTTGGTGACGCGCCGCACATGCCGCGTGCCGACTTCCTGCAGCGATTACTGGATCTGTACTGGTCATGCCTGTCGCGGCTCGTGCGACTGGTGAGCGATGCCGACGCATCGCTCCCGGTCACGATGTGAGCAGGCGGAGCGCGTCCGAGCAGCGGTCCTCAATCTTGAGCGCTAGTAGGTCGTCGGCTCTGGTCCGGCCGAGATTGATGGCAGCGACGGGTTTGCCCGCATCGGCCGCCGCTGTCACGAAGCGATATCCGGAGTAGATCATCAGCGACGATCCGACGACGAGCATTGCGTCGGAGGAGGCAATCGGCGCCATCGCTCGCTGGACGCGTTCGGCCGGTACGTTCTCGCCGAAGAACACGACATCCGGCTTCAGCAGTCCACCACACGCATCACAGGCAGGTACGTCGAACGTCTCGAACGCGACGCCCTCGAGATCGGCGTCTCCGTCAGGCGCTTCGACGGCATCGAGAGCGGCAAAAGACCGATTCCGTCCTTCGAGTTCGCGCTGTAACTCGTCACGCGACGTTCGTTGTTCGCAACCCAGGCAGCGAACGGTGTCGATGCGTCCGTGCAGATCAATCACGTTTTCGCTGCCAGCCGCGTGATGCAGGCCGTCGACGTTTTGCGTGACGAGCTGAACGATCCGTCCGCGGCGCTCGAGCATCGCGAGCGCGTGGTGGGCGTCGTTCGGACGCGCCAACCGCATCCGGCGGAAACCGGCGAGGCTCCTCGCCCAGTACCGCTGACGCGCACGCTCGTTGCCAACGAACTCCTGGTAGCGAATCGGCGGGCGGCGTTTCCATTCGCCGATGCTGTCGCGGTAATCAGGAATGCCCGAATCGGTGGAGCAGCCAGCACCGGTGAGCACGAAGAGTCTGGGATGACGTTCGACGAAATCGGTCAACGCGTGGCTGAGTGTGCTCGATGTGCCTTGCATTCGCCGTTGAGAATTTTAACGGTAGACTCGTGTCTGTAGCACTGCAGTGCCGGGGACGAGGAGAACTGACGTGGAACGCGACAACTTGAACAACGCCGCGAAGACGCTCGAGGACGCATTTTTTGCCAAGGAGAATGCTCGGCTTTTGCAGCAGCTGCGTGACCGGGCACGGCAGCAAGAGCAGCGAGCGGCGATGCGCGAGGTCGTGCGCGTCGACGATGACGCATTAATCGATCACCTCATTGCGCTCGGGCTCGAGCCCGGGACGGTGCTCGCGTTGCAACTCGTGCCGCTTGCGGCCGTCGCCTGGGCAGACGGCCAGATCGAGCCGCGCGAGCGGGACGCCGTGCTGAAGGCCGCCGCCGCCCAGGGCGTAACCACGGACAGCGTCGCCGGGCAGATGCTCAATACCTGGCTCGTCCAGCCGCCCAGTGCGGAGCTCGTGGACGCGTGGACGCGTCAGATGCGAGCACTGTGGCCGTTGCTCTCGCCCAACGAACGGGACGAGATCCGCGCGTCGGCGCTCGATCGCGCGCGCAGCGTAGCGGAGGCGGCGGGCGGCTTCCTCGGGTTGACCTCGCGGATCTCGCCGCAGGAGAAGGCGGTTCTGGACGGCCTGGCACAGACGCTCGCGGACTGAACCCGCGCGTTCGAGTTCGTCGTACTCGTACCGATCAGGCCTCGTTGCCTGCATCGTCGCGATCGACGGCCGATTCGGCGCTGTCGGGATCGACGTCCTGCGAGCGCGGTTTACCCGTTCGGCTGCGTGCGTCCTCCGCGCGATCGTGCGGAATGGCTCGGCTCGAATGAGGACCGTCTTCGTCGCTGACCTCGTCCCGCTTCGGCCACACGTCCGATTCATTTCTTTTCTCAGGCACTATGCACCTCCCATGACATGCGGTTCTACTCGTCGGCGAGTCTCGGCGAGCGCGCACGCAGTTCATCAATGCGCTTCGAGGCTTCGGCCTTGGTCAATGTGTCGTCGAATTCTTCATTCGTCTCGCGGCACAGCGTTTCGAGGTACGACCGCTGCGCGTCGGTCATCGGCTCGTCGCCGGTCTTCCACTCATCGGGATCGCGCTGAACCGCTGGCTGGGCGGTATGGTTGGTGGTTTCGCGTTTCATGAGGCGAATAGATCGCAAAAGCCAAGCCATCCTGTGCGACCGTCGATTGCGCTGCTCCGCAGTGAGAATGCGGCCGTGATCTTCAAGCGCCGCAGGCGCGATAAATGACAGAGCCATACGGCCATACCCCAGCTTCTGCCGTCGCGGATCGATGGCTAGACTTCGGCCGGACCGGACGATAATAAGGCGAGGTATGAGAACCGCAGTCGCAACCGTGGCTATCCTGCTGTACCTCGCCGTGTTGAGCGGCTCTTGGTCCGAGGGTCAGGCGCAGTCCGCGCCCGCTGCTGCGGCTCAGCCCGCGGCGGTAGCCTCGGTGTCCCAGCAACACGCGCTGATCAATCAGTACTGCGTCGCATGCCACAATGACCGGCTCAAGTCCGGCGGCCTCGCATTGTCTTCGCTGAATCTCGACGCGCCTGACCAGAGCGCAGAAGTTGCCGAGAAGGTGATCCGCAAGCTGCGCGGCGGTCTGATGCCGCCCGCTGGCGCGAAGCGTCCGGATGCCCACGCGGCCGCCGAGTTCGTGTCATGGCTCGAGACCAAGATCGATAGCGCGTCTACAGTGAGCAATCCGGGACGCGTGGCGCTGCGCCGTCTGAATCGCCGCGAGTACGGTTACGCCGTCCGCGATCTCCTCGGTCTCAACATCGACGCCAGTGCCTGGCTGCCCGACGACAACGTCAAGGGCAACTTCGACAACAACGCCGCGGCACTGCAGGTTTCGCCGAACTTCATCGATCAATACATCTATGCGGCGCGTGCGGTCGCGCTTGAAGCGATCGGCAACCCGAAGGCGCTTGCCGAAACGACGACGTACGGCGACGTCGCCAACATGGTGATCTCGCTGCCGCCTCAGGGAGCCCCCGGCACGGGCCGGCAGCAGCATCGGCTCGAAGGCATGCCCTTCGGCACCCGCGGCGGCTTCATCGTCGAACACAACTTCCCGGCCGACGGCGATTACGAGCTCACCATCGGCGACATGGCGCTCGCGCGCGAAGTGCCGCGGATGGAGTTCGAGAACACGGTGATCGCGCTGCTCGACGGCGTGGAGTTCTATCGCACGACGATCGGGGGGGAAGCGGACCACAAGGCGATCGATCAAACGCTGGATCCAGCGGTCGAAGCGATCAACGGACGACTGCGGAAGATCCGCTTCAAGGCCATGCAAGGGCAGCACAAGCTGGCGATCACCTTCGTGCATCGCAGCTTTGCCGAGAGCGACGAGCGTGTGCGCACGATCGCGCTCGAAGGCGGCCAGGAGCGCATCCAGGCTGCGCACGCGTTACAGCTTCGCGGGCCGCTCTCCGTGACTGGCTTGAGCAAATCGGCCAGCCGCTCGAAAATCTTTATTTGCAAGCCCACGAGTTCGCGCGACGAGGCGGCCTGTGCGAACAGGATCGTCGAGGATCTCGCGCGGCGTGCGTTCCGTCGTCCTGTGACCGCCGAAGACGTCAACCCATTGATGGCGTTTTACAAGGCGGGCTCCGCGACCGGCGGCTTCGAAGGCGGCGTGCGCGATGCGCTCAGCGCGATTCTCGCGAGCCCGCATTTCCTCTATCGCGCCGAAGCGGGCGTCGGCACCGCTGCGACTCGCACGCTGAGCGATCTGGAACTCGCGTCGCGGTTGTCGTTCTTCCTCTGGAGCAGTCTGCCGGACGAGGAACTGGTGAAGCTCGCGACGGCCTCGCGTCTGAGCAAGCCCGATGTCCTGGCCGCGCAGGTCACGCGGATGCTGGCCGACCCGCGCGCGAAATCGCTGAGCGACGACTTCGCGTTCCAATGGCTCCACATCAAGAAGCTGGACGAGATCACGCCGGACCGGGCGCAGTTCCCGCACGCGAGCGGCCTGCTGGATCCGCGGGCGATGTTCAAGGAAGAACTGCGGCGGTTCGTTGACGACGTTTTACGTAGCAACAGCAGCGTGATGGACCTGCTGACCGCCGACTACACCTTCCTCAACGAACGGCTCGCGATGCATTACGGCATCGAGACAGTGAAGGGCGCGAACTTCCGTCGCGTGACGCTCGACAACCCGGCGCGTCGCGGTCTGCTCGGCAAGGGCGCCATCCTGATGATGACCGCGTATCCCAATCGCACCTCGCCGGTATTGCGCGGCGCGTGGATCCTCGATCGCCTGTTGGGCACGCCGCCTGCTGACCCGCCGCTCGAGGTGCCCTCATTGCCGGAGAACAGACGCGGTCAGCCGGCAAAAACGCTGCGAGCGCGGCTCGAACAGCACCGCGAGAAGGCGACCTGCTTCGCCTGTCACGGTGTGATGGATCCGCTCGGGTTCGCGTTGGAGAACTTCAACGCGGTGGGGCAGTATCGAGCCAATGACCCCGACACGCAGACGCCGATCGAGGCTGCGGGTCAGCTGCCGGATGGCACCGCGATCAATGGGCCCGACGATCTGCGCCGCGCGCTCGTCGAGCGGCCCGATCATCAGTTCGTGCAGGCGTTCACCGAGAACCTGATGACCTACGCGCTCGGTCGCAGTCTCGATTATCACGACATGCCGGCAGTCCGCCGCATCGTCCGTGAGGCGAAGGCCGACAACTACCGTTTCAAGGCCATCCTCCTTGGCGTCGTCTCGAGCGATGCGTTCCGCAAGAAGGAAGTCGAGGAGCACGAAGCCGCGCCGGCGAAGCCGCCGGTAAGCAGCGCATCTTCGAAGCCCACGTCAAACCAGCCAGGTAACGTAGGGCGGGTCCTTTCGGACCCGCCTGAGCGAGGAGTGCAGTGATGTCGTTCCTGACCACAAAGCATCTGTCACGGCGCACAGTTCTCAAAGGCGCCGGTGCAACCATCGCGCTTCCGCTGCTGGATGCGATGATCCCGGCCGGGACGGCGTTCGCGCAGACACTCGCGGCATCGACGACGCGTCTTGGCTTCGTCTACTTCCCGCACGGCGCCCTGCAGGATCAGTGGCAACCGACAAAAATGGGCCGCGACTTCGACTTCCCGTTCATCATCCAGCCGCTCGAACGGTTCCGTGACTACGTGACGGTCGTCAGCGGTCTGCGGAACAAGGGCGGCGAGAGTTCCAGCCCGCACGGCATCATCGAAGAGACCTGGTTGAACTGCGTCAGCCCGCGCTCACGTAATGTGAAGACCGGGGCGGGCATTACGGTGGACCAGATCGCGGCGAAGCACCTGGGCAAGGACATGTCGCTCCCGTCGTTGGAACTGTGCGGAGAACCCGGCGGCATGATCTCGTTCCGGACGCCGGGGCAGCCGCTGCCGATGGAAAGCAACCCGCGCAAGGCGTTCTACGCGATGTTCGGCCAGGGCGACACGGCGGCAGAGCGTGAAGCGATTTTGAGCACGACGGGCAGCCTGCTCGACTACGTGCGCGACGCGACCGCCAGCCTGAACCGCAAACTCGATGCGGGCGACCGCGCCAAGGTGAACGACTACCTCGATTCCGTTCGTGAAATTGAAGGCCGCGTGCAGAAGCTCGAGGCCAACGCGAAATCGCTTCGCGACGATATACCCGGTGCGCCGCTCGGACCGCCGGAGGAGTTCGGCAGCCTCCTCGACATCCAGTTCGAGATGATCGCGCTCTCGTGGCAGACCAATCGCACCCGGATCGCGACGATGAAGATGGTCGAGGAAGCGAGCATGCGGACATATCCGAATCTCGACGTCCATGAAGCGTTCCATCCGACGTCGCACTGGGGCGGATTCCCGGACCGCATCGCCAACCTGCGGAAGATCCAGAACTACCACACCGCAGTGTTCGCGAAGTTCGTGAAACGTCTCAGCGAGATGCGCGAGGGCAACGGCAACGTGCTCGACAACTCGCTGATCCTGTTCGGCAGCAACATGTCGAATAGCGACGCTCACAACAACGATCCGCTGCCGCAGGCGCTGATCGGTCGTGGCGGTGGGGTGAAGGGCAACCAGCACCTGCACTTCCCACAGGACACACCGCACGCCAACATCCTGGTGACGATGCTGAACCGCGCGGGCGTGCCGTCGCAGGATTACGAGAAGTTCGCCGACAACACCGGCGTCTTTACGGAAATCTGATCGTGAGAACGATCGTTGTCATCGCCGCTGCGCTCGCGCTGGCGTCGCCTGTCTACGCACAGAAGAGTGGTGTAGTGTCGGGCTTTAGCCGGACCACAAAGAAAGAAGACGTCAACCGCCGCAACCCCGACGGCAGCACCCCGTTGCAGTGGGCGGTCTACAACGGCGACGTGACCGAGGCCAAGCGCTTGCTGCGCGCTGGCGCAGACGTGACGATCGCCAACAAGTACGGCGCGTCGCCGATGACGCTCGCCGCCGAAGTCGGCAACGCCGAGATGCTGAAGGTGCTGCTCGAAGCCGGCGCGAACGCCGATTCACCAAATCCCGACGGGCAGACAGCGCTCCTCGCCGTAGCGAGGACCGGCAACGTGGAAGCCGCGCAACTGTTGCTGGATCACGGCGCCGTCGTCGATGCGAAGGAAACGTTCGGCGGGCAGACTCCGCTGATGTGGGCGTCAGCGCGCCGGCATCCGGCGATGATGCAATTGCTGATCGCCAAGGGCGCCGACGTCAACGCCATTTCCACCGATCGCAACTACCAGCGTCACGTGACCGCCGAAGGGCGTCCCAAGAATCTCGACAGCGGCGGATTCACGCCGCTGCTGTATGCCGCGCGTGAGAACTGCGCGGCGTGCGTGGACGTGCTGCTCAAGAACAAGGCGGATATCGATCTGCCGGATCCCGATGGCGTGTCGCCGCTGCTCCTGGCGATCATGAATGCCAATTGGGACGTCGCGCAGCAACTGATCCAGGCTGGCGCCGATGTCAGTCAGTGGGACATCTTCGGAGAGACGCCGCTGGCAACCGCGATCGATTTGCGCCAGCGTATCGACGGCGGACGGGCGTCCATCGATCCGCCGAACCAGACCAAGGGCATCGAGATCCTCAAGCTGCTTCTCGAGCGCGGCGCCGATCCCAACATGCAGTTGTTCTTCAAGCCGGCGAACGCGCGGGGTGCAGTGGCCACGCGCGGCGCCACGGCGCTGATTCGCGCCGCCGTCAACGCCGATCTCGAAGTCGTGAAGCTCCTGCTGGAGCATGGCGCCGACGCCACCGTCTACACGGCAGACCGCCAGACGCCGATCCATGCCGTCCTCGCCGGCCGCGCGCCCGAGCCGCAGGCGCTCGAACTGATTCGCCTCTTGCAGAAGGCCGGCACCGACGTCAACGTCGTCGCGCTGATCAACCACCCTGAGGAGATCCGTGGCGGCACCGCCCTGCACTACGCCGTTCGCAAGCGCTACAAGACCATCATCAAGGAGCTCGCCTCGTACAAGATCGACATGGACGCCGTCGATCAGGACGGCCTGACGGCGCTCGACTACACGCAGTCGCGCGGCTTCATGCCATTCATGGCGCTGCAGACGCCGCTCTACAAGGAGGAGGCGCAGCTGCTGCGCGAGCTGGGCGCGACGAAGCTGATGGCGAAGAATCCGGTATGGCCGGTGCTCGGTCCGCCGCAGGGAGTCTGGGACGACATCTGGCCGCTCGGCGAATCAACCGTTCATGAGCCGGTCTACAAGCCGCAGATCACCAGTGCGCCCTGAAGACGTAGTGTGCGGCATCAGCCGGACCTCCGGTGTAGTGTCCGGCTTCAGCCGGACCGTAGGGCCGGTCCTTTCGGACCGGCCTCGTCTCTCGCGACGAGTCTTTCTGTATCTGAGTGCGGCCGCACTCATAGAGGCGGGTGTTTACACCCGCCTATCCGCCCAACAGAGAATCACGACGACGGATCTTGGCGGCGCGATGCTGCTCCAGGGTGCCGGCGGTAACGTAATCGCGTTGCCCGGCCCTGAGGGCGCCTTGATGATCGATGGCGGCCGCGTCGCAAGCGCGAACGCGCTGCTTGAAGCTGTCACGAACGCGACGAAAAGCAGTCGCGTTCAGATGCTGATCAACACGCACTGGCATCCCGATCAGACCGGCGCCAACGAAGCGGTCGGGAAGAGTGGCGGGGTCATCTTCGCGCACGAGAAGACGAAGACGATGGTGAGCAGCACGGTTTACTCCGCCATCGGTTTCACCAGTCGCGTACGTCCGCTCGCCAAGGAAGGCCGACCCACGAAGACGACACGCGGTGACGGCTCTATGGAGTTCGGGAGTCAGCAGATCGAGTATGGCTACATGCCCGCGGCCCACACCGACGGCGATCTGTTCGTGCACGTTCCGAAGCTGAATCTAGTAGCGGCTGGCGGCGTCGTGTCAGCGGAAGAGTGGCCGCTGCTCGACTACAAGAACGGCGCATGGCTGGGCGGCCGCGTCCGCGCGCTCGAACGGCTGGCGACAATCGTCAAACCCGATACCCGTGTAGTTCCCGCAACTGGTCGCATGATGACCGGCACTGACATCGGGCGCCATCGCGACATGTATCGGACGCTGTTCAGCACGATGATTGGCTATCTGAACATGGGCCTCGGACCCGAAGACGCCGTGGTGCGCAACCCGCTCAAGGAATATCAGTCCGAGTTCGGCGATCCGAAAGAGTTCACCTACGGCGCTCTCCGCAGCATGATGATCGCCTATGTGCCTGATTGAAAATCTCCGAGCATCGCGCCCTAGCGCCAGCCGCTGCGCGGTGAGTGAAACACTGCGGCGTTTATGGGACTCTCCGGGGTAGGCTCCCCGCTATAATCAGGCCTTGATTTGAGCCGGGCGCGCGGCGCGTTGCGAGGCTCTGGCGGACGGTTAGTTCGGCTTCTTTTCAGTAGCTATGTGGTGGCACCCGGTGCCGATCACAATTCGCGGAGGCACAGATGATTGGACGAGCTTTAGGATATATCGTCGTATCCGGGTGCCTGATGGCAGGGGCTGGTGCCTCGCTCCAGGCGCATCATTCCCTGGCCGGCGTGTACGACATGAAGGCGGAGAAGGAAATCGCGGGCACGCTGACCGCGATCAAGTTCGTGAATCCGCATGGATCGATGACGATCACGGTGAAGAACCCCGACGGCACGACGACCGACTGGGTATTCACCACCGGCTCGGCCACGACGCTCGCCGATCGGGGGATCAGCAAAGTCGGCCCGAATGCGCTCAAGAGCGGCGAACCAGTGACGGCGAAGTTCATCCCGGCACGGAACGGGAGTCCATTGGGATTCCTCAAGTCGATCACGCGGGCGGACGGCAGCGTGTTGAATATCTCCACCGGTAGCGCGACTGACTAACCGAGAACGGGAGATCACTATGGCTTCTCGACAAAAACTGATGTGGACGTATGTGGCGATCGTGGCGACGCTCATGATCGGCATGCCGTCCCTCTCCAGCGCTCAAGACCGAGGCGCAGGGCCGGCAGGCGCCCAGGCTCCCGTACAAGGCGGAGGTCGCGGCGGCGGCCGAGGGGGCGCGCCGCCCTACACCCCGGCGCCCGGTGCCAAGGACTTGAAGTCAGTTCTGTTCAACTGGGCCTGGTACATGGGCATGCTGCGGAGCAGTGAGGAATACGACGTCCTCATGACGCTCGACTATCAGGGCAAGGGCACCATGCAAGTGAACGGACAGCCCTGCAACGTGACGATGTACCGAAGCGACATCAGCTATCGCGCGTCCGGTGAGCGCATCCGGATTACCGGCACTCGGCCCAACGGCCAGAGTTGTTCCACGATCGAAGTCGTCAGCGGCGCGTACGCATGGAACGAAGACATTCAGGGTGCCGAGCTCGTCCCTGGCCAGGGCAAAGCCACTCCGATGGCGGCCGCCGTCGAGGAGCGGATGATTCGCCTGTGGTCAGGCCCGCAGGGTGCGTTCAAGGCCGCATTCGCAGGGACGTCGGATCCACCGTCAATGACCCCCAGACCGCAAAAGCTGGCAGCCGATGTGATGACGATCGGCAAAACGTCTGTCGCGTGGACAGGCAACAAGCCGGTGTTGACGTACCTGATCCCGGGCGTCCCCAAGGCCACCGCGACCGCCACACTCAATGACAAATTCATGGCCGAGAGTGTCGTGGTGAAGCACGGCGCGAACACATACGAGTTCACGTACAGCGACTACAAGGACTGGAACAATCCGCTCAATCCGGCCGAAGCCATGTACGCCGGCAGGATGACGGAAAAGAAGAACGGCACCGTCGTCCGCGACATCACGACGACGTTGACGGAAACCGGACAGATGTATGTCGTGGTGCCTGTTCCGGCAAGCGTCAAGGCGGCAATCAAGCCGACGGTTCAGCCGCCCAACTGGACGATCACGCCAAACAACCCCCAGCCCGCGGCGCAGGCGGCAAATGTTCCAACGCCGCGGCGGGCCGATGGGAAGCCAGACCTGTCAGGAGTCTGGGGTGGGCCCTATAACCCAATCACCGGTGGTGGAACGCGCCGCTGTGGTCCGACGCAGTCAAAGGTCAACTGCAACATCCCGATGGACAACTTCTGGGTGGACTACGAGTGGCTCTCGCCCTGGCGGTTTGGCCTCATGGGTCATCCCATTTACAAACCCGAGCACTGGGACAAGATTCAGGAACTCGATCAGTGGACGAACAAGTTCGATCCGGTCATGACGTGTCAGCCGCTGGGACTCCCACGGCACGGCACGCCCCGGCGGATCATCCAGACGGATAACGACGTCATCTTCTTCTATGGAGCGAATGCCGACTACGGCGGCGGAGCCGCGGAATTCCGCGACATCCCCACGGATGGCCGACAGCGGAACGCGCGGACGGCGAGCCAAGCCTATTACTATGGGAACAGCATAGGCACCTGGGAAGGGGATACGCTCGTCATCGACTCCATCAATTTCGTTGATACAACGTGGTTAGGACGCGGGGGCCTCTTCCACTCCAGCAGCATGCATATCATCGAGAAACTCACGCGTGTTGGAAATGAACTCCGATACGACATGACGATCGAAGATCCGGAGGTGTTCGTTCAGCCCTTCGTGATGCCGACCCGCATCCTGCGCCTGGGCGGCGGCGGTTTTGGCGGCGACGGAATCCAGGCAGAGCGCTCGTATTGCGAGGTGTACGAAGAGGGCAACGTCACGAATCAGCTTCGACACTAAAAACTGACCAAAAGTACTAGTCAAGGGACAGAGAGCAACTGTTCTCTGTCCCATCCACTGTCCCGTTATTCGATCCGCAGCGCCGCGAGGGGATCGATCCGCATTGCTTTCCGCGCAGGCACGGCGGCGGCGAGTGCGGCGATCAGCAACAGAGCAACCGGCACGCTGATGAACGTGATGGGATCGGGCGACGCCACGCCGTACATCTGGCTGTCGAGCAGCGGCGCAAGCGCCACTGCGCCGGCGACGCCGATCGTGACGCCAATGGCCGCGAGCTTCGTGGCCTGGCCTACGACCATCGTCAGTAACTGCGACGGCTCCGCGCCGAGCGCGAGCCGCACGCCCACTTCACGCGTGCGTTCGCTCACGACCAGCGACATCACGCCGTAAACGCCAATGGTCGCAAGACCGAGCGCAAGCACGCCGAACGCGCCGACGATCAGCAGGATGAATCGGCGCGTCGACACCGTATCCGAGCGCAGCGTCGACATCGTGCGCATGTCATAGAGCGGGATGTTCTTGTCGATGCGGCGGACCTCGGCGCGAACCGTTTCTGCGAGCAGTGCCGGATCGCCGGTCGTTCGGAGAACGATGAACGGAGCGACGGGTGGGTTTTGAAGAGAGGTGATGTACAGCTCGGGCTGCGGCTCTTCTTCAAGGCCACGGTGACGGATATCACCGATGACGCCGACGATCGTCATCCAGGGGCCGTTCGGTGCCGAGCCGATTCGAACGTGCTGCCCAAGCGGATCCGTGTTCGCAAACAGCTTGCGGGCGGTCGTCTCGTTGATGATGGCGACCGGCGGCGCAGTCGGGCCGTCGGTCGGATCAAAGAAGCGTCCGCGGCGGATCGGAATACCCATTGCCTGGAAGTAGTTGTGCATGGCGCGCTGGAACTGAACTTCCGGCAACTCGGCGACAGGCAGCGGCACACTCTCGCGCTGAATCGTCGCCGCCACCGACGTGCTGCCAAGCGGCACTCGCGTCGTGCCGCCGACCGATGCAACGCCGGGCAGCGCTTCCATGCGCGCAAAGAAGTCGCGGTAGAAAGCAAGGCGATCGTTGCTGTCGGTCAAGTTGACCGGCAGGTTCATCTGCCACGTGAGCAGCCTGGTCGTGACGAAGCCGGGATTGACGTTCGTCACCGAGACAAAGCTGCGGAGCAGCAGGACCGCGCCGGTAGTGAGCACGACGGCGAGCGCGAGTTCGGCGACGACGAGCGTGGCGCGCGCGCGGCGGCGCATCGAGCCGCCGACATTGGCGCGGCTCGCATGCTGAAGGCTGGCCTGCGGACTGATGCCGGCCGAGCTCATCGCCGGCAGCACGCCAACGAGAATGCCGGTCAGCATCGTGGTGATCCCCGCCGTCAACAGCACGCGCCAGTCGATCGACACTTCGTTCGTGCGCGGAATGTCGGCCGGCGCGAGCGCAATCAGTCCGCGGAGCGTCCACCACATCACGACCAGTCCGACCACACCGCCGGCGATCGCAAACGACACGGTCTCGGTCAATAGCTGCTGTGCAATGCGCGATCGCGCGGCGCCGAGTGCGGCACGCGTGGCCAGCTCCTTCTCGCGCGCGATGCTGCGAGCGAGCAGAAGATTGGTGACGTTGACGCACGCCATCACGAGCACGAACGCGATCCCGGTCATCAGGATCAATAGCGCCGGCCTGATCGTGCCGACTGACTGATCGATCGACGGCACCACGGTCGCGCTCCAGCCTGTGTTCGTCGCCGGGTATGACTGCTCGAGCCGTGCCGCGACCGTCTTCATGTCGGTTTCGACCCGCTGCCGCGTCACACCGGGTTTCATGCGGCCGATCGCCCCCCACCAATGGGCGCCGCGGACGATCTGACCGTTCGGCGTCAGCATCCGGTTCGCGACTGCGGTCGGACCGGAGAAGCTGATCGGCAGCCAAATATCAATGCCGGACACCCGCGTGAATCCGCTGGGGCGAAGCATTCCTGGATAGGGGAAGACGAAGTCGGGCGGCATCACGCCGACGACCTGGAATTGGTAGCTGCTCAACGCGAGTGTCTTGCCGATGATGTTCGGATCGGCGCCGAAGCGGCGGCGCCAATAGCCATCGCTCAACATGGCGACCGGTGCCTGCTCGTTCACGCCGAAGACGCGTCCGACCTGCGCCGAGCGACCGAGCAGGTTGAACATGTTCGGCGTCACGAACAGCGAGTACGCGATCTCCGCGCCGCTCTCGCTCACCATCTGCATCGGCGTGACGATGGTGAAGTAGCCCTCGAGGCCGTCGAGCGTCGTGTTCATCTTCTGGAAGTCGAGGAAGTTCGCTGGCGACAACGGATTGCGCGACCGGTTCTCCTTCGTGTTGAAGCTCCACACGTTCACCAGCCGCGCATCATCACGATACGGCAACGATCGCAGCAGCACGCCGTAGACGAGGGCGAAGATCGCCGTGGTGGCGCCGATGCCGAGCGCCAGCGTCAGGATCGTCAGTGTGGTGAACAGGGGTGTCTTGATCGCGAGTCGCATCGTGTGCCGGATATCGCCGCGCAACACATCCCAGAACATCGCGTGTCTTCCAGATGATTCGTACAGATGCGGAGTCGAAGCGGGGAAATAGGCCCAGCGTGTGAGGGCGGCGCCGCGTTCTTGTAATCCGTTGGTGACGTGTTTCAGTAACGAAGGAAATCCGCGCCGTGAGCGGTCGAACTCATCGCGCATCTCCGCACCGAATCTCTTGCGGAATGCTCGCGGGTAGGCGAGGAGCGCGATCGAAAAAAGGACGTTCCTCACGCCTTTGCCTTCAGCAACCGCCGGCTGCGCGCCGCCGCCAGCTGTCCCTGGAGTCGTCCGACCTCCGCCCTGGCGACGGCAATGCCGCGCGAGGTGAGCCGATAGTAGCGCCGCCGCTCGTCATCGTTCTTCGGATCGGGAGACTTCAGCTCTTCGATGAGCTCGCTCTCGAGCAGTCGCGCCAAGGCACGATAGAGCGTGCCTGCGTGCAAGGACACAGCCCCGCCGGACCGTGTTTCCACCTCTTGCAGGATGGAATAACCGTGCCGCTCACTGTCGGCCAGCGCCAGCATGATCTCGAAGGCGACGGGGGTCAGGGGAAGAAAGAATTCAGGCCTGAATTTGTCCATGAGTGCCGCGCAACTATACGCTCAAGGCACATAGACGGACAAGCCAACCAATTGGTTGCCCGACGAGGCGCGCCAATCACGGGGGCCTCGTCGCGCTATTGTGGCAAAGCGAACGCGATATACGCGCTTGGCAACGCCGGTCCGCCGCCGCCGCGACCTTGACGGGCGCCGGCGCCTCCGGGTGGGCCGGCCTGCCCCGGGTTGCCGAATATCGCGGGGAATGTACCGTTCGCCTGTGCCACGGGTAGCACGACGAATTGCCGCCCGTTTACGTGATAGGTGGCCGGCATGCCCTCGGCGCCGTTCGGCAGACTGTGCTGCCACAGTTCCTTCCCCGTGGCGCGCTCGTAGGCGTGCACTTTTCGCTCCGGACCTATGGCGAGGAAGATCAATCCGCCAGCCGTCACCAGCGGTGCGTTCCTCGGAAACTGCACGCCGGTGTTGTTCGGGATGTTGTACTCGGGCGGCGCTTCCTGAACGCCCGTCGGGATCCGCCACACGATGTCGCCGGTGTTGAGGTCGTACTTCACCATCTCCGACCATGGCGGTGCCGCCGCGGTCATCGCACCGCCAGCGAAGTTGATTTGCATGAAGCTCACCGGCGATTGAAATTGGACCTGGCCGCCCTTGGCCGCGTCGACGAGCTCTTTGGCCTTCGCCATCAGCTCCGCCTTCTCTTCCCGCGTGACGATCGCATTGCCGCCGCCACGACCCCCGCCACCACCACCGCTGCCGCGCGCGCCAGTTCCGGCCCCGCCGGGCTCCGCGGGCATGGTGATACGGAGGATCGTCGGCAACGACTTGTGGACGACATAGAACTCGCCTCGATCGGGATCGACTGCGCTGGTGCCGAAGTTGGCGCCGCCGTTGTGCCCCGGCATCGACACTGAGCCTTCGAAGCTCGGGGGAGTAAACATCCCCTCGTTGCGGTACGACCGCAGCCGCGCGCGCACTTCGTCCTGCGCCTCCTTCGGCAAGTACGGGTTGATATCCTTTTCGGTGAACGACTGCCTGGCGAACGGCGCCGGCTTCGTCGGGAAGGGTTGCGTTGGAGACGACCACTCACCAGGGACGTCGGTCTGAGGAACCGGCCGCTCGACGATCGGCCAGATTGGCTGGCCCGTCTTTCGATCGAAGACGTAGAGGAACCCCTGCTTCGTCGCCTGCGCGACGACCTGCCGGGGCTTGCCGTTCTGACGAATGGTCAGCAGCTTGGCCGACTGCGGAATGTCCCAGTCCCAGAGATCGTGGTGAATGAGCTGCTGATGCCAGAGCCGCTTGCCGGTGCGCGCGTCGATCGCGACGAGCGAGTTGGCGAACAGATTGTTGCCCTTGCGATCGCCGCCGTAGAAGTCGTAGCGCGGGCTGCCGAATCCGA
>DAINQP010000122.1:0-18006 GCA_036742665.1 Vicinamibacterales bacterium | reverse complement strand
CAATCCAATCCTGTCTCGGCTCATTACGTGTCAGAACATGACGATGGCGCAGTTCGCGGAACGACTGCAGAACCTCGCCAACGGTTACGTGCGCGTGCCGGCGGTCGATGCGACGAGGCTCGAGGGCGGCTTCACATTTACGGTCAACTTCAGCCCGATTGGGGTTGTACAGGGCGGCGCCGGCAGAGGGGGAGACGTTGGCCCGGTTGCAGGAGGTGGCGCGCTTGCGGCGTCGGAACCGAACGGCGCGCTGTCGCTGCCCGAGGCGCTCGACCGGCAATTGGGACTGAAGCTTGAATTGCAGAAACGGCCGATGCCGGTGCTCGTGTTCGATCACATCGCTGAGAAGCCGATCGAGTAAACCTTCATCACGGGCGTACCACGAGTGGCCGCCGCTCTCGAGCGGCCACAGCGACATCTTCGATCGCCCGCACGACGACCGATGGCGTGAACAGGTGAATCTCGTGCCCCGCCGTCGGCACGACCTCATGCCGGGAATTGGTCGAGAGGCGAGCCAGTCCGGCATGGACCTCGGCGAGGCCCTGTCCCATGTTCTGTCCTCGCGTGAGCACGATTACCGGCACACTCCGCATCGGGTTGTCGTCACGCATGCGGCTCGCGAGCAGACGCGCCAACGCCGCGCGCTGACCTTCCGCTGACTCCCGTACGATCGCCGCACTGAGCCTGGGCGGTATCGACGCGATGAGCCGCTGATCGAACGTGATTCGCAATTGATAGAGATCCTGAGCCAGGCGATCGAACGGTGTCCCGGTCTGTGGTGCGCGAGAAGGGATCGGCACGGCCTCTGTCGGGAGCGTTGACGACAGCTGCTCCGCGGTCAACGAGGCGATCGGAACAGCGCGCTGCTGATACATCGTGAACAGCCGATCTTCACTGGACGGGTCGACGAGCACCAGGCCAATCACTTCGGTCGGATAGTCCAGCTGATACAGACGCACGTAGAGGCCGCCGGCTGACGCCCCTACCATCACGTACGGCGGCTTCTCGCCGGCCGCGCCGAGCGCCACATGCAAATCGGTGACGATCCGCGCCGGCGTTTCCACATCGATGCGCGGATCGCTCCAGCCCGAGCCGGCGCGATCGTACGAGCAGACGCGGGAGCTTCGAGCGATCTCCGGCTGCACGAGCGCCCAATCGATCGCGAATGAGCTTGCGCCGGCCTCGAGGATGACGGTAGGGCCCGTTTCGGACCGGCCGGTGCAGTGGACATGCAGCTTGCGTCCGCTGACGTCAATGAGACGGCCCGGCGCCGGGCCGATATCGATCAACTGTGCAGACAGCGTCGCGCCCGCGAGCAGCGCGAGCGAGGCGAGCGCCAGGATTCTCATCGCTACGGTTCGGTGTTGATCGCGTAATACGCGATCGTGTTGGTCGAGACCTCTTTCCACCAGTGCGGCGTCTTCGCCGGAATGGTGATGACGTCGCCCTTCTTCAACTGATGCGTCTGGCCGCCGTTGAGATTCGCAGCCCGAATCTGGCCGGGCGCGGTGTTCTTCGCACCGACGAGCGTGCCGCCGGTGACGAACGTCGCCTCTCCCTCGACGATGATGAAGATGTGGTTCGTCTTGTCGTGGACCTCGACCTCGCCTGCGCCGCGACGATTGGCGAGGATCACGAGGCCCTTGTCGTTGACGATCTCTCCACCCTTCGTCATCACCTCGGTCACTTTGCTGTTGGGCACGTAGGTGACGACGGTCGGCACACCGTCGGCTGCCACGCAGATAACCATCGTGAGAACCAGGGCCACGATTCCAAATGTCTTCATCAGTGAGCTCCTCTGCGCCTCGGTGCCTCTGTGTGTCGTGGGCCAGTGAACGCTGCCGCTAAGCAGACATCATCTTCTCGATAACCCCTCGACTCGCCGCGAGCATCTCGCCAATCTTCGACGCGTCCTTGCCACCCGCTTCTGCGAAGTCGGGCCTGCCACCACCGCCACCGCCAACGATTGGCGCGAGCTGCTTGACGACCTGACCCGCCGGAACCTTCTTCGTCAGATCCGGCGTGACGCCGACGACGATCGAGACTTTGCCGTCCGATGGTGATGCGAGAACAACCACGCCGCTCTTGATCTGATCTCGATGCTGATCGACCAGCGCACGCAATCCATCTTTGTCCAGGCCTGTTACCTCGCGTGCGACAAGCTTCACGCCTGCCACATCGACGACCTCAGGCTGCATGCTGCCGGACCCGGAACCGCCTGACAGTGCGGCCTTCATCTTCGCCTGCTGCAGTTCGCGGCCAAGCCGTTTGTTCTCTTCCTGCAGCGACTCGATGCGTACACCCAGATCACCCGGCCGGGCATTTAGCGCCGCGGCCGACTGCAACAGTTCGTCGCGATCGCGCTGGAACGCTCTCAGCGATTCAAGCCCGGTGATCGCCTCAATGCGCCGTACGCCTGCCGCCACGCCGCCTTCCGACACGATGACGAACAGGCCGATGTCACCCGTCGCGCGTACGTGCGTGCCGCCGCACAGCTCCTGACTGAAGCCAGGAATCGACACGACGCGTACCTTGTCGCCGTACTTCTCACCAAAGAGCGCCATCGCGCCTGCGGCGATCGCCTCCTGCGTGTTCTTCACGTCCGTCTGCACCGGCGTGTTCTTCAGCACCTGCTCGTTGACGATGCGCTCGATGTCGAGCTGCTGTTCGCGCGTCACTGCACTGAAGTGGACGAAGTCGAAGCGCAGGCGGTCTGGTGCCACGAGGGACCCCGCCTGCTTCACGTGCGGGCCGAGCACGGTGCGCAGCGCCGCGTGCAGCAGGTGCGTCGCAGTGTGATTGCGCCGGGTCGCGTCACGCACGGCGCTGGCGACGGCGGCCGTCACGAGGTCGCGCCGCGTGATCGTGCCGCTCCTCACCGTCACCGCATGTAGCCTGGGCCATCCGGCCGCCCGGACGAGGCCAGTCACCTGCGCTTCGCCCTGCGGGCTGGTGATGGTGCCCTCGTCCGAGACCTGTCCGCCGGCTTCGAGATAGAACGGCGTCGCGGATAGCGCAACAAAACCGTTCTGTCCTGACGCGAGGGACTCGGCCTCGTGCCGGTTGCTGTCGAACACACCGATCACCTGCGTGTTGACCTCGGTGGATTCGTAGCCGCGGAAGACGTTATCGCCGACACGTTCGAGTTCCTGCCGAAGCGCGTCGCCGGCCGCCCACGCCGTGTCCTGCCAGGCGCTACCCTTGAACGTGCTCTTCGCTCGTGCCTTCTCGCGCTGACCTTCCATGGCGCGCTCGAAGGCGTCTTTGTCGAACCTGAGGCCTCGGGCTTGGACCGTGTCTTCGATGAAGTCGATGGGCAACCCATGCGTGTCGTAGAGACGGAACGCGACCTCACCGGGGAGTACGCCCCCCGATGACATGGCGCGTTCGAGGGCCTCTTCGAGGCGAGGCAGCCCGCCGGTCAGCACTGCATCGAAGCGATCCTCTTCACTCCGGACGACCTGAATAATGGCCTCGCGTCCGGGGCGCAGCTCGGGGTACGCGTCGCCGTACTCGCGAACGAGCGTGTCCACCAGCGTGTAGAGAAACGGCTGCTTCATGCCGAGGTGCTTCCCGTGGCGCATCGCGCGCCGCATGATCTTGCGCAGCACGTATCCGCGGTGCTCGTTCGACGGTACGACACCGTCGGCGATGAGGAAGGTCATCGCGCGCATGTGATCCGCCACCACCCGCATCGACACGTCCGTCTCCGACATGGTGCCGTGGTGTGTCGTTCCGGCGTGTCTTCCGATTGCGCCGAGCAGGGGAGTGAAGGCGTCGGTCTCGTAGTTGGACAGCTTCCCTTGCAGGACCGCGGTGGCACGCTCGAGACCCATTCCCGTGTCCACCGACGGCGCAGGCAGCGGGTTGAGCGTGCCGTCCTGCTGGCGGTCGAACTCCATGAATACGTTGTTCCAGATCTCGACGTAGCGGTCGCAGCTGCACTCCATGCCGCGACAGGTTCTGCCGCCGGCTTCCTCGAGGCACGGCATGTCCGCGCCGCGGTAGTAGTAGATCTCCGAAGACCGTCCGCATGGGCCGGTGTCGCCCGGCTGCCAGAAGTTGTCATCCGACCCGAGCTCGCCGATATGGTCGGCCGGGAGATATCTGCGCCAGAGGTCGTACGCTTCACTGTCACGTGGGATGCCAGCCTCGCCCTTGAACACCGTGGCGAACAACCGCTCTTTCTGCAGCTGCCATTCCTCGGTGAGCAGCGTCCACGCAAACGGGATCGCTTCGCGCTTGAAGTAGTCGCCGAATGAGAAGTTGCCCAGCATTTCGAAGAATGTCTGGTGGCGGAACGACGGCCCTACGTTATCGAGGTCGTTGTGTTTGCCGCTGACGCGCATGCACTTCTGCACTGTCGTCGCTCGCTTGTAGTCGCGAGTCTCCTTCCCCAGGAAGACGTCCTTGAACTGGTTCATCCCGGCGTTGGTGAAGAGCAGCGTTGGGTCGTCGTGGGGCACGAGCGGAGAGCTGGCGACGATGCGATGCCCGTTCCGCTCGAAGTACTCGAGAAAAGAGGCGCGAATCTCCTTTGAGGTCATTGTCTCTATTGTAGGTCCGGGATCGGCACGTCCAAAAGGACGTGCCCTACTGGAGTCGCCGCAGGTGGGCGAGGATGCGGTCGCTGTCGAAGCCCTGGGCGCTCAGGTAGCGGAAGAGACGCTGGAACTCGCGATCGTCGGCGATACGGTCGCGGCCGCGCAGCCGCTTCTCCAGCGACGCGGAGAGCAGCGCATCGGGATCGAGGTCCTGGAACACCTGGTCAACCGCTCTCGACGCGATCGACTTGTCGATGCCCGCCGCCTCGATCTGCCGCAACACGCGTCGTCGTCCTCGTTTGCGCCCAGCGGCTTGCGTTCTCGCAATCGCGCCAGCGACGCGTTCGTCGTCGATGCTGCGCTCGGATTTGAGGCGGACAACGGCATCGTCGATTGATTCCTGGCTCTCGCCGCGCCTGGCCAGGCGCTGGCGAATCTGCGCCTCGGACAGCTCGCGCCGCGCGAGCATGCGCAGTGCGGCAGTATACGTGTCGGTGGACACCAGCTCAGTGTATGTAATCAAGCGCGAGTACGTCATCGGGCGCGCTCGATCAGGACGATGTCCGAACGCTCTTGTACCTGTTCGACTACGATTTCGCGACCGTCTGGCTCGATGTCGAAATCACGAATGTCGAAGCCGGGCGCGAAATCGGTCAGTTGCCGTTCGGTGCCCGTGTCGAGATCGATTGCCCACAGATCCTTATGACGCAGTTCTCCCCGCATCACCACGAGCGACCGTCCGTTTGGGAGGAACACGACCCGTCTGGCGCCGCGTGTGAGTGTCATTTGAGGCATCGGGTGAGGATCGCCGGCCGCAGTGATCGCTTTCACCGGAAAAGTGGTGCCGACATCGGCGCCCGAAAAGACCACAATGGCGCCATCGGGCGTCCAGGCTGGATCGACCGAATATTCACGCGCCAGCCTCGCCGGGGAACTGCCGTCAACGGGGACGCTGAACAGACGGGGTGCGCCGTCTACGATGGCGGCGACGGTGAGCGAACGTCCATCGGGTGCCCAGGCAGGCGCGCCCTGCAGTTCGAGGGTTGTCGCCAGAGTGCGGGCGCTCGTGCCATCGGTGTTGACCACCCACAGCCACGTCTGTCCGTCACGGCGCCGCGTAGAAAATGCAATGGGCTGTCCGCTCCGCGCAATGACGGGCCCTCCTGTGACGCGCATCTCGGGCGAGCTCCATAATTCGCTGGTTCTGCCGTCCTGCAGTTTCCAGATGCTGTCGGTGGTGCCCTTGGACGAGACGTAGAGCAGGAACCCGTGTCCGATTCGAGGCGACGAGCCGCTGCCAGTCGTCAGCGGGATAGGACGAGCGGCCACTGCGTCCGCCGGCTCGTTACCGATCGGCACCCGCCACAGAGTGCCCTTTGGACTTGCCACTGTCGCCACCAGGCGACGTCCATCGTCGCTTGCAGCAAGTGAGGTGTATCTCTCGATGCCAGATACGGCCCGCCGCGGGACGCGCCGCTCGATGTCCATACTGTAGATCCACGGACCCGAGCCGTCTCGATCGGTAGCGAGATACAAGAGCGTTCGCGCATCCAAGAAAACCGGATAGCTCACGACCGCATCGTGATTGGTCATCCGTGCAGGCGTCCCACCAGTTGGTGTGATACGCCAGATGTCCATGCGGTCCGGCACCGATCCTTGGACGAAGTAAATAAATGCGCGGTCCGGCGACCACAACGGGAAATGACTATGGAGTCCTGTGGGCGCCGAGAAAAGATGGCTTGCTTCGGATTTGCCGGCCGCCTCTCGTATGAAGGTGGGATCACCGTCTCCAGACGTGTGATAGACGAGGCGCTTCCCGTCGTCAGTCCAGTCGTATTCGGCGACGCCATCCAGATACACGCGCGGCGATCCGCCGAGGATGGGTACTCCCCACACGCTGGTCTCCGAATGCTGAGATGCGTCCAGGCGGCGTGCCCAGAAGGTGACGAGTGTTCCATCGGGTGAAAAGCCGAGGGCGCGAATGGACGGGTTCACGACATCGCGTGCAGCCCCCTGGGTCAAATTGTGCGAGTCCCCCGAGCCGACCTGTGTGACCCAGACATCCATCCGGCCGTCGCGATCAGAGAGGAACGCGGCAAGCTTGCCGTCGCGGGAAATGGTTGCTGCCTGCTCGATCCCGTCGAAGTCGGTCAGCTGCAGGAAATGGGCATTCTCGAGTGGGTTGGCCCGGTCACGGCGGGCCCACATCACTGATATGACCACCCCCGCGACGAGAACTGTTCCGACCGCCGCGAGCGCCCACAGCCATCGTGAGCGCTGCGCGAAATGCGGTTGCGCCTCCCGAATAGAAGCCTCGTGCGGCGTCGTTGGGCGTCGATGGCTGGTCCATGCATCCAGCTCGGTCCGAAACGCGTACACCGAACCCATCTTGTCGTGAAGATGCCGGTGCACCGGCATCCCTTCTCGCTTCTCCCAGCGTTGCACCGTTTTGACGTCCCGGCGCATGTAGGCGGCGATCTCTTTCCACGATTCCAGGCGATCTTCCGGTGTGCGGTCGACCATATGGGTGCGACAAACGACGACATTCTACGGCGATGCCGCAGATTCGCGGGAACGCCGCTCAATGTCCGTTGCCCGGCGCCGTGCCACTCCTTATCGTCCTCGAGCGGCTCCTGTGAGGAGCGCATCAAAAGGAGGGCACGATGCGGGCAAAATTGATTTGGATGTTCGGTGTCGGTGCGCTCGTCGTGAGCGTGACTGGTTACGTCGCCACCGTCTGGGCGACTCCTGCGGTTGGGTTCACCAGCACGACTGTTGCAGTCGGTCGCTTCGATGATATCGATGTCAACAACCTGTCGTTCTTCCCGGAAACGGCTCCGGTGAACGAGCACCGGGGCAAGAACCTGTGGCTGTCGTTGCAGAAAACGAAGGGGCCCTCTGATCTGTACGTTCAGAGCAATCTCTGGACGCCAGGAGGGTCGAGCGGATGGCATACACACCCCGGCCACAGTCTGATCACCGTTACGGCCGGAACTGTGACGGCCTACGAGGCCGACGATCCGTCGTGCACGCCTCATCTGTACACCGTCGGACAGGGGTTCGTGGACTCCGGAGGCGACCACGTGCATCTGCTACGCAACGAAGGGCTGGTGGACGCGAGAACGATCACCGTCCAGCTGATTCCGGCAGGAGCAGGCCGGCGCATCGACGCAGACGCTCCGCCGAACTGCCCGTTTTGACTGAAGCGTTCGCCTGAGCAGCGGGCTGCGACGCGCAGATCACCCGCCGAAGCGCGTAATCTCCGGTGATTTGCCGCCGGTGCTCTGACCGACCCTGGCCATCTGCTCGCGGGCCATGTCGGCGGTGGTGTGGATGCCCTGCACCTTGAGTTTGAATTCGTCCACGTTCGACGCCCAGCGCAGTGCCTCTTCATACGAAACGAGGCCTGACTCATAAAGGCTGAACACGGACTGATCGAAGGTCTGCATCCCGTACTGCGACGTGCCCTGCGCAATCGCCCCGTGGATCAGGTGAGACTTTTCCTTGTCGAGAATCGCGTCGCGAATGTACGCGGTGCTGATGAGGACCTCGACGGCGGGCACGCGGCCCTTTCCGTCTGCACGCGGGATCAGGCGCTGCGAGACGACCGATTTCAGCACGCTCGCGAGCTGGATGCGGATCTGTTTCTGCTGGTGCGGCGGGAACACGGCGATGATGCGGTTGATCGTCTCGGTCGCGTCCAGGGTATGCAGAGTGGAGAATACGAGGTGGCCGGTTTCGGCGGCGGTGAGCGCCGTCTGGATTGTTTCGTGATCGCGCATCTCGCCGACGAGGATGACGTCGGGATCCTGACGAAGCGCGCTGCGCAGCGCCTGCGCGAACGAGTTCGTGTCCACACCGATTTCACGCTGATTGATGATGGAGCGGTTGTCCCGATGGAGATATTCGATCGGGTCCTCAATCGTCATGATGTGCGATGTGCGGGTGGAGTTGATCTCGTCCACCATCGCCGCGAGCGTTGTGCTCTTGCCGCTGCCCGTGGTACCGGTCACGACGACCAGTCCGCGTTCCTCCTCGGCGATTTTTTTCAGCACCTTTGGCAGCATCAGGTCGTCGATCGACGAGATGCGCATCGGGATGACGCGGAAGATCATGCCGATCGTGTTGCGCTGCTGGAAGCAGTTGCAGCGGAACCGGCCAAGCCCCGCCACGCTGTAGGCCAGGTCGATCTCGTGGTTCTCCTTGAACTTCTCCCGGTGGCCGGCGGGAAGGACAGCGGCCGCCATCGCGACCAGATCGTCGGCGTCGAGCCGCTTTTCTTCGGTGGCCGGGACGAGGGTCCCGCGGACCCGCATCATTGGATACGTGCCGACCTTGATGTGGAGGTCAGAGGCGCCGTTTTCGACAGCAGTTTTCAGGAGGTCATTGACGTGCATGGCCCCCTGAATATCGGTCGATCTAGGCTTGGGTTGTAGCCGTCTCCCGGGAGTAGACCGGCTGGAGCCAGCCGTGAGTGTCGGCTGTCTCACCCTTCACGATCTGGAAGAATTTCTGCTGAATCGCCTCGGTGACGGGACCGCGACGGCCTCGGCCGACCGTTATTCGGTCGACCGACCGGATGGGAGTCACCTCCACGGCGGTCCCCACGAAGAAGACCTCGTCGGCGATATACAGCATTTCACGTGGCAGGGTCTGCTCGCGGACCTCAAACCCCATTTCGCGGGCGATCGTCACCACCGAGTCGCGAGTGATGCCCGACAGCACCGAATTCCCGATCGGCGGCGTGTGGATGACATTTTCGCGCACGATGAAGATGTTCTGACCGCTGCCTTCGCTCAGGTTGCCCTGCGTGTCGAGCGCGATGCCTTCGGCGTAGCCGTCGGCGATCGCTTCCATCTTGATCAACTGCGCGTTCGCGTAGTTGGCCACGCTCTTCGCCATCGCTGGCGTGGTGTTCGGCGCGTTTCTCGCCCACGTCGAGATCTTCACGTCGAGGCCTTCCTCGATGGCTTCCTTCGTGAAGTAGGCGCCCCATTCCCACAGCATGATCGCCACGTCAACCGGGCATGGATATGGGTTCACACCCAGCGAGTCGTAGCCGCGATAGACGATCGGCCGGATGTAGCAGGCCTGGAACTTGTTGACGCGGATCACGTCGAGCACGGCGTCGGTCAATGTCTGCTGATCGTAGGGCGACTCCATCCGATAGATGCGAGCCGAGTCGAGCAGCCGGCGCATGTGGGCGTCCAGGCGGAAGCACGCCGGACCCTGCTTGGTGTCGTAGCAGCGCGCGCCCTCAAAGACCGCGCTCCCGTAGTGGACCACATGGGACGCAACGTGGATCTTGGCGTCAGCCCAGTCCACGAGCGTACCGTTCATCCAGATCTTGCCGGTCCCCGGGAAAGACATATCACCTGCTCCTTTGATCCATCGTACACATCTTTCCGTGAAATGCCCAATGTCAGCAGGACATCGGGGTCGGATGGAGCAGGGTCTGGCCAGTCCAGATAGGCGCGCTCGCGTGCACGGATTTGCTTGTAACGTCGAAACGCCGCCCGTGTGCTCTCCAGGCCGAGCAGCGATCGCCAGGTCGTGCCACGGAATGTGTGAGCCCACATCTGGCGCGCGTTCTTGATCACGAAGCCGGGATAAAGCCGCATCGCCGCCGGCATGTGCCGGACCTTCATCCACCGATCGGCGCGCCATCGCAGGTACTCGATTTCCTCGGCATCGAGGTGCTCGCTGCGCGTCACCGCAGACGTGCCGTCGTACTCGTCCACGCGCGTGTTGACGATCAGGCCGCGGTCGCGGAAGTCCTTCGTCATCGGCGTACCTGGATATGGCGTCGGGTGTTGAATGTAGGGCCAGTCGACGTACTTCTTTGCAAACGTCAGGTTCGCGTCGATCGCCGCACGCGTATCGTCCGGGTTGCCGACGATGAGGCCGCCGACGACGAACATGCCGTGACGATGCAGCACCTCGATCGCCGCCATCGTCGTGTTCTGACGGCCTTCCCCGTTCTGACGGCCCGCGTCGTTGCCTCGCCGGGTGTTCTTGGCAGCCGCTTTGAGAAATGCCAGGTCGTCTTCGAGGATGTTCTCGATCCCAAGGAAAACATAGCGGAAGCCGGCGCGCCGCATCAGCGGTGCGAGCGTCTCGCCGTGCTGCGCGATCGAGGCCGTCATCGCCTGTACGAGATAGTGGATGTCGTCGAGACCGGCATCGACAATCGCCCGGCAGAGCGCTTCGAAGCGCGGGACGTCGATGGTGATGTTGTCGTCAACGATGAAGATCGCGCGGGCGCCGCGCTCTCGGGCGTCACGGATGTCGGCGATCACGCGCTCGATCGGCAGCCGATGAAAGTTGCGGCCGCGCATCTCGATGATCGAGCAGAAGCTGCAGTCGAACGTGCAGCCGCGCGAGGTCTCGATGACGTCGATCGGCCGGCCCATGTAGGTGTAGCCGGACAGCACCCGTCCGTCGCGACGCGGTGGCTTGATCTCGCCGCGTGCCAACGTTGTTACCGATCGCGGCAGATTACGCTGTATGCCCGCTGAGGTGCGGAACCACAGTCCGTCCACGCTCGTCAGCGGCCGCTGGTCCTCGAGCGCCCGCACCAACTCACGAAACGTGAGGTCGCCTTCGCCGCGAACGATGAAATCCACGCCCAGCGCGGGATGGGTCCAGGCTTCAGGCGCGAGGGATGGATCGTAGCCGCCAACGACAACCTTCGCGTACGGATTGATCGACTTCACCAGCGAGATGATCCGTCGCGCGGTACTGCGCTGGAAGGTCATCACCGAGAGCCCGACGAGTTCCGGTTTCAGCTCCTGCATCAGACGTGTGACCGTCGGCTGCACCGAGGACTGCGCAAGGACGAGATCGGCGATCGCGACCCGGTGATGAGCGTCTACGTTGCCGGCCAGCGACACCAGCGCGCCGTTCGGCATCCGCACGGCGAGCGTCGGTGTGTGCTCGAAGGAGTCGGGCATCGAGAGCAGCAGAATCTGCACGGAGCGATTATGAACCTGTTCCGGGTTCCTTGTTCCAGGTGTTCAGGTTCGGATTCAGGGTTCAGCTGAACCTGGAACCCGGAACATCGAACTCGGAATTATTGGTTCTCTCCGCAGAACGGACATTTTGCCGTTCGCGCCTGCAGCGGCTTACGACAGTGCCAGCAAAAGCTCGCCTGTGGCGTCTCTCTCGCTTTGAGGCGCGATTGAATTTCCGAGACGTGGTCGTCTGCGGTGGCGACGCCAGCGGATCTGGCGCGTCGCATCGGGCGAGCAGGTGTGTCACGAAACGCAAGAATGTCGTTCAGCACGTCCGCGGCGCGTTGATAACGGGCCGTCGGGTCCGGTGCGAGTGCGCGCAGGACGATGTCGCTGATCGCCTTCGGAATCTTTGGATTCTTCACGCGCGGCGCTGTGACCAGGTCGCCGCGCGAGAGCCGCGCCAGATCGGCCGGCGTTGGCGTGTCGTACGGCAGCGATCCGGTCAGCATCTGATACATCGTCACGCCGACCGAGTAGACGTCGCTGGAAAAGACCGCCTTGCCGTGAAACTGCTCGGGCGCCATGTACGGCGGGCTGCCGATCACGGTCGTGCCATGCGCAGCGATCTCGAGAAAGCGCGATGTGCCGAAGTCGGTGACCTTCAGAATGCCGTTCTCCGATACCAGCATGTTGCCGGGCCGCAGGTCGCGATGAAGGATGCCGGCGCGGTGCGCGTGATCGACGGCATTGCAGATCTGGCAGCTGAAGTCGAGCGCTCGCGTCAATTCGAGCGCGCCGTCGCGCATGATGATGTGCTCGAGCGTCTCGCCCTGCACGTACTCCATCACGATGAAGAAGACGCCGTCCTCTTTCTCCGCGGTGAGCACCGTGACGATGTTCGGGTGACTCATCGAGGCGAGGAGCCGAGGCTCCTTGATCATGTCGTTGAAGTTGAGGTTCTGTTTATGCGGAACTTTGAGGGCGACCTTCTTGTCGATCCAGGTGTCCTCGGCGAGGTAAACCGTCCCAAAGCCACCGCTGCCTAGGGAAGACAGAATGCGGTACTTACCGATAACCTGACCGCGTAAAAACATTAAGGGTGTTGCGAGTATACGCTACTCGTTGCGCAGTACCGGCATTGGCTCGATCGTCGCGGAGCGGCGGGCCGGCGTTCCCAAGTCCTTTTCGTTGTGCCGACGATCGCGGCGGCGCCGAGTGGCAATGCGATAACGAAGGCGCGGCCTACGTCGACGCCAAAGAACTCGGGCGATGCACCCCAACGACATCAGGCTTATCCGAGGTCGCGCGCATGATGCGCGTGATCGCCGCAGCCTGTGCCTCCCATTCCCGCGTCGCTTCGGCGAGCCGGCGTTGACCTGGAAGGTACCGTGGCTGATCTGCTCGAGGCGCATGCCGATGCCGTAGCCGTGATCGGCTCGAGAGCCAGCGTTTTCAGGATCAGCATGTCCAGCGTGCCTTGTACGAGCGCGCTGGTCTGGTCGGCAGGCGCCATCGGCGCTCCTCTCATCTAGCTAATCTAGAGAAGCGGATGATGAGCCCCTCTTATCTAGATCGTCAGGAGGAGATGGCACGTCCGAAAGGACGTGCCATCTCAAGGTCGCGCGTACTGATCGATGATCCGACCAATCGCGCGGCGGCACACGCGGCAGAAGCCGACGGGATCGCGGGTGAACATGATGCAGTCGGCCTCGGGACGGTAGAGTCCCTTCGCTTCGTAGCCGGCCCCTTCGAACGCGCCGACCTTTCCCGAAAACTTCATCGACGACAAGAATGTCGAGTCCCACGCCAACTGCTCGCGGAAGAGCGCGTCAACTTCAATTTCGGGGACCTTCTTCGCCAGCAGCGCCCGTCGCCTGGCCTGCGTCTCGCGACTGTGAGTCTCATAGTCCGCCTTATCCCATGGCGTGGGAATTGGAGTGCCGGGCTCGAGCAGGTCGCGCCACTTGAGCCGGCTGGGATCCTTCAGCGCCGTGATGTTTGGTTCCCACGGCTCAGGGAGATCGGCAGCGCCGGTCTCGTAGGCGACGTCCGACGTGTAGTACTCGTCGGCCAACGCCGCGAAGTGATGCCCGAACTCGTGGACGAATACATACTCCGCAAACCCGGTATCGACGGCGGTAGTCGCCTGGTCGTTGAAGATGCCGCCGCCTCCGTACTGTTGCTCGTTGGCGAGGATCTCGATGAATTCGTAAGGAGCCGATGCTGCCGCATCGCGGAATGCGCGATTGTCGAGCGTCAGCAGATATCGCTCGGAATCGAAGATGTTGTATTCGGCGGAGATCGGCGTGCGACGGAACGAGCCGACCTGTGGACGATTCACACCGGGCTGCGCCGATGGCAGTTCCAGCCCGCGCACGTTGAAGTCGTTCTTCCGGCTCTTGAAGGGCTCGACCGCAAACAGCGCATCCACGAGCCGTTTCGCATCGGCGCGGAACTTCGGCATCTGCGCGGCGGTGTAGCCCTCGCTGATGAGCAGAATGTCCACCTTCTGCGCCGGAGGACCGCTCTCGAACAGCGTCCATACCGTGCCGGCTTTGGGCGGATCCGCGCGGTTGACGAATCGCGAGTTGGGATCGATGACAGTGGACCACAACTCGTGAAAGCTGTTGTCGCGATCACGCTTCTTCAAGACCACCTGAACTGGCGACTTGGGCCACGGAAACCGCAGCGACTCGCCAAATGTCCGGTGCAGCGTCTTGTACTCGGCGGTCGTCTCCCATTCTCCGTAGATGGATGCGAAGCCGCGCGAGTAGATCGGTCGGTTGGTGTCGCGGTCGATCACCTCGAAGAGATACTTGCCGAGATTGAGATCGTCCAGCAGACGCGTCCGGCTTCCCGCCCACGGGCCGTCGGAAACGACGCGGTCGAGCGCGACGATCTCCTGTCCCATTCCACCCGAGTGGAAATAGTCCGCCCGCATCGTGCTGCTGGTGAACGAGGCGTCGAACGCTGCGGCCGGCTGCGTCGAGGGAACGGCCGCACCGGCCAATAGCGCACCAGTCAGCGCCGCGAGGAAGAGGGCATTTCGCATGCGGGCATTGTAAACAGCGCCCGCATGCTTCGTCGTTGGTTCCGCGTGTTACGCCCGCCGGCGCGAGATTGCGATCAGCGCGACACCAGTCGCCGCAGCCGCGATGCCGAACACTGGCGGCAGAGGGAGCGTGTCCTTGTCTTCGCGCGTCACCTCGATCGGTCCGAGGTCCACAGCCTTCTCCCGGTGCGTGACGGTGATCGCCGGCCAGATCAGCGCAGCAAGTCCGCCAAGCAGCAGCACGATGCCAAGTATCGCGAGTCCTTTCATCACGTACCTCAATCCCGCGGTTGAGCATCTTTCGTACCGCGTCATATCGCGGCTCATCCACGGATTAAGGGAACGCTGCTGGGATCCCGGCGGAAAACCCTGCGCAACAGCGGCCCAGTCTTTACCGTAAAGCTCGTCGGTGTTGTGCTCGTCAGCGCGCCGCGACGCTGGCATACAAGGTGCTTCGATGATTGTGACCGAGTGGTCGGCGGTCACGTCAACGCCGCACATAGTGTGTGGGCGCGGACGCTCGATGTCTCTCGGCCATTGCGAGAAGAGCCATGTTGTGGACGCTCTTTGTCGTTCTGTTGGTCCTGTGGTTCCTGGGTGTCGTGAGCTCGTACACCCTCGGTGGCTTCATCCACGTGTTGCTGGTCCTCGCGCTGATCGCGGTTGTCCTGCAGCTGATTCAGGGCAGGCGCGTCGTTTGAGGTCCAGATACTTGGTGATCAGGCAGGAGGAGGAGACCCATGCATCTCGAGCAGTATGAACCGCAGGCATCCTGGAGAGGTTCGATCTGGATGTTCGTGGCCGGTACTGCCATCGGCGCCGCTGCGGCGCTCATGATGGCGCCGGCGACGGGACGCGACTCGCGCGAGTACATCCGGAGGCAGGGTAAGAAGGTCGCCGATGACGTCGGCGCGCAAGCCGACAAGCTGGCTTCCGCCATGAAGTGGGGTCAGGAACAGGCGTCGTCGGTGGCGCGCGGCACGGTGGATTCGGCGAAGGCCGCGTTCAATGCGGCCAAGTCGTATCGCACTGGCGAAACGACGCAGACGAGTGCGAGCGCGAGCCCGAGCCCCAGCCAGACCTCGACCGCGAGCAGCCCTCGTCCGACTCCGGCGCGTCCGAATTACTCGTCACCGTCATAAGACGAGCCCGGTCGTAATTCGGCGCGTCGTACGGCGAGGCAAGCTGTTCGGCGGTACCGCCGCGAGCGACGCATCGAGTTCTATAATCGCGATGCGTGTCCTTCGCGCGGTTCTTTGCGCCGGCGGCAGGTGTCCACGGCGATCGAATACTCCTCCCAGTCGATGAAGCCGAGCACCTGACGCGTGTGCTCCGACTCTCGACCGGCGACCGTGTCCGTGTCTTCAACGGGCGCGGCGCCGAGTTCGAGGCGGTCATCGAGGCAGCGGACAGGGATGGGGTGCGGCTGACTATTGGCGCGCCCTGTACGCCGGCGCCAGAACCGCGCGTCGCCATCACTTTGGCGCAAGCAGTGCTGAAGGGCGACAAGATGGACGACGTGGTCCGAGACGCCGTGATGATCGGCGTCGCGGCCATTCATCCGATCGTGACGGCGCGAAGCGAGACCTCCATCGTCGCGCTTGCGCGCGGCCGCCGGCGCGAACGGTGGGCGCGGATCGCCGTGTCATCGGCAAAGCAGTGCGGCCGTGCGGTGGTTCCGTCGATTGCCGAGCCGCGCCCATTCCACGATCTCGGTGCCCCGCCTCGTGCTGATTTTCCTCGACCTGTATTGATTCTGGTCGAACCGAATACATCAGCAGGCCTTGCTCTCGCCGATCTCGAGCCGGCGGTCCCTGAGCACGCGACGCTTGTGGTTGGCCCCGAAGGCGGATGGACGGCTGAGGAGCTGCAGACAGCCACTGGCCTCGGTACTTTCGTGACGTTGGGCCGCCGCACATTGCGGGCCGACGCGATGGCCCTCGTGGCATTGTCTGCGATGTTCGCCCGCTGGGGCGAGTTTTAACCACCAACCACTAACCACTAACCACTAACCAGTCAAGACAACGCCTCCGACAGATTCAGCGTCGTCGTCTCCGAAGTGATGACGTCGAAGGTCGGTGTGCGAGAACGCAACGAGTGCGTTCGCCATGCGCGAACGGCGATGACCAGCGTCGCCCCGACTACAAGATGCGTCATCGTTGTCGTCCACGAGTGCAGAGCGCGGAATTGAAGCTCTGAGAGGATGAACTGGTACATCAGCAGGGCAGTGGTGTACCAGGCGGCTCTCGATTTCAGCGTCTCGGTCGCGGGCTCATGGGCACTGGCAAATGGCACCTTTGTCCAGTTGCTGAGCGCGAGTTCTGTCAGGAGCAGGCCAGTCATCAGAACCAGCGCGGATGCGCCAAGAGCGGTTTGCATGGGCCACATCGCCAGCGTGAACAGCAGCCAGACCAGCGAGATTGGCGCGACGCCGAGCATCACGATGAGCCATCGGCTGGCACGTACTGATTCACGCACCGTTGGCTGGACGAGACGGAATACCCAGTTTGCATCGAGCTCGGTGGGAATCGTGAACGCCGCGCGCAATCCGAATACAGCGAAAAACACGAGAACGAGCGGCACCGAGATCGTGTATGCGCGTGGGGCATCGATCACCAGGGTCCCTCTGAGTGAGAGAAGCGGTGGAAGAAGCTTCAGCACGCCAATGGCGATCGCCATTCCGAAATAGGTCGCCAGTTGAATGGTATGGCGGCGACTACGCACGAGGCTGGAGACGCCGAACATGAATAGACTGCGCACGACAGGTCCACGCACCCAGAGCAGTGCGGTCGATCGAGCCAATGTGCTTACACCGGTCGCGCGTTCGCGTGAACGCACTTCCAAGACCCGTCGACCCATCCGAGCGGCCGGCAGCAGGCTAACGATGAAGACGAGCATGGTGACTGTCGCGGTGACCGAGACAGCCGTGAAGGCATGGCTGCCGAGGACGGTGTTGCCTTCGGCGATCCACAGGAACAGCGCCGTGAACCAGACGGGAGGCGCCCACGCGTAGGAGCCGTGATCCTGCAATATCGCCTTGATGATGTTGGGCAGCACCGAGGGGAGAAACAGGAACGTCTCGACCAGCATCACGATCGTCACGAACTGCAGAACCAGCGCAAGGCGATCGGCAACGCGCTCTCCGGCGATGATGACGACAATCGCCCGCAGCGACATCAGGCCGAGGAAGGTACACGCACACGCCATCATGGTTGCTGTGACGTGAGCAGCCAGCACACGTGGAAAAGCCCCGATGAGTGGATGCGTCGCTGACGCGGCGCTGTAAATGAACGCCGCGGGAAGACTGATTGCAGCCGCGAAGGCCGTCCCGACACCCAGGGCCGCTGCCAGCCGCGCAGCGGCCAGCGTCCGCGGTCTGACCGGCAATGCCCCGACGATTTCCTGGTCCGTGCGATCCGGAAACAGCGCGTCCCAGGTGAGCGCGGCGAGCAGG
>DAINQP010000121.1:0-18102 GCA_036742665.1 Vicinamibacterales bacterium | reverse complement strand
GTCTTCGAGCGACAGATAGAAGCGCGAGGAACCCGGGTCGCCCTGACGGCCGGCGCGGCCGCGCAACTGATTGTCGATGCGCCGCGCCTCGTGACGTTCAGTGCCGAGGATATGCAGCCCACCGATATTGACGACCTCCTCGTGCTCGGCATCCATCTGGCGTCTGAAGTGGGAGAAGATGCGCTCCCAATCCGGCCGCCGCACGCGGTAGAAGCCGTCGACGTGGAAGAAGTAGACGAACTCGTCGTCATCGATAAACTTCTCTTCACCCTTCGGCAGGCGTTCGGCGGCCTCTTCAGCCAGACACTGCTGCCGCGCCGCGTGCTCCGCGTTGCCGCCGAGGAGAATGTCGGTGCCGCGGCCGGCCATGTTGGTCGCGATCGTGACGTTGTTCTTGTGTCCCGCCTGCGCGACGATCTCGGCTTCCTGCGCGTGGTACTTGGCGTTGAGCACGACATGCCGGATACCGCGCTTCTTGAGCAGCGTCGAGAGCCGTTCCGACTTCTCGATCGACACCGTGCCGACCAGCGTCGGGCGGCCGGAGTTCTGCTTCTCGATGATGTCGTTAACGATCGCCTCGTACTTCTCGCGCTCGGTTCGGTAGATGAGATCCGGCTCCTCGACCCGCTTCAACACGCGGTTGGTTGGCACGACGATCACATCGAGGTTGTAGATTTTGTTGAACTCGGGCGCCTCGGTTTCGGCGGTGCCCGTCATGCCCGAGAGCTTCTTGTACTTGCGGAAATAGTTCTGGAAGGTGATCGTGGCGAGGGTCTGGTTTTCGCGCTCGATCTTGACCTTCTCCTTGGCCTCAACGGCCTGATGCAGCCCGTCGCTCCATCGCCGACCTGGCATGAGGCGGCCGGTGAACTCGTCAACGATGACGACTCCGCCGTCCTTGATCATGTATTCGACGTCGAGCCGGAACAGCGTGTGGGCCCTGAGCGCCTGGTTCACGTGGTGGAGCAGGGGCATGTTGGCCGGGTCGTAGAGGCCGTTCGACCCGGGCACGAGGCGATGCGCCAGCAACTCTTCGGCCTTGGCCATGCCGGTTTCAGTCAACGAGACTGTCTTGTGCTTCTCATCGACGATGTAATCGCCGGTTTTTTCGAGTTCCTCGCGGTCTTCGGCTTTGACGTTGCCCTGCGTGACGGCGCCCTTCTTTAGTCTCGGGATGATTCGGTCCACCTCGTAATACAAGTCGGTGGACTCCTCGGCCGGGCCCGAGATGATCAGCGGGGTCCGCGCTTCGTCGATGAGGATGCTGTCGACCTCATCCACGATCGCGTACTGGTGGCCGCGCTGGACCATATGCGCGAGCTCGAACTTCATGTTGTCGCGCAGGTAGTCGAAGCCGAACTCGTTGTTCGTCCCGTAGGTGATGTCCGAGCCGTACGCAACCTGCCGCTGTTCGTCGCGCAGGTCGTGCTGAATGACGCCGACGCTCATCCCGAGGAATCGGTAGAGGCGGCCCATCCATTCCGAGTCGCGGCGGGCGAGGTAGTCGTTCACCGTGACGACATGCACGCCTTTTCCTTCGAGCGCGTTGAGGTAGGCAGGCAGGGTGGCGACGAGCGTCTTGCCTTCGCCGGTTTTCATCTCGGCGATGGTGCCCCTGTGAAGGACCATGCCGCCGATGAGCTGCACGTCGAAGTGGCGCATGTTGAGCACGCGCTTTCCGGCTTCGCGCACGACGGCGAACGACTCGATGAGCAGATCATCGAGGCTGGCGCCATCAGCGACGCGCTTACGGAACTCGGCGGTTCTTTCCCGGAGCTGCTCGTCGGTCAGCTTCTGGATCGCCGGCTCGAGGGCGCTAATCTCTGCGACGAGCGGACGCAGCCGCTTTATCTCTCGTTCGTTCTGGGTGCCGATTACCTTCGCGAGTAGTTGGCCAATCATTCGAATGGAGGGAGCAAACTACGAAGGAATATCTACCGATTGTAGCCCTGCGGCTACCGATCGGCAAGGAAACCGCGGTTTGTGAGGAACTTAGCGGTCGCGCGGCTTCTGCTGCGTGAGGAGCTGCAGCGGATTGAGGAGCCGGCCGTTGGCCATCACCTCGTAGTGCAGGTGATTGCCGGTGGTGCGCCCAGTGGCGCCGAGGCGGCCGATCATTTCACCGCGCTTCACGTGCGCACCCTTCTGCACGTTGAAGCCGGAGAGGTGACCGTAGCGAGTCTCGAGTCCGAACCCGTGATCGACGACGATGAGGTTCCCGTAGCCGCCGGAATACCCCGCTTGCGTCACGACGCCCGCGGCAGTCGCGTAAACGGGTTGCCCCTTGTCGCCCGCTATATCGAGCCCGGCGTGGTAGTCGCTGCCACCGGTGACCGGATCGGTGCGCGGGCCCATTCTCGACGTGAGCCACCCTGTTGCCGGCCAAATCGATGGTGTCGCGTCGGCCAGTGCATTCCGTTTTTCAACGTTGGAGCGAACCGACTGCAAACGTGATTCGAGACCCTCGAGCAGCGTGCGGAGCAGACCGAAGGTGTCTTCGGGATTCGACAGCGCAGAAAGCGTTCGCGCGTAGGTCGATTCCTGTTGTTTGGTCGTCTCCGCTGGCGTGACGTTACCGCCCATGGCGCGGGACTTCACCAGCGCCGGCAGCTTTTCCATCGTCCGTGCCAGGCTCGAGTCGAGCGCGGCTTGCGCGCCAAGATCCGATATGGCCGACTGGAGCGATTCGATTTGTCCGGAGAGTTCAGAGGTCGCGGTGCGGAAGCTGGCGTTTTCGAGTTCGAGCGCTTGACGGCTGGCGTAGAGACCAGAGACGTCGCTTTTGGCCTTCCACGCAGCGCCGACGCCGATCAGCACCGGCAGGGTCACCATTGCGCAGGCAACCGCGACGGCGGGTCTCGCCGAGATCGTCACTCGACGAACCACACCAGACGTGCGGTCAGCGATCAGAATGGTGTAACGCCTTGATGCCATGCTTTTCAGTACACGCGTCCGGTCTGCTGGGATGACCGGGGGAACGAACCGTCCGACGGTACTATCTATCGGTCCTTCGCGCTCTCGGGAGAGGTCGGCGCAAGTTCAGCCTATCACAGGAACAAAAGCTCCGCCAAACAGACAACTGTGGCGAACATCGAGCGAACGCCCATTATGGTGATCGCGTGAGTATTGGCATCGGACGATTGCAGGTCCTTGCGGCCGCGCTCCTGTTCTCCACAGGCGGAGCCGGGATCAAGGCCGCCGCATTCACAGGTCTGCAGGTATCTGCGCTGCGATCGGGTATTGCCGCGCTCGTTCTTCTGATGCTGCTGCGTGGTCTATCGCGAGGGCGCGGGATGAGGTTGCTCGTGCTCTCGCCAGCAATGCTGGCGACTGGCATCGTCTACGCGGCGACGGTCACGCTCTTCGTGCTCTCGACGAAGCTCACGACGGCGGCGAATGCGATCTTTCTGCAGGCGACTGCGCCGTTGTATCTGCTCTTGCTCGCGCCGCTCGTTCTGCACGAGCGGTTTCGCCCGCGCGACGTCGCATTTCTTCTGTCTGTCGCGGCAGGGCTGATCCTGTGCGTGATCGGTCAGCCACAGCCGACGACGACAGCGCCGGACCCGATCAAAGGCAATCTGCTGGCGGTGGTGTGCAGCATCACGTGGGCGTTGACGCTGCTCGGATTGCGATACATCCAGCGCGATCAGACGCAGACCACTGCCGGACTGTCCGCGGTCACTCTGGGAAACCTGTTGGCGAGTCTCGCGGCGTGGCCATTTGCCTGGCCGTTGCCAGTGGCGAGCGCCGTGGAATGGGCCACGCTCGT
This sequence comes from Vicinamibacterales bacterium, assembly GCA_036742665.1. Taxonomy (GTDB): domain Bacteria; phylum Acidobacteriota; class Vicinamibacteria; order Vicinamibacterales; family UBA2999; genus Gp6-AA40. The sequence continues at coordinate 14,333 of DAINQP010000121.1, read as the reverse complement.
CTACCTCGGCGTGTGCCAAATCGGAGTGGCCTATGTGTTCCTGACTGCGGCGATGCGAGTGCTGCCCGCACTCGAGGTGTCGCTGCTGCTGCTGATCGAGCCGGTGCTCAATCCGATCTGGACGTGGTTGATCCGCAGCGAGCGGCCGGGCACCTACGCCATCATCGGCGGGGCGGTCATCGTTGCGGCGACGGCGATCAAGAGTGTGTTCGAGGCGCGAGTACAGGAATCGGACAGGGACCCAAGTCCGCAGACTCAGGTCCCTGGATCAACTACTTGGAGCCGGTCGGACGTGGGTTATCCAGACGACGGAGGAACTCCATAAGCAGGAACGTTCCCATGACGACGGCTAAGTGCGTGTTGGGCGTAGCCACGACGAGAACAGGAACGTACCGACAATCCCGACGAGTGTCAGGCTGACGTAGAACTGCCAGGACGGAGGACTGTTGCGCGCCATCATGCTCAACCCGCCCACGATGACCGCAATCGACGCGACCAATTGCTGGCGCTCGATTTTCCGATAGCGACGTTTGAGCCACATTCCGCCAAGTGTAGTGATGGCGAGTATGGCGACGATGATCACTGGAGTCATCTCCTCTCTTCTCCCCTCCGGCTCTAGTTTCCGTAGTACGCCTTGCAGAGTTGCAGATACAGCATGCAAATGCCGTAGTTTGAAACTGCCGCCAAGTACAGGACGGTGGCCCCTTCACACGCCGGTGCCAGAATGGGCGCGATCAGCGCAGCCGCGCATGCGACCGCCATTGCTGACTCGCAATTCTCCACGAGCTTCGCTTCTTCGTTGCAGTGGCCGCATTGTTCTTCGGTCGGGATGGGTTGCCGCAATGCAATGGACACGAGCTGGGATTGGCCCCGGCGTTTCAACGTCTCGAGTTTCGTGGCGGTTGCATCGAACTGGTTTGCGACCTCGCGGAATATCGGTCCCAAACCGTCGTTGGTCATCCGCTGAAACTCAAGTTCCTTCATGCCCCTGTCGATCAGGTGGTGCGGAGGGATGGCTGCCGGGTTGATGCCCAGGTCGCCGGCGATCCTGACGATCTCGCCGTGATTGCGTTCGGCACTGAGTACCATCGCCCGATTTGCCTTTTTCAACGTTGCACTCAGAAGCGTGTCATCGATGAAGGCGGCATACACACGCAGTAGCGCCGCGGCTTGTCCGGCCCCTTCAGCCTGACCCTTCGTCATTTTGCCAAGCGCATCTTTAAGTTGCTGCTTGAGTTCGGTGACGAGCCTGTCTTGTCCACTACCCTGAGCAGCGATTTCTTCCGAGGCCAGGAAGGGCCTCACTGCGATGCCTGCACCCACGACGACTGGGACTCCAGCCGCGACCGAACCAACGAACACCCGACGACTGACCGTTCCGTTCATACATCACCATGTGTTTCCGCACCCAGCCTGTTATTCCACCAATCTGTATTGGAGGGCTTCAGCGACGTGGTCGGCGTTGACCTCGCTCACACCGGCGAGATCCGCGACCGTTCTCGCGACTTTCAGCACGCGGTCGTAGCCGCGAGCGGTGAGACCCATGCGCGTTGCCGCCCGCGTCAAAAGCGTGCGACCACCCGTGTCCGGACGGCAGACTGCGGCCACGGCCGATCCGCGCAAATCGGCATTCGTGCGTGCGCCGGCGGGGCCAAATCGCTGTTGCTGCGCAGTCCGTGCGGCGAGCACGCGTTCGCGCACGACCGCGGACGCCTCGCCAGGCTCGCCGTCGGCGATCGCCGCCACTGGAAGCGCCGGCACCTCCACGATGAGATCGATGCGATCGCGAAGTGGACCCGAGAGCTTGCCGCGATACTTGGCGACCTGCGTCGGCGTGCAGCGGCACCCGCGATGCTCGTCGCCAAAGAACCCGCACGGGCAGGGGTTCATCGCCGCAACCAGTACAAACCTGGCGGGGAAGGCAACGGTTCGTGCCGCGCGGGCGATTGTCACGCGCCCCTCTTCGAGCGGCTGACGCAATACCTCGAGGGCGCGGCGGTCAAACTCCGGCATCTCGTCGAGGAAGAGCACGCCGTTGTGCGCCAGCGAGATCTCTCCAGGCCGCGGCACGGCACCGCCACCGACAAGCGCCACATTCGAGACGGTGTGATGCGGTGCACGGAACGGTCGTTCACTGAGAAGGCCGACGCCCGCCGGCAGCGTGCCGGCCACCGAATGGATGGCCGTGCACTCAAGCGCTTCATCGAACGTCAGCGGTGGCAGGATCGATCCCAGTCGCCTCGCCATCATCGTTTTGCCGGCGCCGGGTGGCCCCTTCAGCAGGAGGTTGTGGCCGCCCGCGGCCGCCACTTCGAGCGCACGACGCGCGAGCAGCTGCCCCCGCACGTCGGCAAGATCCCCGTCACGTGAGTGCGCCGTCTCGGCCGAGACGCGTGACACCGGCGGAGCGCGCCGCGCCTCGTCCGGTTTGTTGAGTGCATCCACCGCTTCCGGCAACGAGCGAGCGATGCAGACGTCGAGGCCTTCAACGACGCAGGCCTCCGCCGCGTTCTGTGGAGGAAGCAACAGCCGCTTGAGTCCCAGGCGCCGGGCGGCAACGGCGATCGGCAGGACGCCGCGGATGCCGTTGATCCCGCCATCGAGTGAGAGCTCACCGACGATGACGGTGTCGTCTACAGCGCGACGGGTGAGTGGCCCTGACGCCGCGAGCAGCCCCAGCGCGATAGGCAGATCGAAGGACGATCCCGCCTTACGAACATCAGCAGGCGCGAGATTAACGGTGATGCGATGGTGCGGGAACTCGAAGCCGGAGTTCCGGATCGCGGATCGCACACGATCGCGGCTCTCGCGGACGGTCGCATCGGGCAATCCCACCATCGTGAAGTGGGGCAGCCCGAACGCGACATCGACCTCGATGTGGACGGGATAGGCTTCGACGCCAAAGACAGCGGCACTGCGCAGGCTCGCGAGCACGATGCCTGCAGAGTGCAAGAAGTGGTGCCACGCGCGTATGCGAGAGATTTCCTCGCATGCGAGCGCGGGCTCTGCGCGGACATGTCAGGTCGCGCGATCCACGGAGAGCGCGGAGGTGACGGTTTCTGCGTACCGCCTCGATGGCTACCCTTCGAATTCGAGCAACTGCGCCTGTCGCTGGACTCGTGCACGCGTGATGAGATCAACCACGATGCCGATGAAAACGAATACGGCAATGGCGGCCACGGTGGAGGCGATGTCGCTATAAATGCGCGCCGAGTAGAACTGGATGAAGAGGCTCAACACGATAGTGACGAACGTGAATCCAAGAAAGAATCCCGTGACGCGGGTTTGCTGCATCGGCCGCGAGAACGGAAGCGCGGGGTTGAGCAGCAACCCGCTCTGCAGCACGAGGTGCGCGAGCAGGCCGAGGAACGCCACGTGGACGAGGACGTTCTTGGACGAGCGCGCGATCTTCATGCGGGCGCTCGGGCAGGTGAAGAAGATCCACGACGCGCGAAAAGCGTCGCTGCGCGGCGCGCGAACGGATCGGCGATCGCACCATTGCGCACGCCCATCACCATGTAGAGGAGCGTGAATGGAAGCAGGCCGAGGACGCCCATCCGGAAACGGTGGTCGTCACGGAACTGGCTCCGTACGAGCAGCGCGACTGCACGTGCTTCGCCGGTCGTGAACCAGGACTCTCCTCGTGTCCGCTTTTCGGCGGCACATGCGGCGCTCGTTCGGCCGCCAGCCAGGTCGAGGTAGCTCCCAAAGCGGGCGCCCGGATACAGCAAGATCAATGGCGCGGCGGGGAGCGGCCGTTGTGGACTTGCCCGCGCCGTTCGGTCCAAGGAAGCCGAGGATCTCACCCGGGTCCACGCGCAGGTTCAACCGAGACAGTGCGAGTTTCGGACCGTACTCGCGCGAGAGATCGTGCGTCTCGCTCATGGTGACGATGTAATCTCGATGTAGTCTAGCGCGCCGCTTTCCATCGCATCGGGTACGACCTGGATGCGCAGCTCGTCGCCAGGAGTCAGTCGAATGTGTCGCATAGTACGCCGAGTCGATGTGTGGCCGTTCGGTGTCGCTGATCCCACGTGCGCATCGGCGAGCCACGCATCGATCTGTTGATCGCCGATGAAGAGCGCGAATCGGCTGGCCCCATCGTCCTCATCGAAGTACTGCACAGCTATGTCGAACGTTCCCGCCGGTCCCTGGTATCGATGTCGAGCGATGCACGTCTGTCCGGCGTCACACGTCGTCGCCTGACCGGCCGACGCGGTCTCCCACGGCACTACAGCCGTATTGACGTAATGCTCGCGCATCATGGATTCGGCCTCAACGCGGCCAGGGAACCGTCCTGCGCGACCCTTCGCGTCAGGGATATCCGTCATCCAGAGAAACCAGCTGTTGACCGCATCACGCCACACGATGGCGTGTCCGGCCTGGTATTCGAGCTTGGCGAGCACCGCGCTGTAGCGTTCGCGATCGATCACTCGTTCGAGCCGCCGCCAGCGCGTGACAAAGTCGGCGGCGTCATCCGCACCTTGATAGTGGCTATCGTAGATGTGCTGAATGACCGTCTTGCCTGAATGCAACACGTGCGTATACGGGACGTGATGAAAGAAGAGCAGGAGCTCGTCGGGTGTGGACGCCAGCGATTCATACTGCGCGCCGATGAGCGGGATGTACTGCGCCGTGAACCCGGTCCCTGTCGCGACGGTGCGATCCATGCCAATGCCCTGACCATTGGCGCGGTGCCACTGGCCCCAGCCGTTTCGCTCTGACGACTCGATCCCTGGACCGTAGTGCACACGGATGATGTCAGTGAGTGTTCCAGCGCCGAGCGGCCCGGTGTAGCGTTCGTACGCCGGCCAGGAATCAAGCAGGATGCTCGTGATCGTTTCGACCACCTGCGGATCGTGACCGAACGTCTGCATCGTCCAGTCAGCGGCAATCGTTCGAGCCGATGTCGTTGGATTCCACGCCAGGCGGCCAAAGCCATAGAGGTTCGCCATCGCGAGGTCGTGGCCCAGCCAATTGGGATCGCGCCCGACGTTCGACACACCGACGAATCCCCCGACAGGTCGATTGAACGTCCGGCCTGAGATGAGCTCGCGTACCGGCGTGCCGGGCGACGTGGACGTCGCCAGCATGTCAAAGTCGAGGACGGTCTTCCACATCGGAACAAGGAAGCAGACGTGGCGCTGCTGGCCGAGATACTCCTGCGTGATCTGCAGCTCAATGGCCTGATTGGTAGTACGCAGCGCACCGAACAGCGGCGAGGCTGGTTCACGCACCTGGAAATCGATCGGGCCGTGTTTGATTTGCAGAACGGCGTTCGCGTCGAATTTGCCATCGAGCGGATGAAAGTTGTCGTAGGCGGCCCGCGCGCGATCGTTCTTCGGATCACGCCAATCCATCAGGTTGTCGTAGACGAAGCCGCGGTAGAAGATCACGCCGTGATGCGGCGCGAGCGCACGGGCGATGACATTCGCAGCATCTGCGTGGGTGCGGTTGTACGCCGACGGACCAAGCCGGCCTTCGGAGTCCGCCTTCAGGACAACCCCGCCAAGATCGGGAATTGCCCGATACAAGGCATCCACCCGATCCTTCCAGAACGCCGCAACCCGCGCCTCCAATGGGTCAAATGTGTCCAGACCGCCCACACGTCTGGGACTGCTGAAGTCGATCGAGACCGACACGGCGACGCCCCAGGGCCGGAGCACGTTTGCGATCCGGGCGATCTGCGGGATGAAGCCGTCGGTGATCACCAATGGATTTGCGTTGACGTTGTTGACGGTCACGCCGTTGATGCCCACCGATGCGAGCAGGCGGCCGTAGTCACGAACGCGGCTCAGATCATCCAGAACGCGGCCATTCTCGAAGAAGATCGAGCGCCCGGCATACCCACGCTCGATCGTTCCATCCAGGTTGTCCCAGTGATTGACCCACCGGATCGGTGCGGCGGGCTCCTGACGTTCATTCAGTCGCGAGACATCTTCCCCCCGGGCGATACGCTGCAGCAGCGCGAACGCGCCGTACAGCACACCACGTTCGTTAGGTCCTGCGACGATGAACACCGTCTGGCCGCGCAGGGTAGTCGTCCCAAGCCAGAAGCCATCGTCGGTGAGATCGGCGGGCATCGGCGCGTCAGGCACGAGAGGGCGGACGCGTTCGAGTGTGCCGAGCAGGATGGTGGATGTTCGTGGCAGGGCAGTGCTGGTCGTGACCTGCGTCGCCAGCATCGACGAGAGGCCGCGCACGATCTCGTCGCCCGCACTTTTCAAAATCGGCGAGTCGCCAAGTACGGTGACCGAGCGAGGTACGGAGCCGACGCGAGCCGCGATCGGGACCGGCAGCGAGGCGTACCGAAGCCAGGCGTCGTACCCGGTCTCGGCATTCACTGACGCCGCCGTCGTCATGATGAGGATTACTGCGGCCGCAAGCCGAGCCCTCCACGTAGAATGCACGCGCTGAGGATACACCGCACCGCATGACGACTCTCGACTGGGTCACAATCGCGTTGTACTTCGGTCTCCTTGCTGCCCTCACGTGGTGGGCTGTCGCGAGGAACCGAAACACGGCTGACGACTACTTCCTCGCCGGCCGCGATCTTGGATGGGTGGTGGTTGGCGCGTCGATCTTCGCGTCCAACATCGGATCGGAGCATCTCGTCGGTCTTGCCGGCGCGGGTGCGACGAGCGGCGTTGCGCTGGCGCATTACGAACTCCATGCCTGGTGCTTGCTCGTCCTTGGCTGGGTGCTGGTGCCGTTCTATCTGCGCTCTCGCGTCTACACGATGCCGGAGTTTCTCGAACTGCGCTTCTCTGCCACAGCACGCTGGGTGTTGTCGCTGATTTCGCTGGTCGCCTACGTGCTGACCAAGATGGCTGTCGGCATATTCGCAGGCGGTGTCGTGTTCGGCACGCTGCTTCCAGAGATGCACGTCGCGATCGGCGGCGCGGTGTTCAACAGTTTCTGGATCGGCTCGGTGCTCGTCGTGCTCCTCACCGGCCTCTATGCCGTCGTCGGGGGCATGCGTGCTGTGGCGTACACCGAAGCTGTCCAGACAGCGGTGTTCATCGCCGGCTCCCTGATATTGATGATCGTCGGGTTGAACCGGCTTGGCGGCTGGAGCGAACTGCGTGCGGTGCTCGGCGCCGAGATGTTCAATTTGTGGAAGCCGATCATCCCCGCCGGTGTCGAGAGCACGTGGCTGCCGGTCAAGGAGACTGGTCGCATGGCCTGGTACTTCAATCAGAATTACCCGTGGCTCGGCATGCTCTTCTGCGCGCCGATTATCGGCCTTTGGTACTGGTGCACCGATCAGTACATCGTGCAACGCACGCTTGGCGCCCCTAATGAGACAGAAGCCAGACGCGGGACGATCTTCGCAGCATTTCTGAAACTCCTGCCGGTCTTCATCTTCATCGTCCCGGGCATGATCGCGTTAGCGCTTGCACGGAGCGGCAAAGTTCCAGGGCTCGGTGTGCTGCTAGATAGTAGTGGTAACGTGGTGCCGTCGGCCGCACAGGCGGCCTTCCCCCTGCTCGTGCAGCACGTCATGCCCGCAGGGCTGCGCGGCCTCGTCGTCGCCGGATTGTTGGCCGCGCTCATGAGCTCTCTCGCTGGCGCCTTCAATGCTTCGTCCACGCTCTTCACGATCGACTTCTACCGGAAGTTCAGACCGAATGCCTCGCAGGCGCAGCTCGTGAGGATTGGACGTGTCGCGACAATGGTCATGGTCGTGACCGCGCTCGCGTGGATCCCGGTGATTCAAGGCGCAAGAGGCCTGTACGACTATCTTCAGGGAATTCAAGCCTATCTGGCCCCGCCGATCGCCGCGGTGTTTTTCTTCGGCGTCGTCATGAGACGGTTGACAGCGGCCGGTTGTCTCGCCGCGCTGCTGACGGGCTTTGCTCTAGGGATGCTTCGGTTATTCGTGGATACGCCGGTTACGCTGGGGATGCCCGGGTATCAGAATGGCTACACGCCGGGCTCGTGGCTCTGGATTCTGAACAACATTTACTTTCAGTACTACGGCCTGCTGATCTTCGTCGTGTCCGTTACGGTGTTGATCGTGGTTAGCTATGCGACGCCGCGTCCACGCGAGGACCAATTGACGGGATTGACCTACGCCACCGTCACCGGCGAGCAGCGTCGCGAGTCGCGCCGAAGTTGGAATCACTGGGATGTGATCAACTCGGCGGTTGTCTTGCTCCTTATCCTGGCGGCATATCTCTACTTCAATGGCTGAACCATGAGGCTCACACCCACGCCGGCAGACAAGTTCACGTTCGGGTTATGGACCGTCGGCAATCGCGGCCGCGATCCGTTCGGTGAGTTCGTGCGACTGCCGCTCGACCCCGTTCGTGCAGTGCACAAACTCGCCGGGCTCGGCGCCTATGGCGTCAACTTCCATGACAACGATCTCGTCCCGATAGATGCGACCTCCGCCGAACGCGATCAGGTCGTTCGGGATTTCAGGAAGGCCCTCGACGCCACAGGCATGACCGTGCCGATGGCCACGACGAACCTGTTCACGGATCCAGTGTTCAAGGACGGCGCGTTCACCTCCCACGATGCCGGTGTGCGCGCCTATGCCCTGCAGAAGACAATGCGCGCGATGGATCTGGGCGTGGAGCTGGGCGCAAAGACGTACGTGTTCTGGGGCGGCCGGGAAGGGGCAGAGGTTGACGCGGCGAAGGACCCGGTCGAAGCGATCAAGCGATTTCGCGACGCAATCAATTTCCTGTGCGAGTACGCCCGCGATCAGCAGTACGACCTGCGCTTCGCGCTCGAAGCCAAGCCGAATGAACCGCGCGGCGACATCTATTTCGCCACGACCGCCTCGTACCTGGCGTTCATTTCCACGCTGGATCATCCGGACATGGTTGGCGTCAACCCGGAGGTTGCGCACGAACAGATGGCAGGCCTGAACGTCTATCACGTCGTGGCGCAGGCGATCGAAGCCGGCAAGCTCTTTCACATCGACCTGAATGATCAGAAGCCGGGCCGGTTCGATCAGGACCTGCGTTTTGCCTCGGAGTCGATGAAGCCGCTGTTCTTTCTGGTGAAGCTGCTCGAGGAATCCGGCTACGACGGGCCACGGCACTTCGACGCGCATGCGTACCGAACTGAGGACGAGCAGGGCGTCTGGGATTTCGCGTGCGGCTGCATGCGCACCTACCTGATCCTGAAAGAGAAGGCGCAGCAGTTTCGCGCTCACGCCGGCATTCAGGCTGTGCTCTCCGAGATTCGCGACGAGGGAAGTGGCGGGGAAGGTCCCTATAGTTCTCAGCGCGCACGCGAGCTGAAAGCACGCAGCTTCGATCGGCAGGCGCTTGCGTCGAGACGATTGCCGTACGAGCGGCTCGATCAAATGGTGGTCGATCTGCTGCTCGGCGTGTAGGCAGCGTCCGTGCCGCTGTATCTCGGCCTGGACTCCAGCACGCAAGGTCTCGCGGCCATCGTCATATCGATTGAGGGTCGTGATCGTCGCGTCGCGTTCGAGTCTTCACTCTCGTTCGACGAAGCTCTCCCGCACTACGGCACGACGCATGGTGTTCTGCCGCGAGAAACCCCGACGATTGCGACATCGTCGCCGTTAATGTGGGCTGAGGCACTCGACCAGATGATGGCCAGAGTCGCACGCAGCGGCCTCAACCTGCAGAAGCTTGCAGCAATCAGCGGTTCCGCACAGCAGCACGGCAGCGTGTACTTGAACGCCACATGGGGGCAGGCCGTACGAACGCTCGACGCGAGTCGCCCGCTCGTCGAACAACTCCGCGGCGTGTTCGCTCGTCGAGAATCACCGATCTGGATGGACTCCAGTACCGCCGAAGAGTGCGCGGAGATCACAGCGCGTGTCGGTGGAGACGATGTGCTCGCGCGGCGCACGGGCTCCCGCGCGTTCGAGCGGTTCACCGGTCCGCAGATCCGCCGATACTTCAAACGATCGCCGGAGGGCTATCAGGCGACGGACCGCGTGCATCTGGTCAGCTCATTTCTCGCGTCGCTGCTGGCGGGCGCCGACGCGCCGATCGACCCCGGCGATGCCTCCGGCATGAACCTGATGGATCTCAAGACGCAGGACTGGTGGCAGGACGCTGTTGACGCCACCGCACCAGGGCTGCGTGACAAGCTTCCGACCATTGCTCCGTCCAAAACAGTTGTGGGAACGCTCTCACCGTTCTGGCAGGCTCGATACGGGCTTCCTGCGGCAAAGGTGATCGCGTGGTCGGGTGATAACCCGTGCAGCCTGATTGGCACCGGGCTCGTGAGAGAAGGACGTGTCGCGGTCTCTTTGGGAACAAGCGACACGGTCTTTGGTCTCATACGCGAGCCGCGCGTCGATGTGACAGGCACCGGTCATGTGTTTGGCTCTCCGACCGGCGATTACATGGGCCTGACGTGCTTTCTGAACGGCTCGCTTGCGCGGGAACGTGTGCGGAACGAATTCGAGATGGATTGGGCAGCGTTCTCACGCGCGCTCGATACAACCGCACCCGGTGTTCAGATCATGCTTCCGTGGTTCGACGCCGAGATCACGCCGTCCGTTCCGAACGCGGCCGTACACCGCTATGGATTCGGCCACGGCGGAGCCGATGCCGAAGTTCGCGCGCTCGTGGACGCGCAAATGATGTCTATGGCTCTGCACTCGCAGTGGATGGGCGTCAAAATCGACACGATTCACGCCACGGGTGGAGCCGCCGCGAACCGGTCGATTCTTCAGACAATGGCCGATGTCTTCGGCGCAACCGTGTGCCAACTCGAGGTCGGACAGTCAGCGGCGCTCGGTGCGGCGCTTCGGGCCGCGCATGGAGCCCTGGCCGCGGACGATTCACCGGCGGATTGGGAGGATGTCGTACGCGGCTTCGCGGAGCCCGTCGCTCAGACGCGCCTGACGCCCGACGCCTCTCGTCACGACTTCTATCGCAAGTTGATTCGGGTGTATGCGGCCTGTGAGGCACACGCGCTCGGAAGAGGTCCTGATCCAGAACCGCTTCTGAGACGTTTAGAGCGGAGGCTTCAGCCTCCGTGGGACGATTAGTTCGTAGCAGGACCGCCGTCGCGGATGATCGTCAGCCGCTGACCCACCTGAATCGCATTGCTGCGCAGGCGATTCCACTCTTTCAGCTCCTGCACGGTTGTGTCATACCGCTTGGCAATCGAGAACAGCGTGTCGCCGCGGCGAACGCGGTGGATGACTTTCTCTGGCGCGTTTTCGACGCGACGTGGTGAGGGGCGAGCCGGCGCGCTTGCCGGAACAGAATCTGCTGCCGTTGCGGCGGATGCAATCGCTGGTATTTCCACGGCCGGGGAAGCCGTCTCAGTGTTTGCCGCCAGGAGAAGCGTCGGCGCACGCGGAATGATCAACTGCTGGCCGGTCTTCAGCGCGGCTTTCGGCGGCAAGTAATTGGCTTCTGCGAGATCGGCCCGACTGACCTGGAGCTTCTTCGAGATGCTTAGAAGCGTTTCGCCCTTCTTGACGGTGTGGCGATTTAATGGCGCGAGCTCGTCGGCCGCGACTTCGAGCATCCGCGCGTTGATCATCTCCGCGGTGCCTATCGGAACCTTCAACTCGTAATCCGTCGTGCGCAGTGGAGTCGTCCAGCGTCGCAGCTCAGGATTGAGTTCCTGAATCGTCTGCACGGGCGTGCCCGCCCACTCGGCGACGCGCCGGAGATCGACTGCGCTCGCCAGTGTCACGGTCTCGTAGTTCGGCGGCTCGATCGGCACGATATTCATGCCGTACTGCTCGGGGTTGCGAGCGATGATGACCGCCGCCAGGATGAGTGGCACGTAGTCTCGCGTCTCACGCGGGAGATAGCGCTTGTTGGCGCTCAGCGTCCAGAAGTCGTCGCGTCCGGATCGCTTCATCGCACGCTGCACGCGTCCGGGACCGCCGTTGTACGACGCAAGCGCGAGATGCCAATCCTCGAACATGCTGAAGAGCGTCTTGAGGTATTTGGCCGCGGCGCGAGTCGCTTTCTCCGGATCCGAACGCTCGTCGATATACCAATCGTGCTTGAGGCCGTTCTCGAGCGCGGTGCCGCGCATGAACTGCCAGATGCCCTTGGCCTTCGCTTTTGAGAGAGCGTTTGGCTTGAACGCGCTCTCGATCAATGGAACATATGCGAGATCGAGCGGCAGGCCCTCGGCACGGAAGACCTCCTGAATCATAGGTAGGAAGGGCGCACCCCGGCCGAGCCCTTCCTCGAGATAGCCCTTTAAACGGCCTGTGAACAGCTGAACGTAGGACAGGACTCGCGGATTCAGCGGAATCTCGATGTCGTGGGTGATCTCCTTGAGGTCCTGCGCGACCGTCTGCTCGGTTTCTTTGCTGGCCGCCGGTGGCGGCTCGAAAGTGGAAATCGCCAGGAGCTCGTCAATCGAGGCCGGCTCGGACGCCTTTTCCGCAAACCCGTCGCCCTGGGCGAGGGCGGTCACTTCATAGGCGCTGATTCGCTCGACCAGTCGGTCGTACTGTTCCCGAATTCGTGGCTCGGATCGGGCACCGCCGGGCCACTCGAGCAAGACTTCGAGCGAGCGGTCGAATGCGGTCTTGGCCGTCTCGAGATGTCCGGCCTCGAGTTCCTTCCGGCCGGTTTCGAAATGCCGGTCCGACTGGGCAATCAGATCTGCGACGGGATCAGTCTGGGTGGGCGAAGCTGGGGCCGGGGCCTGCGTAACAACGGGCGCCGGGTGCGGGACATGGGCCCACTTCTTGTTTCCAGCGCACCCGACCGCGAACAACGCGATGAGGCACACCCCCCACGACAGGCCGCGATGTGGAGACGACATGGCGTCAACGTACTCTAGCATCCGGCTGATCAAGGGGTCAAAAGCCCGGGCGCAATCCGACGCAGGCCTATGCAGATCTAGGTTAGCGAGGCCAGCCCGCTTGCTGAAAAACCTTCTGCGATTCGCCGAGGTCTCGTGCGGCAGGCGTGATGATCGTCCGCTCACCGACCAGCAGTTTCCTTCCCGACCGCAGTGCCGCCCGGACGTCCTCTTCACAAATGAACTCTGCAGGGTTATCGGCTCGAAGTGCCGTGCCGCCATCCTGACTTGTCGTGATCGGTTCACCGTCGGGGGGCTTGTAGCCGCGTGACGCTAAGAAACCGTCGATCCTGGCGGCGAGAGCCTGGGCGGAAATCGTTTTCGGCGCGGCAACGGAGGCGACCTTCGGAAGAGGAGTGCTTCCCACCATGGACGGCGCGCTCTCCGCAGTCCTGCCTGCTTCTGCACGCGACGACGAGGCGACCGCCGGCCGAACCTCGTAGGCGAGGCGCTTCAGGTTGAGCAGATGACGCGGCGAGATGTTGTCGGACGTGATGTTGCCGCCGGGTCCACCGCAACCCAGGGTCATGGCTGGATCGAGGCCGGTCGTCAGCCCTATAGATCCATGCGTCGTCGGCGTGTTCACACAGATTCTGAAGGCTGGCTTTTTGAGCCCGAACTGCAGGATCACATCCTCGTTCTGCGAGTGGATGGACATGGTGTGTCCCATCCCGCCATAACGCAGGATCTGGATGCAACGCTCGCACCCTTCTCGCCAGTCCTTGACGACGTACCACGACAGGACCGGACACAGCTTCTCTATGGATAGGGGATAGTCTCGGCCGACACCTTTCAACGGCGCGATCAACGCGCGTGCGCCGCTCGGGACTGTGATGCCGACTTTCTCTGCTATATAGGCCGCTGATCGGCCGACCAGTGCAGGGTTGGGCAATCGCTGCGGGCTGACCAGCGCCTTGGCGAGCAAGTCGATCTCGCGGTCATCCATGAAGTACGCGCCTTCGGCCTGGAAGCGGCGGCGCGCGTCTTCGGAGATCGCTTCGTCCACCACTACCGAATTCGGCGACGAGCAGAGGACGCCGTTGTCGAATGTCTTGCCGAGGACGATGTCGTGCGCGGCTTTCGACAGATCGGCGGACTGCTCGACGTAGCACGGCGCATTGCCAGGACCGACACCGTACGCCGGTTTGCCGGCGCTATAGGCAGCGCGCACCAGTCCCATGCCGCCGGTCGCCAGGATCACCGCGACGTCGCGGTGCTTCATCAACTCTTGCGTGCCTTCGAGGGTGACCGCCTTCATCCAGCCGATCGCACCGACAGGCGCACCAGCATTGGCCGCAGCCTCGGCCATGATCTCGACCGCCCGCGTAATGCATCGCGCCGCAGACGGATGCGGGCTCATAACGATCGGACAGCGAGCCTTGAGGGCGATGAGCACCTTGTAGATCGCCGTCGACGTCGGGTTCGTGGACGGGACAATCGCCGCGACTACACCGAAGGGTTCGGCGATCTCGACAATCTTGCGATCCTCAATGCGGTTCACCACCCCGACCGTCCTCGGCTCGTACGCCGACCCGGAGTTCAAGGTC
>DAINQP010000120.1:0-18306 GCA_036742665.1 Vicinamibacterales bacterium | reverse complement strand
ACTCACGGCGAGGACGGGGTGCGCCGTGCGCTGCGCGACGCCAGCCGCGCGGACGTGATCGTGAAGACCAGCGGCGTCGGCGTCTTCGACGCGCTGCTCGACGAAGCCGTCCTCGAGGCGAAGGCTCCGCACGCACAAGCCATCTTCTGGGATGTGGACGCGCCGGCCACGCTCGAACGGCTGGCGGCAGATCCACGCGATCCCTTTCACGCGCTCGTGCCGCGCTACGACATGGTCCTCACCTACGGCGGTGGCGAGCCGGTCGTGTGCGGCTATGAGTCGGTGGGGGCGCGGCTGTGTATTCCGGTCTACAACGCGCTCGATCCGGCCACGCACTTTGCGGTGCCGCCAAACCCCCGCTTTGAGGCGGATCTCGGATTTCTCGGCAATCGATTGCCCGATCGCGAAGCGCGTGTCGAGCAGTTCTTTTTCGCTGCGGCGAAACAATCAGCTGAATCGCGCTTTCTGCTCGGCGGCAATGGCTGGGCCGACAAGCCGATGCCGGAGAACGTCACCTACGTCGGTCATGTCTACACGCGCGATCACAATGCCTTCAACTGCACGCCACGCGCGGTCTTGAACATCAGCCGCGACAGCATGGCGCGATTCGGCTTCTCGCCGGCGACGCGGGTGTTCGAGGCGGCCGGCGCCGGCGCATGTCTGATTACCGACGCGTGGGAAGGCATCGAGATGTTTCTCGAGCCAGGCCGCGAGGTGCTCGTCGTGCGTGACGGCGACGCACTTGCAGCGCTGATCGAATTGCTCGATGACGAACGGGCGGCGACGATTGGCCGTGCCGCGCGCAAACGCATCTGTGCCGAGCACACCTATGCGCATCGAGCCGCGCAGGTTGACGTGCTGCTGGACGAACGGGTGGCGACCTGGTGAAAGTCGTGATCTTCGGCCTGACGATCAGCTCGACGTGGGGGAACGGACACGCCACGTTGTGGCGCGGCTTGTGCCGCGCGCTGCATCGCGCCGGCCACGACATCGTCTTTGTCGAGCGCGACCTGCCGTATTACGCACAGCATCGCGATCTCTCGCAGGCGGACTGGTGTCGATTGGTGTTCTTTGAGAGCTGGAGTGATGTCGCCTCGACGGCACGGCAGGAGCTGGCTGATGCTGATGTCGGTCTGGTCACATCGTATTGTCCCGACGGACCTGACGCGTGCCGAGTGGTGCTCGATTCGGCGGCCACTCGGAAGGTCTATTACGACCTCGATTCACCCGTGACCCTTGACGCGCTCGCCCGAGGCGAGCGGGTGCCGTATCTACCGGACGACGGTCTCGCCGAGTTCGATCTCGTCCTCAGCTATGCCGGTGGCGCAGCTCTCGACGGATTGACGCAGTACACCGGCGCGCGTCGCGTCGCGCCGCTCTATGGCAGCGTCGATCCTGACGTGCATCGCCCGGTGTTGCCCGCCGCCGACCGTCGCAGCGCGCTCTCGTATCTCGGCACCTACGCAGCCGATCGTCAGGCTGTTCTCGAGCGTCTGTTCATTGCGCCGGCACGGCTCCGGCGCGAGAAGCGGTTCGCGCTCGCCGGCTCGCAATACCCGTCCGACTTTCCCTGGACAGAGAACCTCCTCTATTTCCGGCATATGCCGGCATCGGATCATCCTTCGTTCTTCTGCTCGTCCGAGCTGACGTTGAACGTCACGCGCGCGGCGATGGCGCGGGTCGGCTATTGCCCGTCGGGACGGTTGTTCGAGGCGACGGCCTGCGGCACGCCGGTGATTTCCGACTGGTGGGAAGGGCTCGACCAGTTCTTTGCGCCGTCGCAGGAAATGCTGGTGGCGCGAGACACCGAAGACGTTCTCGTCTCGCTCGAACTCACCGACGGCGAACGGCAGCGGATTGGCGTCTGCGGCCGTGAACGGACGCTCGATTGCCATACGGCGCGTACCCGCGCGCATGAATTCGAGCGGCTGCTCGACACGAGGGCCGCCATGTCGCAGGGAGTGACCTGATGTGGGGCATCGTGCCCGCCGCAGGGCAGGGAAGTCGTATTCAACCGCTGGCCTTCTCGAAGGAGTTGCTGCCAGTCGGCAGCCGTTACGACGGCGGCCGCGAACATCCACGAGCGGTCAGCGAGTACCTGGTCGAACGGCTGGTGCTCGGCGGGGCCGACAAGATCTGCTTCGTCATCTCGCCCGGCAAGTCCGACATCTTGCACTACTACGGTGGTGCGGCGCTGTCAGCCAACATCTTCTACAGCGTGCAGCCGGAGCCTGCCGGACTGTGCGATGCAGTGTTCAGAGCCCTTCCGCTGATCGCACCGGACGAACCGGTGCTGGTCGGTCTTCCCGACACGATCTGGTTCCCGGCGGCCGCGCTTGCCGAACTCCCTGACGATCGGCTCTCGTTTCTGCTGTTCCCGGTCGAGCACCCTGAGCTGTTCGATGCCGTCGTGCTCGATGAACATGATGGCGTGTGCGAGATCGAGGTCAAGAAGCCAGACGCGCAGTCGCACTGGATCTGGGGCGCCTTCAAGATGCCGGGCCGGACGTTGCGGCGGCTTCACGAGCTATGGATTGCGCGGGGCGCCAACGACGAGTACATCGGCACGCTGGTCAACGCGTGGCTGGCCAGGGGCGGTGAGGCGCACGGCGTCCGCGCCGGCACATCGTATGTGGACGTGGGCACGGTGCAGGGCTATCGCACCGCGATCACCTTGTTGAGTGACGAGGCGGCTCGATGCGAATCGTTCTCTTCTACCACTCGCTGATCTCCGACTGGAATCACGGCAACGCACACTTCGTGCGCGGCATTGTGTCCGAGCTCCTCGAGCGATCGCACGACGTGGTCGTCTACGAGCCGCTGCACGGGTGGAGCCGGCAGCAGCTCCTCGCCGAGGCAGGGCCGGCAGCCGTCTCGCGTTTTCGGTCGTTGTTCCCACGGCTGCAATCGAAGGCAGTCGATCTCGATCGGCTCGATCTGGATGAGGCGCTCGACAATGCCGACCTGGTGATCGTCCACGAGTGGAATCCGCATTCGGTCGTGTCGGCGATCGGTCGGCATCGGTCGGCGGGCGGCAAGTACGTGCTGCTGTTTCACGATACCCACCATCGCTCGGTTACCGACGTGCCGGGGATGGCGGCGTATGACCTCGATGCGTACGACGGCGTGCTGGCGTTTGGCGACGTCATTCGCCAGCGCTACGTGTCATTCGGGTGGGCGCGCCGTGCCTTCACGTGGCATGAAGCCGCCGACACGCGCATCTTCAGACCGCTCGAACCCGACGGCACGCAGGACGACCTGGTGTGGATTGGCAATTGGGGTGACGAGGAGAGAACCGCGGAGCTCAGGTCGTATCTGGTCGGGCCAGTTCGTGCGCTCCGACTCACGGCAACCGTGCACGGCGTCCGGTATCCGAGCGATGCCCTGGCCGAACTGATCGACGCCGGGATTCGTTACGCTGGATGGCTGCCCAACTACGAGGCGCCGCTCGCCTACGCCCGACATCGCATGACCGTGCACATTCCCCGGCGTCCATACGTGCAATCGCTGCCGGGCATACCAACCATCCGCGTGTTCGAGGCGTTGGCCTGCGGCGTGCCGCTGGTCTCGGTGGGCTGGAACGACGTCGAGGGGCTGTTCACTCCTGGCGACGATTATCTGGTTGCCGACACGCCAAGCCGGATGCGGTCGCATCTCGCGTCACTGCGCGCAGACGAGACGCTCCGCAAGGCGCTTGCCGCTCACGGGCTCGACACGATCCGTCGTCGTCACACCTGCGCCCATCGCGTCGACGAGCTCCTGGCGATCGTGCGGCAGATGTGCGGCATTCCGCAGGAGGCGCTCTCGGCATGAACATCGTGATTCTGGGCCTGTCCATCACCTCATCGTGGGGCAACGGCCACGCCACCACGTATCGCGCGCTCGTGCGTGCGCTGTCTGCGCGCGGGCACGTGGTGCTGTTCCTCGAGCGCGACTCGACGTGGTATGCGGAGAACCGCGATCTGCCGGCGCCCCCTTACTGTCATGCGCGGCTATATGGAAGCCTCGACGAACTGGAACACTCATATGCCGGCGACATCGAGGAGGCCGACCTCGTCATCGTCGGTTCGTATGTGCCGGACGGGATTGGCGTGGCCGACCTGGTGTTGCGGACGGCGCGAGGATGCCGCGCGTTTTACGACATCGATACGCCGGTCACGCTGGCGAAAGTGCAGAACGGTGGTGCTGAATACATCGAGCGACGGCAGATTCCCGAGTTCGATCTGTATCTGAGCTTCACGGGTGGGCCGACGCTGGATCGGCTCGAGCGCGGATTTCACGCGCAACGGGCACGCGCCCTCTACTGCTCAGTCGACCAGGAACTCTACAGCCGCGACGCGCACTCGACACGCGACTACGACCTCGGCTACCTCGGCACCTACAGCAACGATCGGCAGACAACGGTCGACGAACTGTTGCTGCAGCCGGCGCGCCGGTGGTCCGCCGGTCGCTTCGTCATCGCCGGGGCGCAATATCCCGAGTCCCTCGATATTCCGCCCAACGTCACGCGCATCGTCCATCTGTCCCCCACCGAACATCGCGCGTTCTACAACCGCCAGCGGTTCACGCTGAACGTGACCCGGCGCGACATGATCGATGCAGGCTACTCACCAAGCGTGCGTCTCTTCGAGGCGGCCGCGTGCGGCACGCCGATTATTACCGACGAGTGGCGGGGGCTCAGCACCGTCTTCTCACCGGGGCATGAGGTCCTGATCGCGCGACACACGCGCGACGTCACGGCCTACCTCCACGATCTCTCTGAGACCGAGCGCACCGCGATCGGCGAGCGGGCCAGGCAGCGCGTCCTCCAGTCGCACACTTCCGTTCACCGGGCGATGGAACTCGAGCGCTATGTCGCTGAGGTCAATCCGAACCTGATCCTGCCGACGCGCAACGGCGGCATCGCCGCGCCATTCGCATGACCATCGCCAGCATCGAGCAGCGAATCCAGGACCTGGGCGAGTGGTTTCAGAACCTTCGCCTCGATGGCGTGCAGACAGCACCCAATCACTTTCTCGGGGACTATCCGACAGTCAAATGGCGGGAATTCGCACATGCCATACCGGCCGATCTCACCGGGTGGACGGTGCTCGACATTGGGTGCAATGCCGGGTTCTACAGCCACGAGATGAAGCGCCGAGGCGCGGACCGCGTTCTCGGGATCGACAGTGACGCACGCTACCTGGCCCAGGCGCGCTTCGCGGCCGAGGTCGTCGGCCTCGATATCGAGTTCCGGCAGATGTCGGTATACGAGGTGCCTCAGCTCGCGGAGCGTTTCGATCTGGTGCTCTTCCTCGGCGTCTTCTATCACCTGCGCTATCCGCTGCTCGCACTGGACATTTTGCACGCGCATGCTGTCGGCGAGATGCTCGCGTTCCAGTCGATGCTGAGAGGATCGGCCGACGTCAAGGCCGTCGCGCACGATTACGGGTTCAATGACGTCGCGCTCTTCGAACAGGAGACGTCGCCGCGCATGTACTTCATCGAGCATCGATACGCTGGCGATCCCACCAATTGGTGGATTCCGAATCGCGCGGCAGCGGAAGCGTTGCTGCGCGCCGCCGGTTTCCAGATCACCGATCAGCCCGAGCCCGAAGTGTTCATCTGCCGTCGGGCCGAAACCGGGCCGCCGCTTCGGCCGACGCCGCAGGAGGTTCCGTGGTTGAAGCCGTGATGCTCTGGAACGAGCCCAATAACCGGTCGCACTGGGACTTCGAACTCGATCCCGAATGGAGGATCTTCGGCGGCATGATTCGCTCGGCCGCCGCTGCGATCGCGGCCGAACGCCCATCACTCACGAGAGTGATGGGCGGCATCTCACC
Source organism: Vicinamibacterales bacterium (assembly GCA_036742665.1). GTDB lineage: Bacteria > Acidobacteriota > Vicinamibacteria > Vicinamibacterales > UBA2999 > Gp6-AA40. The sequence goes on along the minus strand of DAINQP010000120.1, from coordinate 12,484 downwards.
AATCGACCCTCGCTTCATCCAGACGCTCGATGGCCACGGCGCGCTCCAGTGTGTGGACGTCGTCGCGGTGCATGGCTTTCCGCTCGACTGGAACCATTGGCAGATTCATGAGTGGCCCGCGAAGCTCGAAGAAGTGCGCGCCGTGACCGATCGTCCGGTATGGGTTTCGGAAGTAGGCGTTTCGACCTTCGGCGCGGAGGAAGTGCAGGAGTTTGGCTTGCTCCGGACGGCTGAACTGCTCGCCGGCCGCGTCGACCGCATCCATTGGTACAGCTTGTACGACTTGCCGCGCGCGTGGCCGGCCACGACGCGCCATCGCGAAGCCGAAGGGTCATCCTACTACCGTCATTTCTACATGGGACTGCTGCATGAAGACGGTACGCCGAAGCTCGCGATGCGCCACTTCGCTCGGCTCACGCCCGCGCTCGGGCTCTGCCAGTGGTTCCACTTCGAAGACCATCGGCTCGACGATGCGGTGCGATGGATGAGAGATCTGGGCGTCCGACACTTGAGAACCGGGTTGAGCTGGGCCGACAGTCTGCGGCCCGACGCGCAGAGCTGGTTCGATCGGCAGATGAAAGCGCTCGAGCCGTTCGACGTGACGTTGACGTTCTGCTTTACGCCGGAGAGCTGCGGTCTTGCGCCGCATCACACCAGCCCGCCGAAGGCGATCGAGGAATTCGCATCGTTCTGCGCCGAGCAGGTACGCCGCTACACATGATCCAGGTCTCGCAGTACGAAGATCTCGATGCCCTGGACGCGCGCGAGTGGATCCGTCTCGCGAGACGCGGTGATCTCGAGGGGGCATGGCGGATGAGCGATCGCATCCGGCAGCGTCACGAATGGCGGCGCGATTGGACGATTCCCCGGCACCTGCAGCACGTGTGGGACGGCAGCGAGCTGGCGGGACGGCGCGTGCTCATCCGCTGCTATCACGGCCTCGGCGACACGATTCAGTTCATCCGGTATGCGCCGTTTGTACGGACGCTGGCGAAGAAAGTGATTGTCTGGGCGCAACCCTCGTTGGTGCCCCTGTTGCGCTCTGCGTCAGGCATCGATCGGCTCTTGGCATTGCACGACGGATCGCCAGATGTCGAGTATGACGTCGACATCGAGGTCATGGAGTTGGCGTACGCGTTTCGAACGACACTCGCCACTATTCCCCACGTGGTCCCCTATCTCGCGGCCGTTCCGCTCGCACTCGGTGGTCGCCGGCCAAGAGTTGGGATCGTCTGGCGTGCGGGCGACTGGGACGCGCGACGGTCCATCGAGTTCAACGTCATCCGACCTTTGCTCGACATGACCCAGTTCTGCTGGTACTCGTTGCAGCTGGAGACTGACAAAGCCATGCGCCACGTCAACCTGCACGAGCTCGACACGCGCGGCCTGATGCGCACCGCGCGGGCGATTCGTGCCATGGACTTGGTGATCTCCATCGACAGCATGTCCGCCCATCTCGCCGGCGCGCTCGGCGTACCGGTGTGGACGCTGCTGCCGTATGACGCTGACTGGAGATGGATGGACGAGCGCTCCGACAGCCCCTGGTACCCAACGATGCGGCTATTTCGTCAGCAGGTGCCGGGCGATTGGTCCTCAGTCATCGATGAGGTCCGGCAGGCGACCCCTAAACAACTCAGCTCATAAAGCCGACATGCAGGCTGTGAGGTCCAAAGTGTCGTGGGCTAGCCTAGCTGGCTGGCGCAACCGGCTGGGCTATATGACGCCGATGCGCGAGGGACAGCCACGCCGTCAGCTGGCTGGCCGCCTCCTCTGGAGTCTCGCCATAGAAGGGCATCATCGCGGTGGGCATGCCTGGTTTCCGCGCCAACTGGGCGCGCCACCGGTTGCTGACGGGCGTCACGTCAATTTGGTACGGACGCCCACCTATGGTTTCTTCGAAGTGGTGAACGATCATTTGTCGGGGGCCCGACCAATCAAGCGGGGAATGTCCGGCTGGGACCAGACACTCACCAATCAGTCAGGAGCGTCGGTGATTTTACGCGGTCGTCACGGCGGATCAAGCGAAGGGAAGCGCGAAGGCATCGTCCACAGCCCGGGTTCGCCTCGATCGTCGCGCGATCCCGTCAAAGAAAAATCTGCGTTCTCAAGTTGCCCACAAGATTTTCACGGGTCATCCACAGGTTTTCCACAGCTGGGCTCGGTGCGGTTAATCGGATCACCGCTGGCGTCCGCAAAGTAGAATGCGGTTGACTCGGGAAATGATGCGCGTCGCTCGGATTTTCGGCGTAGTCGTGTGCCTTGCTGGCATGGTCCAGTCGGCGTCCGCCGGATCCGATGTCACGCTGTTCCGTCTTTACATGCTCGACGGATCTGTGTTGACGAGTTATGGCGAGTTTGCGCGCGTCAACGATAGCGTCGTGTTCTCGATGCCTGTTGGAGGCAAGTCCGAAGAGCCGCGCATTCAGGTGACTTCAATCAAGGCGACGCTCGTCGATTGGCCGCGCACCGAAAAGTATTCAGCGTCTGCCCGCTTCCAGCGCTACGCGGAAACGCGAGGCGAAGAGGACTTCCGCATCCTCAGCAACGAAGTCGCGGTCGCGCTCAACGACATCGCGTTGAGTTCCAACCGGCAGCAGGCGCTGGCGCTTGCCGAAAACGTACGGCGAACCGTCGCCGATTGGCCGCGCGCGCATTACGGCTATCGTCAGAACGAGGTGCGAGAAATCCTCTCCGTGCTCGATCAGGCCATTTCGAGTTTGCGTGTGGCCGCGGGTGCGACGAGCTTCGAGCTGTCCCTCGTGGCGATGGCCGATGCACCTGAGCTCGAGCCGCTGGCGACGATGCCCAACGCACGGCAGCAACTCGACGACATCTTCTACCTCGCGAAGCAGTCCAAGGGCGCCGAGCGCGTCGCGCTGCTCCAGTCGGGATTGACACTGCTGTCGGAAGCGGGCGCGATGATCTCGGATGCCTCCACCCTCCGCCGCGAAGTCGAGTCGCAGATCCGCGAGGAGGTGGCGACCGATCGGAAATATGCGTCGCTCTCGCAGAAGGTCATTACCCAGGCCAAGACGCAGGCGGGGCGCGCCAACATCTCGCAGATTGAACGGCTGATCAACAAGATCCCGAAGGAAGATGCCAAGTTGGGCGGCCAGCGGCCGGAGATGGTTCAGGCGATCAATACGGCCGCGCAGTCGCAGCTCTTCGCCGCGCGGAGGCTTCGGTTGCAGCGCGATCAATGGCTGCTCAGGCAGTCTGCCTATCGCGAATATCAGAGGTCGGTTGGCTCGTCGCTGTTGTTGCTCGTCAAAAACCAGAACTCGCTCGAGGCGATCCGGGCGCTGGAAGGACCGCCGCCGGATCGACTGCTTGCGCTACGCCAGCAGTTGAGCGGCGGCGCGGCACGTCTCGAGCGTCTGCGCACGCCCGATTATCTTCACTCAACCCACGAGTTGCTGGTAGGCGCCTGGCGATTTGCCGAGAACGCCACTCGCGCCCGATACGAGGCGATCGAAAAGACCAATGCCGATGCCGCCTGGGAGGCGTCGTCCGCTGCGGCCGGTGCTCTGATGATGCTCGGTCGCGCTCAGGCCGAGATCCGTACGCTGCTGGAACCACCGCGGCTTCAATAACACAGCACAATGCTCAAGGCACAATGCTCAATGCCCGGATGTGCGGGGCATTCGCTGCGCATTGGGCATTCAGCCTTGTGCATTGTGCGTTGAGCCTTGTGCATTGTGCCTTGAGCATTGATAGCTAGACCCACTCCTCGTATAACACGGCTCATTCGCGTACGAGACCTTCGTGCGTTTCGCGACGCGGCGATTACGCTTGCCGGCGAGGGGGCGCCTTTCGACGCGCGCGATCGTCTCGTTGTGGTTCCGACTCGCGCCGCAGCCGCCCACCTGCGCGAAGGGATCGAGGCGCATGCGTTCGCGCGTGGGCATGCCGTCATCGTTCCCGATCTGATCACGCCGCGCGAGTTGGATGAGCGCCTCGCGGAGCGTCTCGATACGCCGCGCCGGATGTTGACCGGGGCTGAGCGTGAGGCGCTACTTGGGTCGGCGTGTCGAGCGACTCGCGATGCGGGCCAGAAGCCCCCATTCGAGATCCGGCCGGGCCTGATTGCCGAAATTCTGCGCTTTTACGACGAACTGCGCATGCGCCGGAACAGCGTGGACGACTTCGAGCGGCGTGCGCGGTACCTGCTCGAGCCGGGAGCGTCAACCGATCGCGGTGCCGAACGTCTGGTCAGTCAGACGCGGTTTCTCGCGGCGGCATTTCGCGAATTCGAGCGTCGCGTTGCCGAGCACGGTGAGGACGAGCACGCGCGCCGAGCACGGCTGGCGATCTCGCCGGCGGCACGACCCTATCGGCACATCGTCTTGACCGTCACCGACCGCGCCTTCGATCCCTATGGTCTCTACCCTGCCGATTGGGATTTGTTGACGCGGGTGCCCCACCTCGGGCGCCTCGACGCGATTGTCTGCGACACCATGCTGGCCGGCGCGCTTCACGAGCGCATGCATCACATGCTGCCCGGCATCGAAGAAGTTTCCTTCGACGCCACTGACGCGTCGAGCGCGCCGGTGCTGCTTACGTCCGGGGACGAACGGATCCTTCGCGCCCGCGATCGCGAGGAGGAGGTGGCCAGCTTCGCGCGTCGCATGAAATCAGCGGCGCGACACGGTGAGCTCGCCTCGCCCAACCGGGCAGCCTTCATCGTCCGTCGACCGCTCCCCTATGTCTATGTCGCGCGCGAAGTGATGCGTTCGGCCGGTATCGCGTGCCAGACATTTGACGCGCTGCCACTCGCGGCGGAGCCGTATGCCGCGGCGTTGGACCTGGTGCTGTCGTGCATCAGCGCGAACTTTGCGCGCGGGCCAGCCATCGCGTTATTGCATTCTCCCCATTTCCGATTCGGTGATCTCGATGACATCCCGGCGCTCGATCGTGCCCTTGCCGAGGCCGGCTATCTCGGCGACGCCGAGTCGCTCGATCGGTTGCTCGAGTCGTGGCGAGCGCCTTCGCCAGGTTCCGGCGAGGCAGGCGCGACGGTACGCGGACGTATGGAGCGCGCGCTTCGCGCCGGCGAGATCTTACGAGAGATTGTGGGCGAGCTCGCGCCGTTGCGATCGCCAGCACCTGTCGGCGACCACCTTGCACGTCTTCTGAATTTCCTGATGACACACGATGGGTCCAACGAACAGGACCGGTCCTACGCTGTCAATGCAGGTCGCACACGGCGGGCGCGGGGTGCGATTCTCGGGACGCTGGTCGCATTGCGCGACGGCTGGGCGCGTTTCGATAACACGCCGGTGGACAGCGACGTCGTAGCCGCGCTCATCCGCCGTTGGATCGAAGTCCAGACGTTTGCGCCGCGGGCCGGCAACTCGGGCATCCATCTCGTCGACGCGTGGAGCGCGCGATTCGGCGACTTCGACGAGGCACACCTGGCTGGTCTCGTCGATGGTGAATGGCCGGAACCCGCACGTCGCAACATCTTCTACTCCTCCTCGATCCTCCGAGAACTTGGCTGGCCGGCGGAGTCGGACCGACTTGCAGGCGAGCGTGCGCTCTTTGCGGATCTGCTGCGGCTGCCCTCCTCCCGGCTGATCGTGTCCGTCTTCATGCTCGAAGGCGATGCGCTGGTGAGCCCATCGTCGCTGATTGACGAACTCGATCACGCCGACTTCGACATGACGAAGGCCGCGACGTCCCCGGCACGCATCTTCGAATACGAGGCGCTATGCTTCGAGCCTCTCGATACGTCACCGCTTCGCACGCCCGAGGCTCGTGCCTGGGCTGAACGTCGCGTGAAGCATGTAGAACGCCGACCGGAAAAGGGCTGGACCGGCGCGCATCGCGCGCCTGCGTATTCACTGAGCGCACTCGAACGGTATCAGGACTGTCCGTTCAAGTTCTTCGCGTCCGACGTGCTTCGACTGGACGAGATCCCCGAGGACGAATCAACCCTCTCGCCGCGAGCGCGTGGACGATTCATTCACGAAGTCTTTCAGCGCTTCTTTGAAGCGTGGGAGGCGCGGAACGGGGGAGCGATCACCTCCGAATCACTCGACGACGCGCGCACGTTGATGGCCGAGATCGCCGAGCCGCTCCTGGCTCGCCTGCCGCCGGCCGATGCGGCGCTCGAACGCGCACGGTTGTTTGGTTCGGCGATTTCCACGGGCAGCGTCGATGTCGTGTTCGAGCGCGAAGCCTCGAGCGATGCCCGTCTGGTTGCCAGGCGACTCGAGCATCGGCTCGAAGGCGAGTTCGCGCTTGGGTCGCCAGACGGGCGGCGGGTCCCGCTGAGGGGTGTCGCCGATCGCATCGACGTCCTCGAGGGCAACCGCTTGCGGGTCATCGACTACAAGACCGGGTCGGCACCAAATCCGCGGCGTGCGCTGCAGGTACCGATCTATGCACTGAGCGCGCAAGAGCGTGAGCAGGCGGGCGGCCAGCGCTGGACGATCGACGAAGCCGCGTACATCGCCTTCTCCGGAAAACGATCGTACGTCCCGGTCATCAAGCCAGGGACTGCCGCTGAGGACGTGTTGAACGCCGCGCGCGAACGGCTCTTTGCCGCGGTGGATGGCATCGAGCGCGGCGAGTTTCCGGCCCGCCCGCATGATCCGATCATCTGCACGTGGTGTGCGTTCGTGGCGGTGTGCCGCAAAGACTACGTGGACCATGACTAATTACCGGCTGCCGTTCGAACAGGAGCCCGACCCGCCTGCGCCTGCGGCTTCGGCGCGCCAGCGCCCGCCTTCGCGCGCGGCTTCGCCGCAGCCGGGCCCGGAGACCGTCGAGTCCCGGATCGACGGGCGTGATCGGGCGGGGCGTGAACGGGCCGTGGATCCACGGTTCAACGTCGCGCTCGAAGCGTCGGCCGGAACAGGGAAGACGCGGATTCTGGTCAACCGCTATGTGAACCTGCTGAAGGCCGGCGTCGATCCAGGCGAGATCCTCGCGCTGACGTTCACTCGTAAAGCCGCCGCCGAAATGCGCGAGCGCATTGTCGCGACCCTGCGCGATGCCGCGGCACGCGGTGAATTTCCGCGCGAACGCTGGCGTCAGCTGCGCGATCGCACGGCGGACGTCACGATCAGCACGATCGATGCGTTCTGTCTGTCGTTGTTGCGGGAATTTCCGCTCGAGGCCGGTCTCGATCCTGGCTTCTCGATGGCCGATGAAACCGAGGTACCGCGTCTGGTCAGTGAGTCGCTCGATCGCGCGCTGCGCATCTGCCGCGGCCTTGCTACCGAAGACGAGCACGTCGCGCTGGTCTTCGCGCAGCTTGGCGACCGGCGCGCCCGCGCGGGCCTTGCGGTGCTGCTCGATCGTCGCATCGCCGCGCCGGCGGTGTTGTCACGGTTTCTCTCGGCGGGTCCCCGTGATCTGACACTCGACACGGCCGCGCGACGTGGCGCCGCCGCGTTGACGGACGTCTTCGCCGGGATGCGCGGCGGGCTGGACCGCTTTCTCGAGACCGGTCCCCTCGAGCCGCCGTTCGTGATGCTGCGGCGTCTGCTGCGCGCGTTGGACACGCGTCTCCAGAGCGAGGACGCACTCGACTCGGCGCAGGTCCACGCCGCGTTTGCCCGCGCCCGTGAGCACTTCCTCACCCAGGACGGGGAGCCGCGCACCTCACGCCTGCTCTATAGTCGCGATGGCTTCGCCTCGGCCACCGACTGGCAGGTGCATCGCGATCTCGTGTTCACTCACGCCGCCGGCGTCGTCGATGCATACGCCGCGTATCGACGCGACCTCAACGTGCTCGTCTCACGCGGCGTGTGGCGCATGTTCAAGGTCGCCGAGGCCGAGTATCGGCGCACGCTCGATGCCCACGCCGTCCTCGATTTTCCCGACCTGTTGCTCCACGCGCGACAGCTGCTCGGTCAGATGGAGGAGTTCGCGCAAAGCCGCTATCGGCTCGAGTCGCGTTATCACCACGTACTGGTTGACGAGTTCCAGGACACCAGCCGCGCGCAATGGGATCTCGTCGCGCTGCTGACGCAGTCGTGGGGCGAGGGCGCGGGTCTTGCCGACTCGGGACCGCTGCATCCCACCGTCTTCATCGTTGGCGATCGGAAGCAGTCGATCTACGCGTTTCGCGACGCCGATGTCTCGATGCTGCGCGAGGCGGCGCGGCACCTCGAAGGGCTTCGTCCCGACCGCGACGTCAAGCGATCGATCTCGCGCAGCTTCCGTTCGGTGCCGCAGCTCCTCGCCTTCATCAACGACCTGTTTCAGGATGTGGACAAGGTACCGACACGCCCCGACGCGTTTCAGTACGGGGAAGAAGATCGGTTTCCAGTCGAGGAAGACGTCCGGCTAAAGCCGGACACTACGTCCGACACTGCGCCTGAGGCGCTCGCGATTCTGACCGGCGACACACCGGAGGCCTGTGCCGAGACGACAGCCGCGGAGATTGCGCGTCTGATGTCAGAGGGTGCGCTCGTTCGCGATCGCGGCACCGGTGTGCGACGGCCGATCCGCCCTGGAGATATCGCGATCCTATTCCGGACGCGCGAGAGCCATCGTGAGTTCGAAGAGGCGCTCGAACGACGCGGTCTGCCATCGTACGTCTACAAGGGTCTCGGGTTTTTCGACGCCGACGAAATCAAGGACGTCCTGGCGTTGCTGTGGTATCTGGCCGATCCGCTCTCTAACCTGCGCGCCGCAGCATGGCTGCGTTCGCGCTTCGTCGGCATCTCCGATGAGGGACTTCGCCGCATGGCGCCGAGGTTGGCCGACGCTCTCAGCTCGATGGAGCCACCGGCCGTCCTCGCGCAACTGGATACCGACGACGCCGATGCCCTGACCGCGGCGCGGACAGCGTCCGGGCGCTGGCGGGCACTCGTCGATCGAATGCCGCCGGCAGAACTGCTCGACTGCGTGCTCGAGGAATCGGCCTATCTCGTCGAGATCCGCGGTCCGCGATTTCTGCAGGCGCGCGAGAACCTGAAGAAGATTCGCGCCATCATCCGGCGCATCCAGAACCGCGGTTACACCACGCTCGATCGCATCGCCTCACACCTCGATCGCCTGGCGGTCGGCGACGATGCCAATGCGGCAATTGATGCGTCGGACGCCGTGAGCCTGATGACCGTGCATGCGGCCAAAGGGCTGGAGTTCCCGATCGTCTTCGTGGTCAATCTCACGCGCGGGACGGCCAACCGGCGCGCGCCGATCCGTATCGCGACATCGGGAGACGAGGACGGATCGGTGTCGGTCGGCGACTTTCAATCGAGCGGGGACGAGGATCAGGCCAACAAGGAACGCGAGGAGACCAAGCGTCTGCTCTACGTCGCGATGACCCGCGCCCGAGATCGCCTCTATCTCGGCACCGTGCTCAAGGAAGGCGTGGTTCAGCCTGGCCGCGGCAGTCTTGCCGAAGTCCTCCCCGCATCGTTCCTTGGGCGCTTTGCTGCAGCCGCTGCTGCCGGTGCTGGTGTCATCACGTGGCACGCGTCGTCTGGCGTATCGCACCCGGTGCGTCTCTGTGCGGCAGCTCCCGATAGTAGTGGCAACGCATGCGTCGCCCCTACAGGCCGCGCGACGCCTGCGGGGTCGTTAGAAAGTGACTTCGGCCGTCTCGACCAGGCTCCGCCGCGACACACCGTCGCGGCGATGATCGCGGGAACGGAATTCGTAGAGGCGAATCTCGTAGAGGCGAATCCTCAGACCCGCCTCCGTGACGAAGCAGAAGAATCGGACCGCCTCGTTGGCTCACTGGTTCATCGGCTCTTGCAGCGCGAAGGCCTAGTGGTTGACGTGAGCGATGACTGGATCGCCGAGCGCCTCCGTTCACTCGTTCGCGTCGAGGAGTCGATTGCCATTGCGGATCGCGACTCGGTCATCCGCCGCGCGGCCGCCGCTTATCGCGCGTTCTCCGGGCATCAGGAGCTGCGCGCGCTGTATCGTTCGGGAACGGCCTTCCACGAGGTCCCGTTCTCGCTTGCCGTCGACGGTCGCGTGGTGCGCGGCACCATCGACTGTCTGGTGCAGACGCCAGACGGCGAGATTGCGGTGCTGGAATTCAAGACTGGCCGGCGCCGCCCCGAACACGAGGCGCAAACGGCCGTGTATGAGCAGGCCGCGGCGTCGCTCTTTCCGGGACGCCGAGTCGTTACACAACTTCTCTACGCCGCCGACGCAGGAATTTCCTGAACCACAATTGCGCGTTTTCGGGCTGAATACGCCCAAAACGGAGTTCCAGCGGCCGTGTTCCTCTCACAAATCGGCCCAGCTGCACATCACGGCATCACTTTCTGCATTGCACCTGCCGGATTCAACCCATAGAATCAAGTTTTGGGGAGAAACGATTGACGACGAAAGAGGAGACACGCGTGGCGCTGACTTGTCCCAGCTGTGGGAACGACCAGAACTTTCTCGTGAAAACGCTCCAGATGCACGTCGTCCACGTTGAGGATTCGCGCGTCGAGGTCTCCGAAGAGGGCCGCCCCTACGTGCAGGAACTCTTGTGCGACGAATGCGAGACCGCGATGAACCTTGATGAGGTCGATGATGCGGTCCGGAAGGAACTACTGCTGACGCTCGGTGCCCGCTGAGGCAGGCGCCGGCCTGCCCTGAGCTTCGGCGAAGAGCTACCTTACTCCTCGTCCTCGTCGTATTCCTCGAAGTAGTCACACTCCGGGCAGATCCACTCAAACGATTTCGTGGTCTTCGTTTGTGAGAAACCGGGCACGCGATCGGTGATTGCGCGTTCACGCAACTGCATCATCTCGCCGCAAAGCGGGCACTCCTTCGTCACCATTGACTTCTCCTAGGGCGATCCCTATCGTACCCTCACGGTCATGCGGCGGGGCACTTTCCGTCCACACGGCGGCGATTCGGTCGCGATTATGGCGGGTGAGGACCGCCACGATGCGAGCTGTTTTGCCGACGAAATCGCCATCGATTTTCCGTCGGTCGATCTCGCGCTGGCGCGCATTCGGCGCGCATTCCTCGCCGACGAGCGGCCCTCCCAATTGCGTGCGACCGTCCATCTCTCGGGTCAGGAGGCGCGCACGGGTGCGACTGTGCCGCTCGACGTGCCCGTCCACTGCACGTGCCGGCACTGCGGGGGGCGCGGTGAATCATGGACCGAAACCTGCGCCCACTGTGAAGGCACCGGCGCCGAGCTCTTGCATCAGCCGCTGCACGTCACCATTCCCGCCGGCGTCAACGACGGTGCTCGATTCCAGTTCTCGGTGACGCCCCGCCAGAACCTTACGACCCGCATCGAACTTCACGTGCTCGTCAGCTGAGTGGAACGGCACGTCAGGCTCCTGGGAATCCTCGCCGGCCTTTGGGGAGCGCTGGCGATGCTCGTGGGTGTTTCGATGCTGTTGCTGTCGGCCGGTGCCCTGGCGGAGCTCCTCGATTCGGTCGGAACCGGCGTCGAATTCGCCGCTGGCCTGACCGCGGCCGCACTGGCGCTGATCGGTGTGTTCAGCCTGCTCTACGGGAGCGCCCACGCGTGGGCGTCCGTGTTGCTGCGCCGGCGCACGGCGTTCGGCCGAGTGCTCATGCTGGCGCTGGCACTTGTGGACCTGATCGTGTTGCCGTTCGGTACCGGGCTCGGCGTTTACGCACTCTGGGCCCTGCTTACGAACGAGGGTCGGCGGCTGTTTGAGGTCCAATTGCACTGAAACCAACGGAACCCTCGGAACCGGTAAGATAGTCAAGATATGGCCCCTATAGACCGCGACGCCGTGCTCAACGCGCTGCGCGTCGTCGTCGATCCCGACCTCCGGAAAGACATTGTGTCGCTCGGCTTCGTGAAGGACCTGACGATTGCCGATGGCCGCGCCTCATTCACGATCGAGCTGACCACGCCGGCGTGTCCGGCCAAAGATCAGATGCGTGACGAGGCTGTCGCGGCGGTACGGGGAGTGCCCGGAGTGTCGGACGTGAAGGTGCATCTGACCGCCAAAGTGCGTGCGGCGACGTTTCCTGAGGCAGGCCGTCCACCAATGCCGGGAGTGAAGAACGTCATTGCCGTCGGAGCGGGGAAGGGCGGAGTCGGCAAGACGACCGTGTCGGTGAACCTGGCGTTGGCGCTGGCGCGCTGCGGCAGCCGCGTCGGGATTCTCGACGGCGACATGTACGGTCCCAACGTGCCGATCATGCTGGGTCTGAATAATACTCAGCTGGGAACTGACGGGCAGCGCATCGTTCCTGCGGAGAAATACGGCATCCAGGTCGTCTCGATCGGCTTCCTCACCAATGACGATGCGCCGATCATCTGGCGCGGACCGATGCTGCATCAGGCGATTCAGCAGTTCTTCCGCGAGGTCGCGTGGAAAGATCTGGATTACTTGATCATCGACATGCCGCCCGGCACTGGTGACGTTGCGCTCAGTTTGAGCCAGACCGTGCCTGTGGCCGGGTCGGTGGTCGTCACGACGCCGCAGCAGGTGTCGCTCGCCGATAGTCGTCGCGCGGTGCGGATGTATCAGAAGCTCAATATCCCGACGCTCGGCATCGTCGAGAACATGAGCTACTACGCGTG
>DAINQP010000119.1:0-18373 GCA_036742665.1 Vicinamibacterales bacterium | reverse complement strand
GTCGAGGCTCAGCACGCTCAAGCAGGACGTTGTCCGTGCCGGAGTCAAGGCGACCCTGGGCATCGAGATGCCGGTCAACGAGAAGCGCCGCTTCCAGGACGGCGCCACGGCGACTCCACGCGAGCGGGTCTCGAAGGCGTGGTGCCGACGGACTTTCAACGCGCTCTGGCAGGACCGGCAGAAGGAAGCCGACTCACACGATCGCCGCTCGGGCAACGAGGTGGTGCCGGTTGGTGGAAATCGGTGATCGATTCGTTCTTCAGCATCGACCGCCGAAGAACCTTCTAGACCCGAGACGCGCTTACGCATCGACGTGGGAAGAAGAGCCCGGCGAGAACGGCGCGCTGGTCTCAACCGCCGTCGTTCTCCTGACCAACCGCGAGTGTCCGTTCCGCTGCGTGATGTGTGACCTGTGGACCAACACACTGGACAAGGTTGTGCCAACCGGTGCGATTCCGCAGCAGATTCGCACCGGCCTGGCGGGTCTGAAACCGGCGCGGCAGATCAAGCTGTATAACGCCGGCAGCTTCTTCGACCCGCAGCAGATCCCCCAGCAGGACGACGATGCGATCGCGCGCGAGGTCGAAGGGTTCGACCGGGTGATCGTCGAAGCGCATCCAGCTTTTCTCTCCGGTGTGTACGCAGAGCGCTGTCTGCGCTTTCAGTCGCTGCTCGGCGGAGGGCTCGAGGTGGCGATTGGATTGGAGACCGCGCACCCGGAGGTGCTCGCGCGTCTGAACAAGCACATGACGCTCGACGCGTTTTGCAGGGCCGCCGACTTTCTGCACCGCCACGACATCGCGCTGCGCGTGTTCATTCTGCTCAGCCCGCCGTTCATGCCGCCAGGCGAGGCTGTCAAATGGGCGTGCCGGTCAATCGATCTTGCCGAGGAGTGCGGCGCCACGGCATGCTCGGTGATCCTGACGCGCGGGGGTAATGGCGCCATGGAAGCGCTTGGTGGCGAGTTCGTTCCACCTCGGCTGACTGAACTCGAATCGGTCGTCGAGTATGGGCTATCTCGTAGGGCCGGTCCTTTCGGACCGGCCGCACCCATGCGCGTGTTCGCCGACCTGTGGAACATCGAGCGATTTTTCGCATGTCACTGCTCACCCGCGCGCGCAGCGCGGCTGGCGACGATGAATCGCGAGCAGCGTGCAGGCGACCCGATACTGTGTGCCTGTGATTCCCGATACTGATCTCGCCATCGTCGGCTCGGGATTCGGCGGGTCGATCCTGGCGATGATCGCGCGGCGGCTCGGCTACCGCGTGATGCTGTTCGAACGCGGTCGTCATCCGAGGTTCGCGATTGGCGAATCGGCGTCGCCGCTGGCCGGCGTCCTCATTGAGCAGCTCTCCGATCGCTACGACCTGCCCCGCCTGCGACCACTGTCGGCGTTTGGCACCTGGCAGCGCACTTATCCCGATGTCGTCTGCGGGTTGAAGCGAGGCTTCACCTACTTCAAGCACGAAGCCGGGCGCCGATACGACGCGAAGACGGATCGATCCAATCAGCTGCTCGTCGCCGCGAGTCCGAATGACGAGCTCTCCGACACGCACTGGCTGCGATCGGACGTCGATCACTTTCTGGTCCGCGAAGCGACTGCGCTCGGCGCGGACTATCTCGACGAAGTGACGCTGGACACGGTCGAGTGGCATGCGGACGGAACCGCGACGCTGAGGGGAGCAAAGCGGGGTAGTCCGTTGCGCGTGCGTGCCGGCTTCGTCGTGGACGCGAGCGGGCCGCGTGGCTTTCTCAGTCGTGTGCTTGGCATCGACGAACCCGGGTTCGACGATTATCCCCCCATACAGGCGCTCTACTCACACTTCGTCAACGTGGCGCGATGTGATGACATGTCCGAGTTCGCGGCCCACGACACGCCGCCTTACCCGATGGACGATGCGGCGCTGCATCACGTCTTCGACGGCGGATGGATGTGGGTGCTGCGGTTCGGCAACGGCGTGACCAGCGCCGGGATTGCAGTCACGGAGTCTGTGGCGAAGGACATTCGTCTGTCGGACGGCGCGCCCGCATGGGAGCGATTCCTGACGCGCTATCCCTCGATCGCGGCGCAGTTCGCCGACGCGACTCCAATCCGCGAGTTCACGTGGATGCCGCGCGTGGCGTATCGCGCCGCGCAGGCTGCGGGCGAGCGATGGGCGATGCTGCCCTCGGCGGCGGCGTTCATAGACCCATTGTTTTCGACGGGGGTTCCGTTGACGCTGCTAGGGATCGAGCGAATTGCGCAGACGCTAGGCGCATCTAAAGATGCGCCTCTACGGTCGTACGCCGAGGTGACGATTGCCGAGGCCGATCACACGGCGCGCTTCATCGCCGGTTGCTACGCGGCGTTCCCGCGCTTCGATGCATTCACGGCGTACTCGATGTTCTATTTTGCCGCTGCGAGCTTCAGCGAGATGCAGCGGCGCCTCACGCCGGAGCGCGCCTCTGGCGGATTCCTCCGCGCGGCAGATGCGGGATACGTATCTGCGCTGCGCGAGCTGTCGCCGGCCGTGTACCCTCCCGCCGCCGACTTTTTCTCCCAGATCACCAGCGCGATCGCGCCAATCAACGTCGCCGGCCTCTGTAATCCGGCGCTCCGCAACTGGTATCCGGTCGATCTCGAGGATACGGTTCGCGCGGCGCATAAACTCGAACTGACGCCCGAGCGCGTGCGGGACGCGCTAGAATTCGCGAATGTCGCATCCACGCCGCACGTTTCTGGCAACCGCGGGAATCGGCCTCCTGACGTCAGCAGTGGCACGCGTCTCGGCCGCTGAGTGGACCAACGCGGAGAAAGCCAACGCCAAACTGGTCGCCGACTTCTGTGCATCCTGGTCCACCCGTGACTTGAAGCAGATCCTCCCGAGGCTCTCCCCCGAGTGCATCTACCGAATGAGCGAGACGATTCCCGCCGTGACCGGCCATGCCGGAGTGACGGAGAAGCTCGGCTCGTGGATGACGTCGTCGGATCGCGGCATCGAGTTCAAGATTCTCGATACCTGGGCTGCAGGTCCGATGGTGATGAATCACCGCATCGACAGTTTCAGATCGACGAAGCAGCCGCTCACCTGGGAAGGCATCGGCGTGTTCTTCGTGAAGGATGGGCGCATCAGAGAATGGTCGGACTACACCATCCGGGTTTCCAGATAGTCGGTCTTACTGCGAAGCCGCCTTGGCTTGTTTCGCCACCTGCTCTTTGATCAAGGACACCATCCCTGACGCCGCCGGCGTCAGATAGCGCCCCCGCGCCGTGATGAGACCGACCGACACCGACAGCGACGGCTCGGCCAGTTGTGCCGCGTGGAACCCCTCACCCCATTGGCGATCTGGTAAGCACCCCGATGGCAGGATGGCGATGCCGACGCCGGCGCAGACGTGATGGATGATGCTGATCAGTCGATCGACCATCACTGTGTAATGGAGATTGAAGCCGGCGGATACGGCTGCTGCGTCGATCATGCGCCGCAGGAACGTGTCGCTCGGCGCCGAGACGAGCGCTTCGTCGCGCAGTTCGGCCAGCCGGATGCGCGGCCGTTTCTTGGCCGCCAGTGGGTGAGAGTTGGGCACCAGCACGAGCATCGGCTCCTTGCGGAGCGGCATGGACTCCATCAGCTCGGGCAGCGAGTTGACATACCCGATGCCAAAATCCGCGGCGCCGTTGCGAACATCCTCGACAATTTCGGACTGCCGACCTTCGCGGATGCGGATCTCGATCAGCGGCCGTGTCTCGCGATAGCGCCGTACGAGGAACACCAACGGATTGATCGCAAAGGACGAGTAAGTGGCAATCGTCACTCGCCCGCGCTGCTCGTTCGTCACCTCGCTGAGGTTCCGGACCGTGTGCTTCAGGTCGTTCAGCATCCGCTCGGCTACCGCCACGAACTCGCGGCCGGCCGCCGTGATCTCGACGCGCCGCGTGTTGCGCGCGAAGAGCGTGACGCCGAGCACACGCTCGACCCGCTTGATGGTGCGTGTGAGTGCTGGTTGTGAGGTCTTGAGATACGCCGCCGCGGCGACGAAGCTGCCGTACTCGGCCAGCGCCAGCACGGTCATCAACTCTCGGGCGCGAAGGTCGGGGACGTCGGATGGATGCATGCGCGGGGCTCGGACTTATTCGCGGGTCGCAATTGTATCTGCTATCGCGCTAACTCTGAAATAAGCAAGGCATGGTAATGTTCAGGGCTGTTCATGCCGCTGACTTGGGCCCGAAGCGCGTCGCGCGAAGGCCGTAACGGTCCGTGCGGGCCACGTCGTATTGCCGCATACAGGAAACACAAAATGACGTTGAAACGACTGAGTGTCTGCCTGCTGATGGCGGGTGCGGTCGCGTTGATGGCGACAGCCGCGCACGCGCAGGTAGGAGCCGATTTTTCAGGCGTGTGGCAGCCGCGCTATCAAGAGGATCAACCGGAACGCATTCCCGGTCCGGAGCTGCGTGACTACCTCGGACTGCCGATCTCCGACGCCGCGCGCCAGTTCGCCGACAGCTGGGACCCGGGCCGCATCGCACTTCCCGAGGAGCAGTGTCGAGTACACGTGTCACCCTACATCTATCGGGGACCGACCAACCTGCGCGTCTGGGAAGAACGGCATCCGAAGACGCAGGACCTGATCGCGATCAAGCACTACCACAGCACCTACGAGCAGACCCGCACCATCTGGATGGATGGACGGCCACATCCCGGCCCCAACGCGCCCCACACGTGGATGGGATTCTCCACCGGCCGCTACGACGGCGACATGCTGATCGTCGAGACGACGCACTTGAAGCAGGGATGGATTCGCCGCAACGGCATCCCGATGAGCGATCAGGCGACGCTGACCGAGTACTACATGCGCTTCGGTGACATGTTCACGCGGCTGATGATTCTCATCGATCCGGTGAACCTCACCGAGCCGCTCGTCAAGAGCGAGGAGTATTTCCGCAGCCCGCGCGAACTGCCCGCGCAGACCTGGCTCTGGGTGTGCGACCCGGTCGTCGAGATTGCCACGCGTGAAGCCGGCGAGGTTCCCGCGTACTTGCCCGACGAACATCCGTTCAAGGACGAATTCGGGCGTCGTCATCAACTGCCCGAGATCGCCGTGCGCGGTGGGGCGGCGACCATGTATCCGGAGTTCCAGGAGGTGTTGAAGAAGAATCCGCCTCCGCCGCCGCTGCCGCCGCCGACAAAGAACGCCACACGAGTCACCGGGCCGCCGCAGGGCCAAGGACAGGGTCGCTAACATGACAACGCTTCACTCGAGAAAGGGTCGGCTGCTGATCGTCGTCGCCGCGGTCGTGGCGGGGGCAGCGATCGCGGCAGGCGGCCGTGCGGTCGCGCAGCAACAGGATTTCGAGAAGGTCCAGATGGACCTCGTGCAGGTCCGGCCGAACGTCTACATGATCGCCGGCGCCGGCGGGAACACCACTATCCAGTTCGGCGACGAAGGCGTGATGGTCGTGGACACCCAGTTCCCGCAGGTCAGCGCCAAGCTGCTCGCGGCCATCAAGTCGGTGACCGATGCGCCGATCCGCTACGTCGTCAGCACCCACGTGCACGGCGATCACATCGGCGGCAATGAGGCGATTGCAAAGGCTGGCCGTACGCGCGCCGGCGGTAACGTGGTTGGCGATATTGGCACCGCCGCGACGTCGACCGCCGGCATCATCGCGCACGAGAACGTGCTGAAGCGGCTCAGCATGGATCCGCCTGCCGGTCAGCAGGCAGTGCCGTTCGGCAATTTTCCGACCGAGACCTTCTTCGGTGACAAGCGTGAGTTCCTCTTCAACGGCGAAGCCGTGCAGATCATCCACGAGCCGGACGCACACACCGACGGCGATAGCCTCGTGTTCTTCCGCCGCAGCGATGTCGTCGCGACCGGCGATCTGTTCACCACCGTGATGTATCCGTTCATCGATACGGCCAACGGTGGCACGATCAACGGCTACATCAAGGCGCTCAACGCGGTCATGGACATCACCGTGCCGAGCAACGTGAACGAGGGTGGCACGATGGTGGTTCCCGGTCACGGCCGGCTCTCCGACGAGCAGGACGTCATTGAGTACCGCGACATGGCGACGATCGTCCGCGATCGCATTCGCGAGTACGTCAAGCGCGGCATGACGCTGGAGCAGGTGAAGGCGAAGAAGCCGACATTGGACTTCGATCCTCGCTATGGCATCGACACCGGCTTCTGGACGACCTCGATGTTCGTCGAGACCATCTACAAGGAGATGGTCAAAGAGAATCCACCGGCGCCAGCAAAGGGCAATCAGCGCAATCGCAGCAATCAGTCCAAGGGGAGCGGGGCATGAGCGCGGGGGTATCCAGGCTGACGATGAACGCGCTGGCAGCGCTGGTCGCTGGTGCGATCGTGGCAGGTGCGGGAGTGGAGATCACGGCCCAGGGAGGCCGTGGTCGTGGTGGTCCTCCTCCGCCGCCGGGACGTCCCGGCGCACCGGTGGACCTCACCGGCACGTGGGTGTCGGTGGTCACCGAGGACTGGCAGTGGCGCATGCGCACGCCGGTCAAGGGCGATGCGACGAGCGTACCGCTCAATGGTGAAGGCGTGAAGGTGGCCAACTCGTGGGAGCCGGCGATGGACGGCCGCTGCGAGGCGTACGGCGTCGGCGGCATCATGCGCATGCCCACGCGTCTGAAGATTTCCTGGCAGGACGACCTCACGCTGAAGATTGAAACCGACGCCGGTCAGCAGACGCGGTTGCTGCAGTTCGCCAAGCCCGGTGCACCTCCCGTCAGCGGGGCGGCCACGTCGCGCACGCTGCAGGGCACGTCGGTGGCCGAATGGCAGCGCAGCGGCGGCGCGTTCGACGCCTTCCTCGAGCGCGGCGCGGGCGCTGCGCCTCCGCGGTGGGGAGCGCTCAAAGTCACCACCACCAACATGTTGCCCGCCTGGCTGCGACGAAATGGCGTGCCCTACAGTCAGAACGCGCAGATCACCGAGTACTTCAGCAAGGTGACGAATCCGCAGGCGGGCGAGTGGTTCGTGGTCACGACGGTCGTCGACGATCCGACCTATCTTGCGCAGCAGTTCGTGACGAGCTCGAACTTCAAGAAAGAGCCGAACGACTCGAAGTGGAATCCGACGCCCTGCAAAAACTAGCCGGTAAGTCTCAGGCATATGTCGAAGGCAAGAGTCCTCCCCATGATTGCCGCGGCCGTCGTCTCTGGCGCGGCCGCGCTCGGCGCTCAGACGTTCTCCCCGCCGAAGACGCCGTGGGGACACCCGGACCTGCAAGGCATCTATTCAAATGATGATGAAACCGGCACGCCAATGGAGCGGCCGGCGCAGTTCGCGGGAAAGACACTGGCCGACATCACACCCGAGGAGCTGCAGACGATCGTCAAGCAGCGCAACGAGCAGTTCGTCGAAGGTGTGAGCGGTGCCGAGTTCGCCGGCGGGCTCAGGCCGCCCGCGCATCTCATCTTCGACACCTTCGATCGCCAGAATAGCCGCGCCTGGCTCGTGGTCGATCCGCCTGACGGCCGTATTCCGCGGCGCACTGACGTGGCGCCGCGGCGTCGCACCGGCGGCGTCAGCACCAACGCCAATCCGCGCGGTCCATTCAACAGCTGGCTCGACATGGGCCTCTACGATCGCTGCATCACGCGTGGCATACCCAACTCGATGATGCCGGCCGGTTACGGCAGTCGATACGACATCACGCAGAGTCCCGATTCGGTGGTCATCCGCTACGAGATGATTCACGAGGCGAGAGTCATCCCGATAGATGGTCGTGCTCGCGCCAACGGTCCGCACAAGTATCTGGGCGATGCACGCGGCTGGTGGGAGGGCAACACGTTGGTCGTCGAGACGACAAACTTCCTGGGCGAGACCGCACCGCAGGGCGCGACCGAGCAGGTCGTGATGACCGAGCGATTCACGGCCGTCTCGCCGACCGTCGTCGAATGGCGCGTCACGTTTGAGGACCCCAATACCTGGACACGGCCTTGGACCTATGTGATGCCGTTGACCAAGGTCGACTCCTCGCAGCAAGTGTTCGAGTACGCCTGCCACGAAGGAAATCACGCGATGCGCAACATCCTCAGCGCGGCGCGCGCCGCAGAGAAATAGGAGAGTCGTGAAGTCCACTATCCGTTCCTTCGACCTGGCCCATCTCGGGCACCTGGAACTGCTGACGCCCAAGCCTGAACAGAGCCTCGACTTCTTCGTCAACGTCATGGGCATGACCGAGACGGCGCGCAAGGGCGACTCGGTGTACCTGCGCGGCTGGGACGACTACGAGCACCACACGCTCAAGCTGACGGCCTCGAACGTGGCCGGCATGGGGCACTTCGCGTTTCGCACGTCGAGTCCTGAGGCGCTGCAGAACCGCGTCGGCATCATCGAGAAGGCCGGGTTCGGCAAAGGATGGACGGATGGCGATCTCGGGCACGGGCCGGCCTACGCGTTCAGGACGCCCGACGGCCACGACATGGAGATCTACTGGGAGACCGAGTGGTACAAGGCGCCGCCGCACCTGAAGCCGTCGCTCAAGAATCAGGCGATGCGCTTTCCGGCCCGTGGCGCGAACGTGCGGCGTCTCGACCATCTCAACCTGCTGACATCCGACGTCGTCGTGCTGCAGACATTCATGGAAGACGTGCTCGGTATGCGCACGACCGAGATGATTGTCCTCGACAGCGGTGAGGTCGCCGGTGTCTGGGTGACGTGCAACAACAAGACGTATGACGTTGCTTTCACGCACGATCATTACGGCGCGCACGGGCGATTCCATCACGCCACGTGGGCAGTCGATTCGAAAGACGAGGTTCTTCGCGCCGCCGACATCTGTCTCGAGAATGGCGTCCACATCGAGACCGGGCCGCACAAGCACGCCGTCCAGCAGACGTTCTTTCTGTATGTGTACGAGCCAGGAGGCAATCGCATCGAGTTCGACAACGCCGGTGCGCGTCTGATGCTCGCGCCCG
Organism: Vicinamibacterales bacterium; assembly: GCA_036742665.1. Taxonomy (GTDB): domain Bacteria; phylum Acidobacteriota; class Vicinamibacteria; order Vicinamibacterales; family UBA2999; genus Gp6-AA40. The sequence continues at coordinate 9,439 of DAINQP010000119.1, read as the reverse complement.
ACTGGCAGCCGATCGTATGGAACGAAGCCGAGCGAAAGAAGGGTCAGGCGTGGGGGCTCAAGACAATCGAGACATTCCACACGCACGGAACGCCGCCGATTGAGCAGTACACGGGACCGCGGGATAGTTAGTGGTTGGTAGTTGGTGGTAGGTGGTTGATTTCGAGGTTCGTGGTTCAACACCACTACCAACCGCCAACCACCAACGAGTTAGGCGCTGACGCGTAAGCCGCCGTCGCCGACGATCGGCACCGAGTCAACGAAAGCGCGCCACCGTTCTTCTGAGCTGGCACGATTGTGTGAGAGCGCTGCGCCGTACCACACCGTGCCTGTGCTCTTCGCTGCCGGCATCATCCATCGGCGCTTGGCGATCACGGCGACACCAACCAACGGCACGCGAACCGCGAAGTACGGCGGCAGCGTCGACCGCGCATCGCGCGGCACTTCCAGCCGCAGCCCTTCTGCGCTGACGTTGACGATCCCCGAGGGTAGACCGTTGACCAGCGCTTCGAAGCGCTGAACGGTCTTGCGCGGCGATCGCCGGGCCGGCTGGTCGTCCATCAGCGCCATCGAGACGAAGCAGGCGAGCACGGTCTTGTCGATTGGTCGGCTCATGAACATGGTGTGGACGTTGACCGCCGTCGCGCGCCGCTCCATCGCTTCGCCAATGAGAATCGTCGGCACGAGAGGATTGCGCGCCCGTGCACCGGACTGGAGTGCGGTCCCCAACGCCCACATTGCGTCGGCAATCAGCAGATCAAAGGGACGCTGCATTTCGACAGCAGCGGCGGATGGATTGGTTCGATAGACCGGTTCGAAGTTGTTGGCTTTCAGCCATTCGGCCACAGTCGCGCCCTCGAGTGCGTCGGGCAGAGCGACGATGACACGGGGACGGCCAGTCACAAACGGCACTCGTGCAGTGACCGTGCCACGCAAAATCTCAGGGGAATCCCCTACATCGCACCTACCGCGCATACGGATTGTGCATGCGCGCTGATAAATACGTAATGTAGCCGGTAGCGCAGCTCGTAGCCTGTCCAAGTTCCTGCGACCGGCTACTGACTACCACCTACGAGCTAGTAAAACGTCAACGTCTCGATAGTAGACGTCGAAGTTGCCATGCCGATTCGACGAATAGAACACCCGCGCCCCATCCGGCGACCACGCCGCCAGCATGTCGTCAGTGGGGCCATCGCTCAGACGCGACAGCGCCAGCCGGGCGATATCGAGAATCCAGATGTCCCGCGCACCCCGGTCGCCGACGTCGAGCGCGACGCGAGTCCCGTCGGGCGAGATTCGGGGATAGAAATAGCTGCCCGGCGCCAGGGCCAGAGGTTCTCTGCGCCCGGTGCGGTCAATCCACTCGAGGACGCTGGCCCCGGCGCCCCCCGGCGCAAGGAAGACGAGTGTGCCTGTGGCGGACCAGGGCGAAATCAGCGGCGCCATTGTCGGCCGCGTACGAGACTTCAATGTCGGGAATGGTCGCGGCGTTCGACGCCTGCCGCGAGTCCAGATCGAACGTGATGGCGCGAAGAGCGGTGCCTGACGCGAAGATGAACTGCCCGGTGGGCGCGCGCCGAGCGAAGCTGCCACCCGCCCTGGCGAGGCGGACCTCGCGTCGGTATCGTTGCCACCAACGCGACAGGACGTCGCGGGGAATGTCGAACTCACGGAACGAGCAGGACCACTACACGTCGGATCAGATGCATCGTTTGGCCTCAGCGAACAGTCCGAAGCGAACCTGGTCCCATCCCCTCGGGTCGGCGATGACGATGACCGGCCGGATGAGATCACTAACGGCAAAGAGGCGGCCAAATCACAAGCACATTCGGGTCAATTGAATGCGTCCGCTGCAACTCGTACGCAAGTAGACTCAGCAGCGATCGCTCGCAATGCGAGTAGATCTCCACTCTTTTAGGAGAGAACACAACTTGGAAGTAGATTCGCCTTCGGTAAACGCTTTCATGCGGGAGTTTGGTGGCCGCATCCTGATGCCTTCCGACCCGGACTGGGAGGCAGCTCGACACGTGTGGAACCTGATGATCGATCGCCGGCCTGCGATGATCGTCCGACCGCGTCACGCAGCGGATGTACAGGCTGCCGTCAATTTCGCACGGGAGCAGCGTTTACCACTTGCCATTCGCGGTGGCGCCCACGGTGTTGCCGGTACGGGCACCTGCGACGAGGGCCTTGTCATCGATTTCTCTTCGATGAAAGCCATTACCGTCGACGCCGCAACGCGCACCGCGCGAGCCGAGCCCGGAGTGAAGTGGACGGAGTTCGACGCGGCGACCCAGGCGCATGGACTGGCGACAACGGGAGGAACCGTTGGCGATACAGGAATTGCTGGACTCACGCTCGGTGGTGGCTTTGGTTGGCTCGGGGGGGCGCTCGGCATGGCGGTCGACAATCTGCTCGGCGCAGACGTCGTGCTCGCCGACGGCCGGTTGGTTCGAGCCAGCGTCGATGACGATAGCGACCTGTTCTGGGCGCTCAGAGGCGGCGGCGGCAATTTTGGCGTCGTCACGTCCTTCGAGTACCGATTGCACGCGATCGGTCCGATGATCGTTGGCGGCATGGCCCTGTATCCGTATTCGGCCGCGCATGATGTACTGAACTTCTATGGCGCGTTACTCAAAACGGCTCCGGATCCGCTGACGGCCGCTGCGGTATTGCTAACAGGTCCGGATGGCCACAAGGCGTGCGCCATCGCCTGTGCCTACGCCGGGCCGATTAACGAAGGGCAGAAGGCCGTCCGTCCAATCAAAGAGTTCGGCTCGCCGGTGATGGATGTGATCGGGCCGATGCCGTACCTGGCACAACAGGCGATGCTTGATCAGGCGGCGCCACCCGGCATGCGGAATTACTGGAAAGCTGAATTCATCGATGGCCTGACCCACGGGTTCATCGACACCTGGGTTGACGCGTATTCCGGAGTTGTATCGCCGATGTCGTACCTGCTGCTGTTTCCGATCCACGGCGTTGCCGCACGCGTGGCGCGCGATGCCACGGCCTTTCCCCTCCGTGGCGGCATTCACGTCGGGATCTATGGCCAGTGGAAGCGAGGGGAGGCCGACGAGCCCAACGTGACATGGGTGCGCGATACATGGAAGCGGATCACGCCGTTTGCCGCGGGCGGTCTGGCCGTAAACGAAATTGGTGCCGACGAGGGACGCGACCGCGTGCGGCAGGCGTATGGCACTAATTACGCGCGCCTCGCGCGACTCAAGGCGAAGTACGATCCGACGAATCTGTTCCGATTGAACGCGAATATCGAACCAGCGCCAGTCTGATCAGATTGCCATTCGCGCTGTCGTGAGGGGCGATCCCCGGGCCGGCCGAGGAGGTCCGATGCTCCTGCTTCCGCATGGTGTCGACGGCCTTCGTCTCTTTTCTATGTCCGTCCTCTACGTCGCCGTCGAAAACGATTGGACCATAGCCGGGAACACGAGGGCTGCGCCCACCATCAAGCGGGCAGAACTCGCGAGCGCAGCACGGTGAGGGATCGTTTCTGCACTGGTTGCGGCGATTGAACGCGTTTGTGAAGCCACACTGCATGAGGAAGGCCTCGAACTGCGGCCGTACTAATCACTTCGAGGAGGGATCGCCGGAGTCCACTAGTATGTCGCCATGGATCGACGCGCCTTTTTCGCGGCAGGACTTGGCGCGTCCGCCGCCATCTCTGCAGGTGTGATGCTCGCGCAGAATAGCTCGCCCACCAATGATGGGGTGAGTCGTGCGCTGGCGCCGCCCGATCTGCCGATCGATCCGCGTCGAACGGCTTTTATCAACGTGGACATGCAAAATCGATTCGTTGAGGGCTACCCGGAGTCGGCGCCTGGCGGGCCGGCACTGCTACGCCGGATCAACGCGTTCGCCGTGGTTTGTCGCGGCGCCGGCCTTCGGGTTATTCACACTGCGCACGTGCTCAGACCCTGACACACAACAGCTACGAGCTAGTAAAACGTCAACGTCTCGATACCGGTGCCGGCCTGAAACTGCTGCACGACCTGACCCTTCTCCAAATCGATCACCGAGACGCTGCCGTCGCCATGATTGGCCGATAATGCCGTCTTGCCGTCTGCCGAGAAGGCGAACCCCATCGGGTCCTTGCCCACGACGGCGGTGCGCTGCGGCCCATGCAGGTCTGCGGCGTTGAAGATGTTGATCACCGACGACCCGAGATTCATCGTCAGCAGTCGCTTGCCGTCGGGACTGAAGTACGCCTTGTACGCGCCGGTCTTCTGGTTCTGCAGCGTGATGCGGTCCACGATCGTGTCCGTCTTCGGATCGACGATGAGCACCGTCGGATCAGCCGACGCCATGATGACGATACGCGACCCGTCGGGGGAGACGGCGATGCCCTGCGTCCCGCCAGGCACCGGGATCTTTCCGACCATTTTCTTGCTCTTGAGATCGATCACGCTGACGAACGGTCCGTCGTTCTTGTTGGTCGCGTAGATCTTGCTGCCGTCCGGCAGAATGCCGATCCAGTGCGTCGTTCCCTCAGTGTCGATCGCGTGCGTGATCTTGCGCGCTTTCGGATCGATCACGAGCAGCTTGCGATCGAGATCGCTGGCCACGTAGATGGTGCCGCTGGCGTCGATCTGGATGCCGTGCGGGGCGCGATAGGGAGCGATATCGATCGAGCCGACGACCTTGCGCGCGTCCATGTCAACGATGGCGACTTCGTGGCCAGGATTCGGATTCCTTCCGTAGATGCCATCGCCATACAGAGGGACGTAGGCCGTCTTCCGGTCAGCCGTGAGCACGAAGTCGTGCGGCTTGGTGGCGATCGCGATGCTCGAGCGCTCTTTGAACGTCGTCGGATCGAAGAAACGAATGGTGCTGCCCAGCTTGTCGATGAGCAGGAGCCCGCGGGTGCCGGTCGGATAGTTCGCGTCGGCGTTCAGGGCGACCGACAACGCGACTACGGAGATGAGCGCGAAGGAAAGCAACCTGATCATGTGTCCTCCTGAAGACTCTACTTCTGCAGCAGCGAAAGCCAGTTCGTCACCACGAAGAGCTGCTCCATGGCGCCTTCGTCTCGAGTCTGCTCGCGGACGATGAACCGTTTCCCGTCTCTGGTGGCGGCATAGATTTGAATGACTGCGCTCGTGTTGACGGCGGCCTCGAGGAGCAGCCGCGCGGGTCCGGTTTTCAGACTTGCGCCCGCCATCACATCCACAGCCATCAGCTTCCGGTCGCGGGTCAGGAAGAACAGTTCCTTGCCGTCAGCTCGCCAGAGGGGCTGCACGGCGCCGGCACCGCCCGTCGAAATCTGACGCCGATCGGTGAACCCCGGGAAGGTCGCGACGATAATCTCCGGCTGACCGGATTCGAATGACGTGTATGCCACCCACGTCGCATCAGGCGAGACTCTGACCTGACTGATCACATAGGGCTCTTTGAGAATGTGCTGCAGGGTACTTCCGTCAGTGTTCGATGCACCGTCCTCCGCGACGGGGAGGAGGCTGATGTCGCCGCTGGCACTTCCACGGCGGACCACCAGATGTTTACCGTCGGTCGTCCACGTCAGCAACGTGAAGTTCTGGCCGTTGCCGTTCGGTATGGCGGCGTGCTTTCCAGAGCCGATCAGCGTTTCATACAGCGCGCCTTGATTCTCGTTTCGGTTCACGTACGCGACGCGACGAGAGTCCGGCGACCAGGTCGGTTCCTGCTCCGAACCCGGTGCAGCGGTGAGGCGGGAAAAGGCCCCGCTGGTGAGATCCTTCAGCCACAAATCAAGATCGGTTCCGGTACCCATCACGACCACCAGGCGCTTCTCATCTGGCGACAGCTCGAAAGATCCGTGCTGTCCGGACTCGAGGAGGACGCTCGCCCGCTTGCCGTCGCGGGTGTACCACGTGAGGGTGTTATCCAAGGAGTTGCCCCCGCGATAGGCCAGCACACCGCTCGCGGAGATGGCGAAGGCGTTGCGGCCGTTGCCGCCACCTGCGCGGATACTTTCGGCGATCGAAACCGGCTCGCCCTCCAGGCGCAACGTGTCAAGGTTCCAGCGATGGGCGAGCAGCGTAGCGTCCCGTAGATACACCAGCAGCCCCGGAGGCGAGAACGCCGCTCTGCCGACCGAGTTCACCACGAACGTACGCTCCGCTCCTGAGGACTGAACATAGATGGCTGGCTTGCTCCCGCGCGCCAAGTACAAGAAACGTCCATCGGGCAGGAACTGTGGGAATGAGTGCCCGGTCTCTCCGTCGGCGAGCGTCGTGGCGGCTGTCGGTAGGCCTCCCTGGGCCAGCACTCTCTGAAGTGGACCGTTACTGGTGGGGGCGAAGACGATGATGCCGTCCTGACCTTCGGACTGGAACCACGCTCCGCCCTCGCCGGCCGGTGCATCGCAGATCGTGTGCGGAGCGCCCCCCGCTACGGAGATTCGCATCAGCTTGCCGTCAACGAAGTAGGCGATGTGTTGAGAATCAGGTGACCAGAACGGGAACGTCGCGCCGTCGGTTCGGTCCAGACGTTGGGCACTCAGCGAATCCAGTGCACGGACCCAGATCGTGCGTTGGCGTCGCGCGTCATCGGCGATGAAGGCCACATAGCGTCCGTTGGGCGACACGGCGATGTTGGGAGCGTTTGGGCCGGTCAACGTGAACGTGGTGCCGTCCGGTGGAGCGAGCGTGAAACGTGCCACAGCGGGAGGAGCGGCGGTCGGGCGAGTCCAGCCCCATCCAATTGCGGCAACGGCCGTCAATACGGCGACCGCCGCCAGAGCCCAGGGCCATCTATTGCTTCGATTTGAATCGGGTGCGGGCTGAGGCTCGGTCTCACTCGTGGTACCGGCGATCGCGTCCTCGAGAATAATGCGCGCCTCGCCGACCGACTGCAGGCGGCGGCGCAGGTCGCGCTCGAGACACCGTGCGATCAGCCTTCGAATGGGGGCTGTCGTGTCGGCGGGAAGCTTGCCGACCGCGATCGGGTCCTTGATCACGCTCGCCAGCGTTTCGGCGACGGTCTCGCCGCTGAACATGCGTTGGCCGGTGAGCATCTCGTAAAGCACCACGCCGAACGCCCAGATGTCGGCTCGACGGTCCACGGATTTCCCTTTGGCCTGTTCTGGGGCCATGTAGGCGGCGGTCCCAAGGATCAATCCGGCATGCGTGGCCCCGAGCGATAACGTGGGCGACATGGAGCCATGCAGGCTGAACGCCGCGTCGCCGGTTGCGTCCATCGCCTTTGCGAGGCCGAAGTCCAGAACCTTCACCGTGCCGTCCGGTGTCACCTTGATGTTGGCCGGCTTCAGGTCGCGATGGATGATGCCCCGCTCGTGCGCATACTCGACGGCCTCGGCGATCTGCCGGGCGACCCTGAGTGCGTCGGCGATTGGCAGTGGACCGGTGAGCGTGTCGCCCTCGACCATCTCCATGACGATGGCCTGCTGGGCGCCGCCGTCCTCGAGACCGTAGATGGCGGCAATGTTGGGATGATTGAGCGCCGCAAGCAGCTGGGCTTCGCGCTGGAAGCGTGACATGCGATCCGGATCGCTGGCGAAGGCGATGGGCAGCACCTTCAGCGCGACCTCGCGATTCAACTTGGTGTCGCGGGCCCGGCACACCTCGCCCATGCCACCCGCGCCGATGTGAGCAGTCACCTCGTACGGACCCACTCGCGTGCCTGGGCTCAGTGCCACGGTGTTGTTATACTCCGCCCGCCCGGGATGGTGAAAGGAACTCACACGTGGATCGGCCGCTCGATCAGATCATCGATCTCTACGACGCGGATGCGCCGCTCGCACAGGCGTCCACGATTCCCGCGGCCTGGTACATCGACAGTCGTGTGATGGAGCTGGAGCTCCGCACGGTGTTCAGGCGCGCCTGGCAGTGCGCCGGCCGCCTCGAGCAGCTGCTTCGGCCTGGCGACTACATCTCCGGCGAGCTTCCCGGCGGCGAGCCGGTCGTCGTCGTCCGCGGTCGGGACGGGCAGCTGCGCGCCTTTTTCAACGTGTGCCGTCACCACGCGGCCGCGGTAGTCACCGATCCCCAGGGCTCAACGCGCCAGTTCAGATGTCCGTATCATGGCTGGACGTACTCGCTCGAGGGCGAATTGAAGGGCACGCCTGACTTCACCGGCGTCTGCGACTTCGATCGCGCAGCCAACGGTCTCGTGCCGCTCGACTGTGCGACGTTCGAGCCGTGGGTCTTCGTGAGGCCCGACTCTGGCGGCCCTTCACTGGATGCGTACCTCGGCGATGACCTGTGCCGTCAGCTACAGGCGCTCGACCTCGAGAATCTGCACTGGATGGAGCGGCGCTCGTACTCGCTCGACTGCAACTGGAAAGTCTTCGTGGACAACTACCTTGACGGCGGCTATCACGTGCCGCATCTTCACGAGGGTCTTGACAGCGTCCTCGATTACCGCGAGTACACCATCACGACGGGCGATCGTTTCTGTCTGCAGTCGAGTCCGATGGTGAGTGAAGGCGCAGAGACGCGCACGCGAGAGGTACGCCAGGGGGAACGAGCGTACTACTACTGGATCTATCCGAACTTCATGATCAACTGCTACGGCCAGACGATGGACACCAACCTGGTGATCCCGCGCGGTGTCGATCGCACCGAGGTGATTTTCGACTTCTATTTCGGCGATATCTCGGAGTCAGCGCGTGCGGTCAACCTTGAAAGCATCGCCGTGAGCGAGCAGATCCAGCAGGAAGACGTCGCCATCTGCGCGTCGGTGCAGCGCGGGCTCAAGTCGCGCGCGTATGGGGCCGGGCGACTGTCAGTTCGCCGCGAAGCCGGGGAGCATCTGTTTCATCGTCTGTTGGCGCGGGATCTCAGGCAAGGATGACAACCGCCACCGCGGCCCGAGCAACCTCTCGAAGGCTGCTGCCCGTTCTCGGGCTCGGCTTTGGCCTGGCGGTCACGGTCGGCAACGCCATCGGCGCCGGAATCCTGCGCGCACCTGGCGAAGTTGCGGGTCATCTGCCGGTCACCTGGCTCTATCTCTCCGTATGGGTGGTCGGCGGTCTCTATGCGCTGCTCGGTGCGATACAACTCGCCGAACTGGGAGCGATGATCCCGCGTTCCGGCGGCCAGTACGTGTTTTCACGCTACGCGCTCGGCGAGTATCCCGGCTTCATCGTCGGATGGAGCGACTGGATTTCCACGGCTGGAACCGCGGCGGCGGTTTCTATCGTGATCGGGGAGTTCTCGGTCGCGCTGTTTCCCGCTCTCGCTGGCCGCGCGACGGCGATCGCGACGGCGGTCATCATCATCTTTGCCGTTGCGCAGTGGCGGGGCATCAAATGGGGCAGTGTCATTCAAAACACGACCAGCCTGTTGAAGACGGTGGCCTTCCTCACCTTGGCGATCGCGGCCTTCGCGGTCGGCGGCGAGCCGGCGCCCGTCGAGGGCGCTCCAGCGCCTCTGGCCGGACTCGCGATCGCTGGAGCATTCGTGCTCTCGCTGCAGGCCGTG
>DAINQP010000118.1:17069-18402 GCA_036742665.1 Vicinamibacterales bacterium | reverse complement strand
TCAGCCTCACCGATGTGACGTCCTCAATTGTCGGAGACCTGCCCACCGAACCGGGCGAGGACCCGCTGATCGTCCGTCGCGACGATGGCAGTTGGTTGATGGACGGCGGACTGGACCTCGATACTGTGATGCGAACCATCGATGCAGAGCCGTTGCTCAGTGCTGAAGAGGGTCAGCATTACCACACGGTCGGCGGTCTCGCGATGGCGGCTTTGGCTCGTGTACCGCGGACCGGCGATGTGTTCGAACGACGCGGGCACCGATTCGAGGTGGTCGACATGGACGGGAATCGCGTCGACCGTGTCTTGGTGAGCCGCGTTATCCCCGCACCCGGACCGGGACCCGCCGGCGCCTCACCGCGTCAACACGACTGAGCGTTCGGACGGTTCACCTGAGCCGTCGCACAGCGCGAGACCTCGGCTGACCCATGACATCGACGGCATAGCCGATAGTCCTTGCTGAAATCCGCGATATTGGGCACCCACATCGTCGATGTCGCCCAATATCCGTGCAGCAGCACCACAGGTGGAGCATCCTTCGGACCGCTGACGACCACGTGTGTCATGCCACACTGCGTTGGAATGTCCATCTCCTCATACGGAACAGGCCACAATTTCATCGCGGCGTCATACGCCGCCAGAAACGCGGCTTCACCTTCGGGAGTCTTGAACGCAGAAGGGCGAGACATGGTGGATCTCCGTTTCAATCAGGCCGCTCGCATGATCACGCCGCGACCGATGCCAGGGCGGCGAATCAGAATGACGCTGACCGTCAGGAACCAGATCATCGGCGGGAAGTTCGCCACGATCGCGGGTCCCCAACCGCCGGCGTTATAGAAGCCTGTGTAGTTGACCGGACCGCCGTACATGGCAGGCACCGAGGCTGCGCATAGCACGGCACCGACGACCGCGATCCATCCGGTCCAGCGCGGCAACACGCGGCTATCAAACGTCGCCCATGCCGCCGAACCCAGAAACAGTCCGGTGATCGCAAACGCAATCGATCCGTTGTAGATGAGAAGCGTTCCGGCAACGAGCGCGCGCACTGCCGACGGATCAAGATTGCCGTTCAAGGTATCGAGGACGGCGCCGCCCTCCAATCCGTCCGCGACCACGGTCACGGCCACCCAACCCAGAGCCGCACCGAAGAGCAGCGTGCCGATCCATTCGCTCTCTGAACGTGCCTGACGAATCAGATGGCGAAGTCCAGCAGCGAAGACCAGCATGCTCACGTAAATGCCCTGATCCAACAGGATGCGAGTGAACGCGACGTTCTTGATGGCGAACAGGTGCTGTGCGAATGCCCGGCCGTCGTACACGGACGGCGGACTTCC
>DAINQP010000118.1:0-16969 GCA_036742665.1 Vicinamibacterales bacterium | reverse complement strand
GGAGAATCGAGCCACGGTGATCCGAGCCCGGGCCTTGCAGGTGCCGAAAATCTCCCACTGACGAGGAAAATCTCTCTGTGACGTCGACGGGATTCCGGCAAAAGGAGCTGCGGCCGTTGCGGTCTCGCCCGACCGTGTCGGCAAGATTCCTGCGTTACCGAAAGACGCCTGATCGTGTCCGTCCCGGAGGTGAAGGATGACACGCAAGATCTTGCTCGTTTGCGGCATCGTCTCTTCGCTGCTCTACGTCGCCATGAATGTCTTTGTACCGATGCGGTGGGAGGGCTATAGCTCCGCTTCTCAAACGGTCAGCGAGCTGTCCGCGATCGGCGCTTCGACGAGACCGCTATGGGTTCCGCTTGGCATCGCCTATACCTTGCTTGTGGCCGTCTTCGGGTGCGGCGTCTGGGCGTCGGCTCGTCAGAACCGTCCCCTGCGTGTCGCGGGAGGTTTGCTGGTCGCCTACGGAGTCATCGGCCTCGCCTGGCCTCCGATGCATCTACGGGAGGTGCTGGCAGCGGGCGGGGGAACGCTCACCGATACGATGCACATCGTCTTTGCGATGGTGACCGTCGTCCTCATGCTGCTCGCCATGGGTTTCGGAGCAGTCGCATTCGGAAACCGTTTCCGTCTGTACTCCATCGCGACCATGGTGATCCTTCTCGCGTGTGGCGCGTTAACCGTACCAGATGCCGCCAACATCCAGGCGAATCTGCCAACACCGTGGGTAGGAGTTTGGGAGCGCATCAACATCGGCGTCTTTCTGCTCTGGGTCGTGGTGCTGGCCACCATGCTCCTGAGCGCTCGAGATACTGCGGCCGTGGCCGGTCGCCAAGGCGCGCGCGCCGCATGACGACACCAAAGCGACTCCATGACCCTCCCATTCACACCGGACGAATTCTTCGACGTGTTCGCCGCCTACAACGGGCGGCTCTGGCCCGTTGTTCTGATGCTCTGGCTGGTGACCGCGTACGCGGTAATGATGCTGACTCGCGCCAGACCGGTGCGACCGTGGTTCATTCCGGGGTTGCTGGCGTTCCATTGGGCGTGGTCCGGGTTGGCCTACCATGCCGCATTCTTTTCGAGAATCAACCCTGCTGCATGGGTGTTCGCCGGTGTCTTTGTGCTCGAGGCCGGGCTGTTGGTCTGGCACGGCGTCGTTCACCAAAGGTTCCAGTTGTCGCGCGGTCCCTCCTTCCAGCGAGTACTCTCCTGGGGGCTGATTGCGTACGCGTTGTTGTATCCCGCGATCGCGCGCGCGGACGGGCACGCGTTCCCGCGGCTGCCGGTCTTCGGCGTGCCATGTCCTACAACGATTCTCACCATCGGGTTTCTGTTGGCGGCAGATCGGTCGTTGCCGCGGCTTGTCGCTGTCGTTCCGCTGATATGGGCATTCATCGGTGGGTCGGCCGCATTCGTGTTCGGCGTGCGCGCCGACCTGATGCTGCTCGCGTCCGGGGTCGCGTTGGCGGTGGATCTGATCCGAATCGGCCGGCCGTACGGGCGCATTTCCGTCCGGAGTTCATCAATCGGATCGACGAGATCATCACGTTCCACGCACTGGACCGGACCCACATCAAGCGAATCATCGACGTCCAGCTTTCAGGCCTGATGAAACGCCTCGAGGAACGAAAGATTCACATCACCCTGACCGACGGCGCGAAGGAACAGCTCGTGCCGGAAAGCTACGATCCCGCCTACGGCGCGCGACCGCTGAAGCGGACGATCCAGCGGCGTGTGCTCGACGCCCTGGCGATGCGGATCCTCGAAGGCGAATTCGTCGAAGGTGATACCGTCACGATCGACGCTCTCGCCGACGGGCTCCGGTTCGAGAAGCGGGCGGCGGTCACGGCATGATCTGGCCGGGGAGATCGATGCCAAGCGAGCAGGAAGGTCCGGGCCAGGTGAAGTCCCGCTCCGGCCATCCGACGCTGTCGAGAGCCACCATCGTCCGACGCAAGGATTTCACCGACGACCTGTTCGTTCTGTGGCTGGAGCCGGAGAGCCAGTTCCCCTTCGAGCCCGGTCAGTACATCACGATTGGCGTGGAGGGCGTCGAGCGGCCGTACTCGATTGCGTCCGCGCCTTATGAACCGCTGATCGAGCTGTTCATCGAGCGTGTGCCTTCCGAGCAGGGTGGGACGCTGACGCCGATCCTCCATGCTCGGCGCGTCGGGGATCTCGTCACGATGCGACCCCGGGCGAAGGGACGCTTCACGCTGCGCGCGAAGATGACACACCACGTCATGGTGGCCACGGTGACCGGGATTGCGCCGTATGTCAGCATGATCCGGCAGTCTCTGCACGATCGTGCGGCAGACACCGGCGGAAAGGGGGGCCGCCACCGTTTCTTCGTCATGCACGGTGCCAGTCACTGTGATGAGTTCGTGTACGACAGTGAGTTCCGGAGGTTGAGCGAGGATCATCCGCACGAGATCCAATACGTATCCAGCGTGAGCCGCCCATCGGCCGCACGCAACGCCGAGTGGAACGGACCGGTGGGTCGCATCAATATGATGCTCGAAGAGTGCCTAATGCGATGGTCCCCGCCGAAGGAGGACACCATGGTCTACCTGTGCGGCAATCCCGGGATGATTGACGATGCGAAGGCACGTCTGCTGCCTCGAGGCTGGTCGGTAGCGCAGGAGCAGTACTGGCAACAACCGAAACCTGGATAGGTGGACGATGATGAGACCTGATTCGCGAATGGTCGTGGACGGCAACGAGGCCGCGGCCTCGGTCGCACATCGCGTGAGCGAGGTCATCGCGATCTATCCAATCACTCCCTCCTCGACGATGGGCGAGCTCGCCGACGAGTGGTCGAGCCAGCGTCGCACGAACGTGTGGGGCAACGTGCCGTCGGTCGTCGAGATGCAGTCGGAGGGCGGCGCCGCGGGCGCCGTTCACGGCGCGCTGCAGGCTGGAGCGCTGGCCACGACGTTCACGGCGTCACAAGGCCTTCTGCTGATGCTCCCCAACATGTACAAGATCGCCGGCGAGCTGACGCCGTTCACGATGCACGTCGCGGCGCGGGCGATCGCCACGCATGCGCTGTCCATCTTCGGCGATCACTCCGACGTCATGGCCTGCCGGCAGACGGGGTTCGCGTTGCTCTGCGCCTCGTCGGTCCAGGAGGCGCACGACTTTGCCGCCGTGGCGCATGCGGCCACGCTCCATACCCGCGTGCCGTTCCTGCACTTCTTCGACGGGTTTCGCACCTCCCACGAGGTCACCAGGATCGAGACGCTGTCGAACGCCGATCTGCTCGCGCTGCTGCCCGCCGATCGAATCGCCGAGCACCGGGCACGCGCGCTGACCCCCGACCATCCGATGATTCGAGGCACGGCGCAGAACCCCGACACATTCTTCCAGGCACGCGAAGCGTGCAACGCCTTCTATGCCGCGTGCCCGGCGCACGTCGCGCGGGTGATGGCGCAACTGGGCGCGATGACCGGGCGCCACTATGGCCTGTTCGACTTCGTCGGCCACCCCGAGGCCGAGCGCGTGATCGTGCTCATGGGATCGGGAACGGACACCGCGCACGAGACCGTTGACGCACTGACGGCTCGCGGAGACAAAGTCGGTGTCCTGAAGGTACGGCTGTATCGGCCCTTTGCCGTGGATCTGTTCGTACAGTCGTTGCCGTCCACCGTGACCTCGATCGCGGTGCTCGATCGCACCAAGGAGCCGGGCGCGCCGGGAGACCCGCTGTATCTGGACGTCGTGGCCGCGCTCATGGAGGCACACGCGCAGGGCATGCGTCGATCCCTTCCGCGAGTGATCGCCGGCCGTTACGGACTGGCATCGAAGGAGTTCACGCCGTCGATGGTGAAGGCGGTCTTCGACAACCTGGCGCAACACCAGCCCAAGAACCATTTCACTGTCGGCATCACCGACGACGTGACGGACACCTCGCTCCGGGTGGACGAGACGTTCCGAACCGAAGCGGCCGAGACGAGGGCGCTCTTCTACGGCCTCGGCGCCGACGGCACGGTCGGCGCCAACAAGAACTCGATCAAGATCATCGGCGACGAGACCGACCTTCACGTGCAGGCCTACTTCGTCTACGACTCCAAGAAGTCGGGGGCCATGACGGTGTCGCACCTGCGCACGAGCCGCGCACCGATTCGCTCGGCGTATCTCATCGAGAGCGCCAGCTTCGTCGCCTGCCATCAGTTTCAGTTCATCGACCGTCTCGACATCGTCGAGCACGCCGCGGACGGCGGCGTGTTCCTGCTCAACGCGCCCGGGTCGGCTACCGAGGTGTGGGATCAGCTGCCGCGCGAGGTTCAGCAGCTCATTGTGGACAAGCGTCTCACGGTGTACGCGATCGACGCGTCGGCGGTGGCTCGGCAGGCCGGCATCGCCGGACGCATCAACACCGTCATGCAGACGTGCTTCTTTGCCATCTCGGGGGCGCTGCCGCGCGACGAGGCGCTGGCGCAGATCAAGAAGGCGATCGCCAAGACGTACAGCAAGCGCGGGTCCGAAGTTGTCAAGCGGAACATCGACGCGGTGGACACAACGTTGGCCCACCTGCACCAGATCGCGGTGCCGGTGACGGTAACCTCGACGCGAGTGCGCCCGCCGATCGTCTCGACGAAGGCGCCCGATCTGATTCAGAAAGTCACCGCGGTGCTCCTGGCGGGCAAGGGCGATCGACTGCCGGTGAGCGCGTTCCCCGTGGATGGCACGTGGCCGACGGGCACGGCCAGGTGGGAGAAGCGAAGCATCGCGGCCGAGATCCCGGTGTGGGATCCGGCGGTGTGCATTCAGTGCAACCAGTGCGCGCTGGTCTGTCCTCATGCGGCAATCCGCGCGAAGGTCTACGACCCGGCGGAGTTGTCGAGCGCCCCGGCGACATTCAAGAGCACGCCGTACAAAGGTCTCGAGTTCAAGGCCCGCGTCTACACGATTCAGGTCGCGCCCGAGGACTGCACCGGCTGCAATCTCTGCGTGACGGTGTGTCCGGCCAAGGACCGGACCAACCCGCGTCACAAGGCGATCGACATGCACCCGCAGCCGCCGCTGCGCGAGCCGGAGCGACTCAACTACGACTTCTTCCTGGGCTTGCCGGAGGTGGCGGCGACCGATCTCACCAAGATCGATCACAAGACGTCGCAATTTCTCGAGCCGCTGTTCGAATACTCGGGGGCGTGCGCCGGCTGTGGCGAGACGCCGTACCTCAAGCTGCTCACGCAACTTTTCGGCGATCGCCTTCTCATCGCCAACGCCACCGGCTGCTCCTCGATCTACGGCGGCAACCTGCCGACCACCCCGTACACCACGAACAAGGACGGGCGAGGCCCGGCATGGTCGAACTCGCTGTTCGAGGACAACGCCGAGTTCGGGCTCGGGATGCGTCTCGCGCTCGACAGCCACGTATCCGCGGCCCGGTTGCTCCTCACGCACTTGGCGCCGTCGCTCCCTGGAGCGCTCGTGAGCGCGCTGCTCGATGCCGATCAGTCCACCGACGCCGGACTCGTCGCGCAGCGGGCGCGCGTCGTTGACCTTCGCCGCGTGCTGTCTCCGCTCGGCACGCCCGAGGCTGTTCGTCTCGCGGCGCTCGCCGACTATCTGGTCAAGAAAAGCGTGTGGCTCGTCGGCGGCGACGGGTGGGCCTACGACATCGGTTTCGGTGGGTTGGATCACGTCCTCGCCAGTCACCACGACGTCAACATTCTGGTGCTCGATACCGAGGTCTACTCGAACACCGGCGGGCAGCAGTCGAAGGCCACGCCGCTTGGCGCGGTGGCGAAGTTCGCCGCGACTGGCAAGACGGTGCAGAAGAAGGATCTTGGACTGCTGGCTAATATGTACGGGCACGTGTACGTCGCGCGCGTCGCGATTGGCGCCAAGATGCCGCAGACCGTTCGCGCGCTGCAGGAGGCGGAAGCGTATCCGGGGCCGTCGCTGGTGATCGCGTACAGCCACTGCATTGCGCACGGCTACGATATGGCGCAGGGCGCCGCGCAGCAGAAGCTGGCTGTCGAGTCAGGCGTCTGGCCGCTCTATCGCTTCGACCCCCGCCGGCTGGCGGCCGGCGAGGCCGCCATGCATCTCGACTACGGCCCACCGAAAGCGCGGGTCGCCGACTACATGCGCAACGAAGCGCGATTCCGGGTGGTCGAGCGCACGGATCCCGAGCGATTCAAAGAGTTCCTGAGGCAATCGCAGAAGAGCGCCACGGAGCGCTACAGCCTGTACGAGCAACTGGCCAGCGTGAAGGTGCCGCCGGGCGATGCGGGTGCGGATCCCGCGCCCGCCGCGAGCGACCGCACCGAGGAGTAGCCCATGGACTTCCGCACTACCTATCTTGGACTCCCGCTCTCGAATCCCATCATTCCGGGCGCCTCGCCCCTGTCCGACGCGCTCGATTCCGTCCGTCGTCTCGAAGACGCAGGCGCGCCGGCGATCATCCTGCGGTCGCTGTTCGAGGAACAGATCGTTCGTGAACAGATGGCGGAGCATTCGCATCTCGACGCGCATGCCGAGTCGTTCGCCGAGGCGGTGAGCTATTTCCCCGGCCCCGATGCGTTCGTCCTGGGCACGGACCAGTATCTCGAACACCTGCATCGCGTGAAGGCGACGGTGCACGTGCCGGTCATTGCGTCGTTGAACGGAACGACGGCAGGCGGCTGGCTGGAGTACGCGCGGTTGATGGAGCAGGCTGGTGCCGATGCGATCGAACTGAACGTCTATCGCGTCGCCACCAGGCTCGACATCACGGGCACGGAGATCGAGCGCCAGACGATCGATGTCGTCCAGGCCGTGAAGCACGCGGTCCGGATTCCGATCGCCGTGAAGCTGTCGCCGAGCTACACCGCTCTGGGGCACATGGCGGCGCAGATCGATGGGGCCGGTGCGAACGGCCTCGTGCTGTTCAACCGGTTCTACCAGCCGGATCTCGACATCGAGGAGCTGGCCGTGTCGCCGACCCTCCACTTGTCCTCGTCCGCCGAACTGCTGCCGAGGCTGCACTGGACTGCGATCCTGTCCGGACGGATCCAATGCTCCTTGGCCGTCACCGGCGGCGTTCACACCGCCGAGGACATCATCAAGGCGACGATGGCCGGTGCGCACGCGACTCAGGTCGTCTCGGCGCTGCTGATGAACGGGCCGCAGTACCTCCGCACACTGATCGCGAACCTGATGGCGTGGATGGAGAAGCACGAATGGGAGTCGCTGTCGGTGATGCGCGGCAACCTCAGTTTCCTCAGGGTGCCCGACCCCGAGGCCTACGAGCGCGCGAACTACATGCTCATGCTACAGAGTTGGAAAGACGTGGACATGCCCTTCGCGTGACGCGGCTAGACTTATGTCTCTTCGCGCTCGAGGGATCTGTCGAGAACCATCGCGTCCAGGCGCCGACGGAGCAGGTTCGCGAGCCGGCCGTCCAGCTGCGTTCGTACAGCGTCTCGTGTCGATACCACGCCCTCCTGAACCGCACTTGGCGCACTGCCGTTCGATCACCTCTCCCGCCGCCGGGGGCAGCATGCCCTCGAGGGCTTCCTCCTAGGCCGCGAGGGCATGCTGCGTTCGCCGCGCTCGGCTTCACGGATGAAGGCCGCATCGTCGTGCCCGCCCACGGCATCTTTGAGCGTCATCCCCCCGCGCAGAGCGCCGGCAAGACTCCCCTCCGACTCGGTGGCTCCGCCGAGTCGCTGTGCGTGCGAGAGGACATCGGCGGCGAACTGCTCTCGCCGGGTGGCGATCTCCAGGAAGAGTCCTTTGACAGAATCACGACGGCACTCAGGTAGGTGAGGTGACGAGTTCCGGGGTTGCCGCGAGGACGTGATGCGCCCCGCCTTTAGTGCGCGTGAGAGTGAACGACCCCTTCGGTTGGCAGATCCGGTTTGAACTCCTTGTGGCACTGTTCGCAGGCCTCCACCAGTTGCCCGTTGGCGGTGACGAGCGCCTTCAAGTCCTTACTCTTCGCGGCGTTCAACGCCGCTACGCCCGCATCTGACATCCGCTGCGCGTTCGTGTGCCACGACGGCGCCTTCACCCACTCCGCGTCGCGCGGGCCGGCGCCTCCAACGGTGATCGCGGGGCCTGCGGCAGCGAGCTGCACAGCATGCTCCTGCACGACTTGCCAGGCCGCGTCCCAAGCCGAGCATGCCGAGTTTGATCATCGGAATCGTCATCGATTCTCCTTGCGGCTGTCGTAGGCATCGCCAGGATCGCCAACACACTTTTCGAGACCTCTTCTTTACCAGTGAGCGAAGCGTATACCCGTGGAGAGCGATGGCTGTTCAAGAAGGAACACTCGTTTTCGACCACACGACTACCGCTGTCCTCCTCCGCGAGGTTCATCGAATTGCCTCTGATTCTAAGCAGGAAATAGTCTCGGGCGCCCCGTTGCATCCTCGAAGACGATGCAGCGCGAGGATGCACCCGCATTTGCCCGGTGGCGTCTCCATGGCCAACCTCCATGTTTGGAAGTCAACTCGATTCAACGGCTTCGCGGCCTGATCGTCAAGTACACCCGTTCGCGCGCCCGATTCTCGCGAAGCGCCAGCGGCACATTTTCTCTCCGTCACTGTCTGACCTGAGCTGTCACGTTTCGTCACCTTCACTCGTCTTCAGGCATGGAAACGCATCGAGGCGCTGGCGGATGGCTCGCCGTCGTCATTCTTGCGCATCTGCTCGTCACCCTGTTGCACGGACGTGCGCACGCGATCGCCGCCGTGCCTCTATCGACCGTGTCGGCCGCATTCATCGGCATCGTCATCGTGGCCGCGCCGCTCGCCGGCCTTGCCATGACGCGCTACACCGGGACGGCAGGTCAGTGGACGATCGCATGTTCAATGACGGGAGCGTTCGTGTTCGGCCTGGTGAATCATTTCGTCATCGAGAGTCCTGATCACGTCGCCCATCATGACAGCCGCGATCGAGAAGATGGGCTAGCTGAGCCTTGTAAACCGACCGGATCATTGACGGCGACCCTGTGGCGGCTCTACCCTGACACGGCGCGGCAATGAACATATCCACGATCTTCGCACTCACCTGCAGCGTCGCATTCGTGTGGGTTGGAAGCGTTCAGGCAGAGATCGGCCCGCGCACGCGCCGGTCTCTGGTCGTCGGAGACACACCGGCATTGCCGAAGCATCTCGACTCGACTCTCGAACAGCGCGGCCCCGATTCGGCGCTGCGGATCAAGAACGTTCGTCTCGAAGCGGCACCACCCGACGTTCCGACGCCCTCCACCGTGCTCAAGTTCGACGTGCTGAACGATGGCGCTGTGCGGGTGACCGATCTGCTCATCCAGATCGGCATACGCACGAAGGGAAGCACGGACCGCAGCAGACCGCCTCAGACAATCGTGGGTCCGTTCTCAATCGCCGGGTATGCCACCATCGAGGCGGGTTATACGCTGAACTACCAGATGTTGCTTCGGAACCTTTCGCCCGACTGTTCCTGCGAGGCCGACGTGAGCATAACCTCGGCGCGTCCCGTAGCCGAGCCGGACTCCCAGCTCCTTCGCTAGGGCTTACGCGACGAGCAGGTCGGCGCTCGCGTGCACGCCCATCGAACGAACTCGGTCGGGTATTCGATTACCGAAGTCGGCGCACCGGCCGTGACCACGGCGCTCGTCCTTGCGCTGTGTTGGACAGTGTCCGACTCGGATTGAGCCCCATTCGTGCGAGTACGCGAAGAACGCGATTCTCGGTCCACGACTCGATTCTCAAAACCAGATAACGATCGAGAATGTCCTCGGCCACCATGAAGCCAAGCGCGCCAGCCGGCGTCACGATGTGGTCGACCCAACCGGTAGTATTCGGCCGCAAGCCCACGTTGCCAAGCGACGCTTCGCTCAAGGGGCCAAACTCGAACTGTACGCTATAGACAGCCGCCCAGGCAGTAGCGCGTCCACGACTGGTCCAGTACTCCCTTGAGAACCCAATCTTCGGATCGTGAGCACCGTCTTCGTGATCGAGCCAAATGAACCCTGATGCCGCCCCGTGTATCGGGTGACCGACGTAATTCACGCGCCAGCTGTCGCCATCGCCCCACGTCTTCGGCATCCGCACCGAGCGGAAGTAGTCGCTGAAGAATGGGCCACCCAGCTCGCGCCGGGTTTTGTCCTGAAAGGCCACCCGAGTTGTGTGCTCGAGGAACAGCAGCCGAATGGAATCGGTGACCGCGCCCTTCCATGTCGAGGGGGCCGGCGCGAGCTCGCTGGGATCATGGGTCTGTTGTTGGTCGGCTGAGCCCTCGGCGGTCTGCGCAAATCCGGAGCCGCTGGCCTCGGTGATCGAGAGGACAAAAACTACTGCAGCTCGGGCGGCGAATTTGTGCCATCGACGTGAATACATGCCCCTCCCTCATACATCGATCTCGCACTGGCAAGCTGGTCCAGTGTATCGCGATCGAGAGAATCACCTTGCGGAGGGACTCTGGCGACGACCAGCGGCACTGTCTTGTCGTCAGTGTCTTCGTCAACGCTCCATGACGTCTCTTCGCTTCAACATCGTCGCGCGTACCCAGATGCCGCGATGATCGGTGAAGCGAACCGTGTCTACGTTCCAGTCGACGGCTTCGAGTCCTTTCAGGTAGAGCCAGTCCAGTCTGAGTGGAAGGCCGAGAAACCTGAACGTCGGCCGTCCTTGTCTGAAGGGCGTGTGAAACCCATTTCCGGCCAACCGCGTTCGGACTGCTGCAACTTGGCGCTGCAAATAGGGAAACGGCCACATGGTGCGTAACCACCAGATGTTCATCGTGTTGAAATCACCGCCGATGATCTGTGGGCCATCTGCAGCGTCGAGCGCGTCGAGGAGGGGCGCCAATTGCGCCAGTCGTTGTCGGCTGTTGATGCGCGTGTCAAGGTGCACGTTCATGAGCCGGACCGGACCGTCACTTGTCAGCACGCTGGCCGCGAGCGCAATTCTGCATCGCGATCTGAAACGAAGGCGATGGTACGTCAGCGGGTACGCGTGCGCATAGTCCAGAGGAAGGCGGCTCACGATCGCGAGGCCCTGTGTGTGCGTGCTGCTCAGGCGATCGGCGGGTGCGTAGGCGAAGTGGTAGCCGAGTCGGTTGCTCAGCGCCGCCACGAACGAGGTGCCGTCATCAGAACGATTACCGACCTCTTGGAGCAGGAGGACATCGACCGCTCGTTCTCGCGCCCAGACTGCTAGCGTATCTGCAGTTCGCGCGTCGCCAGCAATGTTCAAGCTGGCGACCGTCATATGATCCTGTGGTGTCAGTTGGTCGCTGGTCGCGGCTGCGACCAGCGTGACCGGCTGTGGCGCGCAACGATAGGATGCCTCGAGGCGTGTAGCGCATGTCGCAAGGACAACGAGCACCGCGCCGACACAGGTTATGAGATTCCCAGGTCGATTCGGCATGGGAGCCGAGCGTCTTGGTGATGGCTCGACATCGCTGTGCACGTCACGTGTCACGAGCGGCGTTCGATGAGGCTACGGGCATGGGCAAGTTTCTCGCGGATCTTCTTGACGTAGCGCTCGCACTCGTCGGCTGAGTAGCCGCCGGCGCGGAATGCGTCGAGCCACTGCTTCTGGGACAGGCGCGACAACAACGTGAAGGTCCAACGGAGGTCGTCGACGGCAACACTGTTCACCAAGTTGCTATCCAGTCCGCGGTAGTCGAATTCGACGGTCTCCCCGTCAATGGCTCGTACGAATCCCCGCGCCTCGAAGTCTTCCAGATCGTTCTTGCTGCCCTGCATCTGCCGCATGAAGGGGAACCACGTCAGCAGCCGAGGCTGGCGCGCCTTGCCTAGCGATGCTCCGAGATCGCGCACGACGTACCGACGTTCGGTTTTACCGTGACCGGCGGCTACGGTGTAGATCTTGTTATTCGACGTCTTCAGGTCCCAGTTATTCAGGAGAACGTTTACCGCGACGAGTGCGGAAAATGGGCGAGAGCCGATGAATGGATTGTCGTACCACGACCATTCGCCAGCGACCTCGTGGCTCCCGAACTCGGCTCGAAAACGCGCCGGCGGCTGCTCTTGTGTATCGCCGCCCGACAACTGCCAGTGCTTGATGTAATAGACCGGCGGTTGATGGAACCCGATCGCCCAGAGGATGCGCGACACGGCAACCTCAGGCTGCGCTTCGTTGCCGAGTTTTACGGCCCAGAGCCGCCCCTGGGCGTCTCGCACGTCATAGCCTTTGTTAGTGCCTGCGGTCTTGTGTGCGAGGAACCTGTACGTGCGCGCGCGAGGCATGAGCCGGACACCACCGGGGCCATAGAAAACGTCCCGTGACTCCAAATCCACCGGGGATCGCCAGAGTGCTTGAGTGGTGGACGAGGTTGGTTGCTGAATAGGGCGATCAAGCGCTCGCGCACACGCCTCTGCCGAGGCGCACGCCAGCACAATCGAGACGATCGGCAATGCATGGTGAGGCTTCCGCCGCTGAGCATCCACCTTGTCCTGTGTCGCAAGAGCCGAGCCAGATTCGAAGTGGCGGACGCTTTGGAAGCTCAGGGTTTGTGCTAGCTCAACTGACGCGGGCCGCCTGGGCGCACGATCAGGAACCCAGCGTGCGTTGCAGTCGAGCGAGCTGCGTGCCGACCAGTGACCGTGGCCTGCCGCTGACGATTCGACGGGCGAAACCCCCGAAGACGCCGGTCGAACAGGTCGATGCGTGAGCGATTCAAGTACACAACATACGTGGCCGGCGATGAGGACGAGCCGTCTGGCACGAGAAGCGTGAGACCCCATGACGCGTCGAAGTAGTGCATCGCGTAAATCTGCTTCGAGGCGATCGCAATCGTATTCGCGCTTCATCGGCCTGACGCATGATCGACAGATGAGTGACACTGATGACGGGACGTTTGTATACGCGTTCTTTTGACCAGTAGATCACATCGGTGCTGCCAAGGCGATCGTGTGGGCACTCCAGAACGTGCCGGCGCAGGTCATCGAGGTGACGCCATGTCACCGATCGCTGTCGACCAGTGCCGCGAATTCCGTCCTGAGTCGAGACGCGGTGAGGTATCTGCATACTTCATCAGTGCGGCTGCCCTCGGGTCGCGCGCGCTGTTGTGTCGGCGGCGCGCCAGTCCAGGGTCCGCACGAATTGTTCGATACCTTCCGCCGAGAGTTGCACGCCGCATTTCGATACGGCACTCCTGGAGGCGTTGCAGGTCCCCTTCCTCGAGAGTCAGGCCAGCCACATCGTCGATCTGTGGCGGGTCGCTGAACGTGCCGATCCTCGCATCGGGAGGTGCCACAATGCCATATGGAATTGTCCTCGACTGTGGGCTTGGCGTCTGTGTTCCTGCTGGTGCTGGCCAACGGCTTCTTCGTCGCGACGGAATTCGCCATCGTCGCAATTCGTCGCTCGCGTCTCGAGCAATTGGTTCAAGAGGGACGCACTGGCGCCGTAGCTGCCAGGAACGTCGTCGCACACCTGGACAGTTATATCGCGGCCACCCAGTTTGGCATCACGCTGGCGTCGCTAGCCCTCGGATGGATTGGCGAGCCCGCGTTGGCGCATCTCCTGGAGCCGCCGCTGACAGTACTGGTTGCCAGCTTCGCGCCGATGGCGGCGCACGGCATCGCGATTACGGTCGCCTTCGCGGCAATCACCGGGCTGCACATCGTGATCGGAGAATTGGCGCCCAAAGGGCTGGCGCTGCAGCGGCCCGAAAGCACAACGCTGTGGGTAGCTCGCCCCATACAGGTCTTCCACGCAGTGTTCAAATGGCCCATCACGGCCCTGAACGCAGTGGGTAACCGCAGTCTCAGACTAATCGGACTACAACCGACCAGCGGTCACGAGATGGTCCACTCGGTCGAGGAGTTGCGGCTGCTCGTCACCGGTATGCAAGAGGCCGGCGTCGTGGATGTCGCGGAGGCTCGCATCGCCCAGCGCGCCTTCGCCTTCGGCGATCTCACCGTCGCCGCACTGATGACGCCCCGTACCGAGATGGAGGCTGTTCCCATCACGGTCACCCTCGAGACTCTCTTAAAGCTGGCTGAGACGACGCGTCACAGTCAACTTCCCGTCTATGACGGCACTCTGGACAACATCATCGGGATTCTGCATCTCCGCGAGCTGTTCAGGCACCGCAATACGGCACCCGACGCATTCAACCTGAGAGCGCTCATCCGCGCTCCCCTGATGGTGCCTGATATGAAGTACGCAGCCGAACTGCTGGAGGATATGCGGTCGAACCGCAGCCACCTCGCCATTCTCGTCGATGAGTACGGCGGCACGCGCGGGATGGTGACGCTGCGAGACCTGCTCGAGGCGTTAGTGGGGCGCATCGACGATGCACCGGCAGCCGGCGACGGCGCCATACGTGAAGGCGGGATTGAGGCGGACGGCTCTGTGCTTTTGGACGGTTTGATGCGTGTTGAGGAGTTTGAGGAGCTCGCGGGCCTTCGCTTGGACGAGGAGTCCCGCGAAGGCGTCGAAACTCTTGGTGGACTGATTGCGGCGAAACTCGGACGCATTCCGGAGGTGGGCGAGCAGGTCGTCATGGGTGGCCGCACGCTTCGCGTCGAGGCGCGCGACGGCCGACGTATCGCCACAGTGCGACTATTGCCCCAGACAACCGGCATCGCAGATAAAAAACACGACTCCTGACGCCGACGGGGAAACTGGACGTAGTTGGTGTGTCGTCGCTCGATTTGACATAGATTTCGCACGACACCGCAGCGATCGCGGTCGGCGTCTGATCGCCGCGTGCGTGGACGCGTTCTGGACCCACCCGTGCGCAGGGCGGTTGCCGTGTCTTACGGGGTCTCTACTCTCGTGTCGTTTTCCGGCGAAGCTCCGGCGATGTGCTCGCGCACATCACGTCTCTGTTTTTTCTTGCCTCGCTTCGCTCGGGCCGCCGTCTTCGGCGGTTGTCCGTTGGCGGTTCGAGCTATCTCCAATTTATTGCCGCCGCCGCGCTGCGCGCTCGCGCGCGCTAGGCCGACACATGTCTCCAATGTCTAGTACGGGTAACCCGGAAGCCTTTTCGTCTTGGGCTTCCAATCAGGTAGCCGGGCGTACTTGTCGCCGATGGGCATCTTGATCTGGGGCAGACTCTGCTGGTCGAGCGCCTGGTTCTCCGGAATCACATCGTTGATGAAGAGCAGGAACGCCGTCAGCGAGTACACCTCGTCTGGTGTCAGCGTCCCCTCTCTGTTGAGAGGCATACCGCGATTGATGTAATCCCACACCGTCGTCGCAAACGGCGCGCGAAGCGGCAGGATTCGTCCCCGCGCCCAGACATCGGGGTTCTTGGGATCTTTGCTTTTCAGATCGGGAGCCGCGCCCCCGATGCCCTGTGCCCCATGGCATCCGGCGCAGCCCTTCGTTCGATAGAGCTGCGCGCCCTCCTTGGCGTTGCCTTTTCCAGGCGGAAGCTCCTCTCCGGTCGGGCCGATGGAGATGTCCATCGCTTTGATTTCCTCCGGAGTCGGCGTGCGCCCGATCTTGTACGTAGGCCCCTGCGCCAGTGCGGAGGCGCCGCCGATGAGCAGCACGGGCAGCACGAACGCGAACGGGAGAATCCTACGCGAACCCATTGGTCACGCTCCCGTCGCTCGCGATGTGCCACGGCTGAACACTGTTGTCCAACCCGGGCACGCTGAATGTTTGATCGTAGGGTTTGTTCCAGTATTTGGCGATCTGAGTGCGGGTCGGTTGGACCTGCCCCAGTTCGTCGGTGCAGCGCGACAGCAGCTCGGTCTCGTTGCCGTCCCAATTCCACTGGTAGCCGAAACGGGTAAAGGCCATGCGTTGCGGCGTGCCCTTGAACTCGGCCTTGTTCCACTTCTTCCCGCCGTCGGTGGACACCTCCACCAACTTGATCGCGCCGCCGCCGGACCACGCCAGCCCGCTGATCTCGTAGAACCCCTTGCCCGGCAGCCGCTGTTCGCCGGACGGGAACGTGATCACCGACTTCGGCCCGATCTGGTACTCGAGCGCCGCGATTTTTGCCTCCTGATCGAGATGACCGAAGTCGTTGTAGTTCATGTAGTACCGATCGACGATCTTGATTCGGCGCAAATACTTGGTGTGGAAAATCCCCTCGAACCCGGGAACCATCAACCGCACCGGAAATCCGTTCTGGGGCCGCACGGCCTCGCCGTTCATGCCGTAGGCGATGAGGCAGTCGTCCATCGCCTTGGCGATTGGCATGCTTGACGCGCCCTTTACTTCCTCTGCGCCTTCGGCGACGAACCACTTCGCGCTGGCTTTCACGCCGCATTCCTTGAGCAGCGTCGAGAGGAGCACGCCGGTCCATTCGGCGCAGCTCACCATCCCGTGCGTTTGCTGAACGTTCTTGGCGTTCCGCGACGAGCGGTTACCCGCGCATTCGATGAAATGAAGACGAGTCACGGAAGGAAGACGCTTCAAGTCCTCCACCGTGAAGGTGAGCGGACGATCCACCAGGCCGTGGATCATCAGACGATGCTCTTTGGGATCGATGTCCGGCATGAACGCGCCACGCGTCGTCGCCACGTAGTGGAGCGAGGAGGGCGTGATCACACCCACCGAATCCTGGAGCGGGGTCGCAATATGAAACGTCAGCCCGAATTGATCGGGAGACGGTCTGCCGCCCACGGGATGGGCGATGCGCACCGACGTGACGTACTTCGAGCGGTCGCCGTAGGCGACCATGTCTTTGTCGCCCTTGATCATCGGCCATGAGGGTGGCGCATGGTGGGAGTCCGGGGTCTGCTGGGCGCCCATCGCTGGCGCTGCCGCTCCCAGAGTCAAACCGCCGGCTAACGCGGCGCCGTTCTTGAGCAGCGCCCTTCGGTTCAGTGGCTTCGAGCCCATGCGTCTCTCCTTCGAAGATGAGGCCCAACGAGGAAATCGCTCTGCGGCCGAGAGTATACGCCCTTCCCGTGTCGGTCTTGGTGGGTCGCCGGGGTTCCCATCAGTTCAGCGGGCGGACGGACAATCCGCGCTGTGCCGGATATTGGACACCCGCCATGGAACTGGAAGGGATGGTTGAAGAAATCGCCGACCACGTGTGAAGGTTGCCC
>DAINQP010000117.1:0-18507 GCA_036742665.1 Vicinamibacterales bacterium | reverse complement strand
ACAGCTCCGATTCGAGCAACGTCTCGGGAAGACCCGCGCAATTGACGGGTGCGAACACGTGACTGGCGCGCGGCCCGCGGGAGTGAATCGCACGAGCCACAATCTCTTTGCCGACGCCGCTCTCACCGGTGATCAAGACCTTCGCGTCAGAGCGCGCGACACGGTCGATTTCCTGTTCGAGTGCCGTAACCTCGGCGCTGCGCCCGGTCAGTTGGACATGCGTCCGGGGGCGGACCGCACCGATCGGGCTCACGCGAGTGCTGCCTGTGCTGGTTTCAGCCACACCATCAATCATTGTTCATGAACCGTTCTATGAGTCGCCGGTGTTCCTGTGTCATGCCGACAAACGTGGCCCCGATGCGATAACCTGAACCGGCCTCCGACGCCGCGGAGACCCGCTGCACCTGAATGTCCGCCGCAAAGGGGGCGCCCGCGAGCGTGAAACGCAGGCTGCCCCGTGAACCAGGGCTCAGCATGCGCGCTGACTGGAGCAACACACCTGCGGAGCTGATGTCGATCACACGTACACTCATGTTGGCGGGGAGGTTCGCGAACTCGCCGCCGACCTGATGCCGTGGGGACCGTCGCCGCTCTTCCATCCGTCTACGCACTCCTCACAACGAAAACTCGATCCGTCACGCGCACCTGGACGAACTCCCAACGACCGGCTGCAAGTGAGTCGCCATGCTGGGGTAGACGTTTGTCTACCTTCGCAACATCATATGAATCAGCGACTTGCGCCTGCATTAGTGTCTGTGAGCTGGCCCAGAAAATCCCTCAGAAAGTCTGGTCGAATCTGGGCTAAGACACCCGGCAGGGAAGACTTTCCACGCCGGGGAAGAAGACGATTTCTCGTCGCCGCGAGTTACGTTTGCGACCAGTCTGCGGCGCGCGCCAGCGCCGGGGGAATCGACAGGAACTCCACGCCGACCAGATAGCGGATTGGCTCGTCCGGACCGGAGACGCGACGCACATGTCGGACGCGCGCATCGACAGTGACGTCATGGCCCTCGAGTTTCAGATGGAGCGGCTGCACCGAGTCTGGAGGCATCGCCACCGGCGAGGTCAGCAACGCGCCCTCTTTGCTGATGTTCACCACACGCGCGGGCTCAGTGAGTTCGAGCGTGGCCCATAGGGCGCCCACGACCTCCAGGCGGACACGAGCGCGTCGATCGCCGAGAGCCATTAGCGACGCACCTCGCGGGTGATGCCGGCGCTTCGGTCCGTGTTGCGGCTGTTGAGCGCGTCGGCGCGCGCCTCGCGAACGATTCCGTCGAGGATCGGAAGACCGGGAACTCTCGTGGCGACTCCTATCAGAATCGGATCTGTTCCGGGCAATCCGTCGACGACCGCGCGCAATCGCGACGCAATGGTCTTCGCGTGCTGGGCCGTGGTGTCGTGCATCAGAAGCCCGATTTCACCTTCCGACAGCATGCCCGCGAGATCCGAAGGCCTCATCTGTCCCCGCATCCCGGCGACCCAGCGTTGGGTCGATCCCGGCGACACCACCGCGTCGCGAATCAACAGTACGACTGCGGTGACCGGCACTCCACGTTCGACGGCCTCACGCGCGGAGCGCTCCATGATCTCGTGAAACGCCGGTGCCGCCGCGCGGCGATCGCGTCTCGACGTCGCAACACGAGAGGACGAGGCCCACGCGTTGAGGACGTCTGCGGCCGCTGTGGCAACGGCGTGATCGCGTGGCGTAAACTGCGAACCGTCGCCGCGACCAATCGAAACGGTCGTAGTGTACTGCCGATCCGATCGATTGACTACCGTGAGTCGTGAGATCCTGGCTGAATCGGAAGTGCCGACGACCTGACTCGATGCGCGCAGCACGACGTCGCCGCTGGCCGACTCGACACTCAGTGCCGCTGAGGATGCGCTCAGGACGTCGCGCAGTTCTTCGAGAGCAAGCGTTGCGCGCGTCTCCGCACCGTCGTCGACATCGGCGAGTCGCCTGGCGAGCGTCGTCGTGACACGTGCCGAGGCGTCCGCGGACGCAAACGCCAACGCAATGTCCAGCAGTGCCACGTATGCGACCAGCCGTTGCAGATCGTAGGCGTCGATCGCGCCCGTGAACACGAGCAGCCACGCACGTCCGTGTGCGCGGCGCAACTGACAGACGTATGCGTCGTTGTTCACCGGTAAGCCGAAGCGGTCGACGTGACCTTGTGGCAGGCGCGCCAGTTCGGCGGAGTCGGGTAATCCCATCGCTGGAATCGTCAGCGGCCGATCGCCTCTGCGCGCACCAGGCAAGCTGACATCTCGAGCGAAGTTGCCGTCCGACATTTCGATGTATCCCGACACCTCAATGTCGTGCCACACGGCAACGGCCTCACCGAACAGGCGAACGAGTTCCCGGTCTCCTTCGGATTCCGCTGCGCTCGCGAGTAACCTGGCGAGCGGCGCGATGCGGTTGATGCCGCTCGCGTGCAGTGCCGGAGGACTGAGCAGATGCGCTTCGATCGCAGTCGACAACCACGATCCCACCAGCTCGAGCTGCGCACGCGATGCCTCAGAATCCTGACCGGGGGCCAACATCCGCCCGAGCACGACCACGCCGGGTGTGCTGCGTTCAACCGTCAACGCCATGCAGATGATCTGCAGGCCATGCCATGCGACGGCTTGCGGCACGCGCGTCTGAAGGGCACTCGTGACCGCGGAGACAACGACGGGTTCCCGCTGCTCCCATAATCCGGACAAGCTTGGGGCCGGGCCTGCCGCCGCAAAGGGCAACAGTGGCGTGTGCCGGTCGTCTACGAGCTGGATATCCACTTTCAACCGCCGGCGCAATTCGAGAAGCCAATCCCACGATCGCGCGCGTACAGCGACCTCGAAACCAGAGGGCTCCTGGGCCACGGGGGAGGAGTGGTCAGTTACGGCCATCAAGGCAGAGTCTGCTTCGAAGTGAATCTGCGGCGCAGTTCCTAATTTGTTGCAAGCCCTCAGCCAGCGTGGCGGGCACGTTAGAGCACTCGCCATCTTCAAGGAATTTGGCCCGACTTCGTATACGGATCGAGATCGGAAGGCATCGCCATGGCAGACAAAAGCACGAGAGAAAGCGACATCCTGAATGCACCCCCCTAGCCTGCTGAGGCGAGCGGTTTCGACTGCGTCGACGATGTCGCCTTCGCCGGCAGCGGCGGAAGGATCAGACGCGGAGGCCGTTCTGCGTCGCCGGTTCCATGCCGGAAGGCCCGGAAATCTGCACCGCAGTCATGCGCAGCCAGGAAGTTCAGGAATCGTTTGTAGTCCTGGTTCGCCATGCCGAATACCTTGAGCAACTGACGATAGTTGCCACGGGTCGTCGAGAGTCCTTTCCGCACAAGTTCGCGCATGTCATGGCGCGTAATGTCACGCGACAGGAACAGCGGGTAGACATGGTCCCAGAACGAATACCCGCCGTGTACGAGCGCGGTGTACAGCTCGTCGGCAACTTGCACCCGTCGCTCGCGCGTCTGACGAACCGGCTGTGCAGGGACTCTGATTAGCTCGGGCAGCTGCGCGATGTCCACGAGATCGCCGCGCGACAACCACATCGCTTGTTCGACAATGTTCTGGAGTTCGCGAACGTTTCCTGGCCAACGATATCGACAGAGCGCCTCCATCGCTTCGGCAGTGAAGCTCGCCCGCCGATGGGTTCGAGTGATGAAGTGATTCACAAGCACCGGAATCTCGTCCTTCCGCAGACGCAGCGGTGGTACTTCGAGGTGAATCACTCTCAATCGATAGAGCAGGTCTTCGCGGAACTGTCCCGAGGCGATGAGATCGGGAAGATTGCGATTCGTGGCAGCAATGACTCGCACATCCAGCGTCGTTTGACGCGAGTCCGAACCGACCGCCTGGATCTCGCCACTCTCGAGGAACCGCAGCAGCATGGCTTGCATGCGCAGACTCATCTCTCCCACTTCGTCGAGAAAGATGGTTCCGCGATGCGCGGTCTGCAGCTTTCCGAGCTTGTCACGATAGGCGCCCGTGAAGCTTCCCTTCACGTGCCCGAACAGCTCTGACTCGAGCAGCGACTCGGTCAGGCCGGCGCAGTTCAGGGCAACGAACGGATGATTCGTTCGTCGCGAGCATGAATGGATTCGACGCGCGATCAGATCCTTGCCCACGCCGCTCTCGCCGGTGATCAGTACCTTCCCATCAGAAACCGCCGCTCGGTCGGCGGCTTCGATCAGAGCCGCCATGGCGGCACTCGCCACGATGAAGGAACCGGTCGAGATTGGAACAGACACTGCCTGAGAGTCACTGGACATCGCGTTTCACTCCATCGGGCCCGTTGCCTGAGAGCAATCGTCACGCTAAACTGTGCAAATATGGGCACTTACACAGCAGGGCCCGCCATGGCTCAGCAATTATCACTCCAGCAGATGATTTCGCGTTTTAGCTGAACTGTTGTCCGTTGGTCTGCTTAGTCTTCAAAAAGGCAGACAACTTGATTATTCCGTCTGGACGAAATTAGTAATTCTCGGGCAGCGCCGCTCACAACGCGATCGTCGCGGCCAACTCGCCTCGCGCTGCACGCAGCGCACCTCGCAGCGACTGCTCGATGAGCGGTTGCGTCCACAAAAACTGTGCACCGACGTGGTAGGTATCTCCCGCGCCAGCGATCGGCTGACACCTCATGATCTGCACGTCATCGGTGAGCACACGGCCGTTGATGGTGACGCGAATCGACGCGATCGCTCCCACGGGCAATCGCCAGCTCGTTTCCAGCAGACACCCAGAGACACTGCAATTGAGCAGGCGCACGTGACGCTCGCGCGTCATCACGCCCAATTGATCGCTCACGCGGGGATCCTCCGGCACAGCGCGCAGGCGTTTCATTCGTGTCGTCCACCGGCGCGATTCGATGAGACAACGTCCCCACCGGAACAGCGCATCAGAAGACGATGGCGAACCGCCCCATCGCAGATGACAGGTTTACTTTCGATAATCTCTGCGACGACGGTGACCTCGTCATCGGCGAGTAACACGCGAACGCGTTCGCCGATCGCGACGGCGTCGCGGCTGATCGCGACAAGATGCCCGTCGCCGCTCGTGCGGACCGAAATGTCACGAGCAAGACTCAACACGCCTTCTGCGCCTGATTCGAGTGAGATCCGAACGTGACTGCGACGACCGAGCATCGATACCTCGTGACAAGACGGGGTCGCGATGATCGCGCCGCCGGTGCGCAATGAGATGGCAAGGAGGGTACCGCGCCTACGCGCAGGCGCGCGGTGCGGTTTCATGCAGTAATTTCGTGATGGACTTTATGCAGCCACGACACGCGTTGCCAAGACGCGCGAGCTTTGTCTGCCGGGAAACAGAATCGCGGGACGTGCGCCGCTAGTGCGTGGTGGGCCGCACCGTCTTCAGTTTCTCGTTCACCAATGCCACAAGTGCAGATGGAGAGATGGGCTTGACGACATAATCCGCACCGGCCCGCCGCGCCTCGGCTTCGAGGACTTGATCGGGAAACCCAGTGACGATGATGGTGGGTACCGGACGAGGACTCAGCAGCAGCAGTTGCAAACCATTGAATCCGCCTAGCCTGAGATCGGCAATTACCAGGTCAGGGCTTTCGACCTGGACGGCATGCCGCCCCTCCTGATAGGTGCTCGTCGCGATCACCTCATGTCCGGCCAGATTCAACAGTTCCCGGTACCCTGCTCGAGTCGCGTCGTCATCCTCAACGATCACGATCTTTGCCATGAACGCCTCCCCGCCGTAAGGGCTACGAACAAACCCGTCGCGGATCCTACGTACGCACCGATGATAGGCCGATTATCTCTTTGGGAGCGGCGTAGTACAGCTTACCCTGTATTTCGAATCCAAGCCGTTTCCATGGTTGTGCGCGGCGTGAGCCGCCTTTATATAGCTCAGCCGTCTGCACAGTATTTATGCGAATTTTTGTGCAATCGCGCTTAAACGCCTTCGTGACACACCAGTCCACCAACTCGGCACCGCGCTTGAGGATGTACCTCTTATGAGCGACCCGCGACCCGATGGCCCTAAATTAATTGTGTCGCTGCCGGAGGGCTCGCTCGACGACCTGTTCGCTGGCCTCGAAGCCTCCCTCAATCACACGCCATCCTCCATCACGCCTGAACCCGCGAAAGCGCCGGAGCCAGTTCAAGCCGCTCCGCCTCCGCCAGCGGAACAACGGGCGACTATGGGCCCTTCACGCGTCGAACGGCGCGGAGCCGCGCGAAGGGAACCACACGAGTTAACGTCCGAGCTGCGCCTGGCGGTCGCGGGATTCCCGATGCGCTTGGTGAATCTATCGGCCACAGGGCTTCTTGCCGAAACCAATCAAAGGTTGTGCCCTGGTCGGACCGTTGACGTCTTCCTGCGGTACGGGGGCATTCGCCGCGTGCTGCGTGCGACCGTGATTCGGTCGACGATGCACGCAGTGGCGCCGAACCCTGTTTTTAGAGCGGCGCTTCAGTTCGAAGACGTTCTTAAGCTGCAGGACGCTGAATTATGAGTCTGATGCCGTCGCTGTGTGCGGCGCTTGAACGTGTCGGTGGAGAACGGCTCGTGATGCGAGCCGGTGAACGACCGCATGTGCTCGCCGGGGATCGTCGACACGATGTGGCGTCGGCGATTTTGTCGGTCAACGCTGTAGAGGCGCTCGCCGAACAGATCCTCTCTACCGACGGCCGGCACGAACTTCGCGAGAACGGTACAGCGTCTGAAACGATTCAGGCCGCCTCGTTCCCACATCCTTTGATGGCAAAGGCGGAGCGTGTCGGCGACGAGTTCTCGATCGAGCTTGTGGTGCAGAAGCCGGCTGCGGCGTCCGCGTTGTCCCAGCCCGAGGCGGTTGTGACCGAAGTTGCTTCGGTCGAATCCGAGCCAGAACCAGAAGTGGTCGCGGTTGTTTCGCCGCCACCGCCGGTTATCGAACACTTTTCTGAGCCCGCGCCGGTTCAGGTCGAAGCTCCGCCGGTCGTGCACCACGAGCCAGTGTCGCATCCTCCCGTGACGGTCGTCACACACGTTGAAGAACGTCGTCCGGCCGTGTATGCGATGCGGACCCTGTCCTCACCTGCGTCCGGACAGCGACTCGACCTTCACGGATGGATTGCGTACGCGATTGGTCGCGGCGCGACAACGCTCTACCTTCGCGCAGGCGCACCCGCCTCAGCGCGCATTGACGATCGCATTGAGCACCTCAGCGAGGACGTCGTCGATGTGTCGGTGCTCGACGAGGCATCCACAGCGTTCTCCCGCGGCGGTGACGGCCAATGGCAATCGCGTTCGGATGACGAGTGGGTGCGTGAGTACCACGGCCTCGGAAACGTCAGCTGCCGGATGTTCTCCGATCATCATGGGCTAGGGCTCGTCCTGCAGATGCGGCCACACGCATCGCCGCGACTGCTGCATAAGCACATTCCGCGGCAGGTGCGCACCGCGTGTGAAGGCGACGGTCTCATTGTCGTGTCGGCACCGACGGAAGCCGCCGTGGAGTCGCTTGCCGTGGCGCTCGCCGACTGGAGCGGCCGCAATCGCGGCGGCTATCTCATTTCGCTGCAGCGGCGCAGTCTTCGCGGAGACGTCTCCGGTGCGTTCGTCAGCCTGCGCACGATCACCGGCCCCGATGCTGAATTCGCCGCTGCAATCCGTCGCGCATCACACGAAAGCCCGGACATTCTTCTGATCACCGGCCCGCAGACCGAGCTCCCGCTGCATGAAGCGATTCTCGCGTCGACTGGCGGGCGGCTAGTGATCGTCGCCGTCGTTGCGCCGACAACTGTGGACGCGCTGCGCATTCTCGTCGGTCAGAGCGGCCTCGATCGCGACGCGCATTTGCGGCGCGCCCTGGCGGCGGCGTTCCGTGCCGCCGTCGGCTATCGAAGCGTGCGGCGCATCGGCGGCGGACGAATGCTGATTCAAGACATCATCCTCGACTCGAACGCAGTGCGGCCGCTGCTCGAGTCCGCCGACTTCGACGGTCTCGTGAGCTCGCAGCGTCAGGGGTCAGGCGGCATGCGCTCGATGGATGAGGCGCTCGCGCGTGCGATTTGTCGCGGCCATGTGACGCTCCGCGAAGCGGCCGCGCACGCCATTGACCGTACTCACATGGTGGCGCAGGTCCGAATGCTGTCGCGCACACGTCTCGCCCGAAAGTCCTCCGGACGCGCAGAGCGCGAAACCCACATGCCGATTGCGGTGGGTGAGGATCGGGGCGCCCGGCGCTGGTAGGCCTACGCGAGACTCGTCACGACACGTCCCCGAGGGTTCAGGGTTCAGGGGACCGTGGCTTCTTCCGCGAGAAAGAACTCCTCAACAATCTGCCGCAGCTGTGACACGCGTTCCGCGCTGTTGATGCAAACGCGCAGGTGCGATCCGCCGTCGAGCCCCTTCGAGTACCACGAACAGAGGGCGCGCAGCTTGTTGATCACCCAGCGCTCGTGTCCGCGCGCCGGACGTGCATCATCGACGGACTCGGTGAGGTTGGCACCAGGAGCCACGTGGCGGAAGCCGTCAGCCTCGTTGACGCGTTCGCTGAGGAGCAGCTGAATGTAGTCCAGCAGGAACTGCCCTCGTTCACGCAGGCTCACCGTTCGCGCGAGACCTCCCGACGCGACGTCCGTCGCTTGCGCCAGAATCCACGGGTTGCGCAAGACGCCGCGACCCACGAGCACGCCGCTGACGCCGGTGGCCAGGCGATCGATGATCTGTTCGGGCTCAACGCAATCACCGCTGCCGAGGACAGGAATCTCGAGGGTCGACGCGACGTCAGAGACGAGCTTCCAATCGGCCAGTCCCTTGTACGACTGCTCCGCGGTGCGGCCGTGAATCGTCACCGCCGCGGCGCCGGCATCCTGCACCATTCGCGCGAGCAGCGCCGCATTGCGATCGCGATCGTTCCATCCCGCGCGCATCTTCACCGTGACTGGAATGTTGACGGCCTTGGCCATCGCGCCAACGACTCGCGCGGCGTGGCCAGGATCGCGCATGAGACTGCATCCGGCGTTGTGCTTCGAGATCTTTGGCACTGGGCATCCCATGTTCACATCAACGATGTCGGCACCCATGCCTTCAACGATTTGCGCGGCGTCAGCCATCTTGACGGGATCGCCACCGAAGATCTGGATCGAGACCGGCCGTTCCTCTTCGGTGTATTCCGCGTACTCCAGCGTACGATCGATGCCACGGACCAACCCTTCGGACGAGACCATCTCGGTCACGACCAGACCGCAGCCGCCTTGTCGCTTCACGAGTCGACGGAAGGCGGTATCGGTCATGCCCGCCATCGGGGCGACGACAAAGGGTGAGGTCAGCTCGACCGAGCCAATCTTCATACGCGATTAATAGGCGCGGACATCCGCCGCGTCAACTTCGACGCTGACGGCCTGGCCAATCAGATCGACGGACAGCACCAAGCGGGCCTTCTCATTCTTCCGCACGAGACGGCCAACCACTCCCGTCAACGGGCCATGCACGACTTCCACCATCATGCCTTCGCGAATCAGCGGACACGGATCGTAGGCGAGATCGCTCTCGACGAGCCGTCTGATGCCGTCAATCTCGCGCTCGGGAATCGGCGCTGGCTCGCCTTCGAACGAAATAATGTTCACAACGCCGGTACACTTCAGCACCGGGAGCCGCTCGCTGGGATTGAAACGCGCGAAACAATAGCCGGGAAAAAGCGGCCAGTCGATCTTCTTCTTGCGGTCTTTCCACCGGCTCCAACGGGTGACGGTTGGAAGGAAGGCTTCGATGTGCTTCTGTGCGAGCTGTTCCCGGACCACCTGCTCGTGGCGCGAACGCGTCCACAACGCAAACCAGCTCTCGTCCATCAAGCTATCCGCGCACGCCCTCGCACCCTCAATTCGCCGACGACGCCTGAGAGTTCGCTGCGGAAGCTTGACGGCGGCGCTCGAGCGCGGCCTCGTAGGCTTTCTTGAGTTCGTCGTTACGCCAGGTGATGGTCGCTTGTTCGCGCAACTTGTCGAGATATCGTTCGCGCTCGCCGCGCATTTTCTGGTCGCCGATTCTGTTCCCGATGTCCCCGCGCGCCTCTTCGAAGGTCTTCACCTTCGAGTCGGTTCGTGATTCAAGCTTGAGGATTTGGTAACCGCGCTGCGTGCGAAGCACGCCGGTGATGTCACCGATATTCAGCGGGGCCAGCATGTCGCGGAGTTGCGGAGCCAGTTCATCGGAATGAATCGGTCCGATGAGCCCGCCATTGGCCTTCGACGAAGCGGCGGAGAACTCTCCCGCCAAACGCGGGAACGGCTCACCAGCGAGGAGGCGCTTGCGGAGATCCTCAGCTTTCTCTCGCGCCGCATCGTCCTCGGCGACGTTGACACCCCGATCGGATGTCGGCACCTCAATCAGAATTTCGCGCAGCGTGATTTCGGTCGGCGATGTGAATTCGTTGCGGTGCTGCTCGTAATAGGCGCGCGCCTCTTCGTCGTTGATGCTGATCTTCTCCATGATCTCGACGCGAGTGACCTGCTGCACGAGCATCTGGCGTTCAAGGTTCCGTCGCA
This sequence comes from Vicinamibacterales bacterium, assembly GCA_036742665.1. Classification (GTDB taxonomy): domain Bacteria; phylum Acidobacteriota; class Vicinamibacteria; order Vicinamibacterales; family UBA2999; genus Gp6-AA40. The sequence goes on along the minus strand of DAINQP010000117.1, from coordinate 8,011 downwards.
GGTCGTCCATAGACAAACCTTCCTGCTTCAGCGCTTCCTTGAAGCGGGTCTCGTCCTCGAGGTTGTTGGATTTCCTGATGTTCTCCACGATGGTGGCGAACTGCTGGTCACCGAGCGCGTAACCGGATTCCCTGCCGTGCTGCACCATCAGGAGCTCGTCAACGGCATTCAAGATGAGATCAGGCGTGATCTGCGCGACAGCGCGAACGAACTCGGCGTTTCCGGTGGATGCCTTGGCCAACTCGGGGCGATTGCGAAGCTCAGCCACTTGTCGGGCTTCGAACTCCGTCTTGGTGATGATCTCGCCGTTTACCTTCACGAGCACCTGCTCGACTATTTCCGCATGCAGCGGAATCGTGACAACGACGGCGGCGACGGATGCGGCGACGACCAACTGCTTCAACATACAATTCCTTACCGATCAGTCATTTTACTTGACGTTTGACCGGCCCAAAAGGTCTGGCCCATCCGGTGCCAGCGCATGGAGCAGCCCGATAAGCCGAGAGAACATGCCATCCTCCGCACGCGGGTCGCTCTCCGGCCTCCGCAGAATTTCTTCCTTCGAGAAGCCCGGCCGCACCTCGCCAGCCGTCGCGCGAGCGGTCCACCAACTCCCGGCGCTGTCTGACTTCGATCCAGCTCGCCCGGTGTGCTTGCCGCTGGCCCACGATCGAGGCGCTGCGCGCGTCGGCGGCGGAATCGCTGCAAGCGGGGCTTCTACGTCTAACTTCACGGAGACTGGAGGCACCAGCGTAGCGCCTGGCCAGCCACCGACGACCTTCACGAGCCGCATCGGATCCAGCCTGGCGTTCGGCCTGAACCGGATGACCACCATCCGGCCCTCGCGATCGATGCTCTCGACGTCGATGGCATCGGCAAGAATCCGGGCGCGGCCATACTCGGCCAGGTTCAAGACAGAACCTGGCGGCGGACCATAGCGGTCGCGGATGCCTTCCATCGTGGCATCGAGCTCCTGACGTGTACGCGCGGACGCGACCTTGCGATAGACCATCAGTCGCTGGTTCATGTCCTGTATATAGTCCTCGTCGATCTTCAAATCGACGCGCAGATTCACCGTCGCCCGCGCATCGTCTTCGATCTCTTCGCCGCGTAGCTCGCGGATTGTTTCCTCGAGCAGCTTCGTGTACATCTCGAAGCCAACCGCATCGATGTGGCCACTCTGTTCACCGCCGAGCAGATTGCCGGCACCTCGAATCTCGAGGTCGAGCGCTGCGACGCGGAACCCGCTGCCGAGGTCGCTGAACTCCTTGATCGCAGCCAGCCGCTTGCGAGCGACGGGGGAAAGCGCTTCCTGCGGAGGAATCAACAGATAAGCGTACGCGGGTCGATCGGATCGGCCGACACGGCCGCGCAACTGGTACAGCTGCGAAAGCCCGTACCGATCGGCGCGGTTGATGATCATCGTGTTCGCGTTCGGAATATCGAGGCCGTTCTCGACGATCGTCGTCGCGAGCAGCACATCGAACTTGCGATCGACGAAGCCGAGCATCGCCCGTTCGAGTTCCTCTTCGCCCATTTGTCCATGCCCGACGACAATCTTTGCTTCGGGCACCAGCCGCTGCAGGAGATTGCCAATAGAGAAAATCGATTCCACGCGGTTGTGGACGAAGTACACCTGCCCGCCGCGACCGAGCTCGTTCCTGATTGCTCGTTCGATCACCGGCGCGTCGAATTTGACGACGTTGGTCTGAATCGAGAGGCGGTCCTTGGGAGGCGTTTCGATCACCGACATGTCGCGAATGCCGACGAGCGACATGTTCAACGTCCTCGGAATAGGCGTCGCGGTCATCGTCAGCACGTCGACGCGTTTGCGCATCTGCTTGATGCGCTCCTTGTGCGCCACGCCAAAGCGCTGCTCCTCGTCCACCACGAGCAAACCGAGATCCTTGAAGATCACGTCCTTCGACAGCAGGCGGTGTGTGCCGACGATGACATCCACCTTGCCGACCGCCAGGTCGTCAAGAATCACTTTCGTTTCCTGTTTCGTTCGGAAGCGGCTGACCATATCGATGGTCACGGGGAATCCCGCAAATCGATCGCGCAGCGTCTTCAAGTGCTGGAAGGCGAGCACGGTTGTCGGCGCAAGGAAGGCGGCCTGTTTGCCGTCCATGACGGCTTTGAACGCCGCGCGCATTGCCACTTCGGTCTTACCGTAGCCGACGTCTCCGCACAGCAGGCGATCCATCGGCGTCGCGGTTTCCATGTCGCGCTTGATGTCCGCGATCGCTGTGGACTGATCCACAGTCAGCTCATAGGGAAACGCGCCTTCGAACTCCTCCTGCCAATGGGTATCCGCCGAGAACGCGTGACCAGGGACGGCCTTCCGCTGCGCATACAGCCTGAGCAACTCCTCGGCCATGTCGCGCATCGCCTTCTTGACGCGCGTCTTGGCTTTTTCCCACGTCGTCCCGCCCAGCCGATCGAGCGCCGGACGTGATCCGCCGGTGTACTTCTGAATGAGATCCAGCCGTTCAACCGGCACGAAGAGCTTGTCGTCGCCGTGATAACGAAGTTCGAGGAACTCCTGCTGGCCGGTACTCGCGCCACCCGACGTTTGCGTGCTTGTCGTGAGCTGTTTGAGGCCGACAAATTCTCCAATCCCGTGATCGACGTGCACGACCAGATCGCCGACCTTGAGATCGCGAAGGTCAGAAAGAAACGTCTGTGCGAGACTGCGGCGCTTTTCCGAAGGACGGCGCTCCTCTTCGAAAACGTCGGTCTCTGCGTAGACTTGAATGCCCGCATTCGCGAGACGAAACCCCCGCGACAGGGTGCCGACCGCGACGAGGACAGCGGCGGCATGTGCGTCGGCGTCCTCGACGGGCACCGCGACAATGTCGTACTCGCGAAGGATCTCGATCGTGCGCTCTGCGCGGCCTGGACTGTCAGCAACGAAGAGGACGGCGTCGCCTTGCTCCCTCGCGTGTCGTACGTCGGCAATCCAGTCGCCGACACGGCCGCGGAACTCCATCGCCGGCTGTGCGGAGACGTGGTGGACCCCGCTTTCATCCTCGACAGACAGCTCCTCGAGACGGCTGGCTGACTTCGTTCGGGGTTCGAGTGCCGACCACTCGACAAACGCCTCGTCAACCGGCAGAGCGGCGACGTGACCGCGTGCCGCTGCTTCGTGGGAACTGATCTCGAGCTGCTCGCGCACCTTCAGCGCCTGTTGCTCGACCTGCTCGTATTCGGAGATCAGCACCGCCAGTCGCTGCGACTCGGAAAGGAAATCGAGCACGCCGATCAGGGCCTCGTCGAAACGTTCGCGCGCGGGGACGATGTGCACCTGATCGGTGGCGCCGGTGGAACGTTGTGTCGCGGGATCGAAGCGTCGCAGGCTCTCGACAACGTCGCCGACGAACTCGATGCGAACCGGCTCGGTGTCAGCCGCGGGAAACACGTCGACGATGCCACCACGCACGGCAAAGGCGCCGTGTTCATCCACCGGCTCTTCGCGAGAAAAGCCAGCGTCTACCAGCAGATCGGCCAATCGCTGCGGCTCGATCTCCGTCCCTGGCCGGAGCTCGATGGATGCGCGCAGCAAACGTTCGCGCGGACTTACGCGCGGCAGAAGCGCCGCGGCCGACGCGACGATCACGCGTGCGGTTCCAGACGCGGCGGCATGGAGGGCACGGGCCCTCGCCGCCGCCACGCGGAAATGAGGCGTCATGCCGCGATAAGGATCGACCTGAATCGAAGGAAGCGGGAGCACGGCCTGCTCGACCGCGGCCGATGATGCGCCCTCGAGCGCGCCATAGAAAAAGCGCGCGTCCGAGGTCATCTGCTCGACATCTCGATCGGTCGGGACGACCAGCAATGTGAGCGCGCCTGCAGCGCGCGCCGCATGAACGGCCGCCAGCGCCTTACTCGCCGGCGTGAGGCCGGCGGTGACCTGCGCACGGCCGAGGGCTGACAAGACCGCACTCTTTCCCAGCAGCGACCGCAGCGACAGCGATGGAGCGGAGGTCGTCACCGATCCGCTCCGCGCACTCGCTCGATCAAATCCGTCGAAGAAAAGCCCTCAGCGAGCGCGACACGAACCACCGCACCACCCCGTCCTTCCACAACATCGCGCCCAACGATGTTGTCAGGACCCCAGTCGGCGCCTTTGACCAGGACATCGGGCTGCACGGCGGTAATCAAGGCGCGCGGCGTGTCCTCGTCGAACACGGTGACAGCATCAACGCTGCGCAACGACGCGATGAGTTCGGCACGCTCGCCTTCCGGCGTAATCGGGCGAGCCCGTCCTTTGTTGGCCCGCACCGACCGATCGGAGTTGACGCCGACGATCAACGCGTCACCGAACGCACGTGCATCGCGCAGATATCGAATATGACCAGGATGAAGCAGATCGAACACACCGTTGGTAAACACGACACGGCCACCGTTCGCGCGGACGCGCCTCGCGAACGCTGACGCCTGTTGTCGCGACAGAACTGGAAAGCTGGCGGTTCTCACAGACCAGAAATACGGATGCCGCTCGAAAACGTCCACCGGTGGGGGGGCCGTACGATGCCGGTCTCGTTGAGTTTCGAGGTGACCCGGATGGTGTAGAGCGATCGATGATAGTCGTACGGTACGCCGTTCCTGCGGTGAACGGCAACGTCCACCGTATAGGTGCCGGCCACGAGGCACAGGCTGTCGATTACAAACCCGACCTCAGCGTCGCCGGCAAATTCGTGCGGCTTAGCCCCTTCAATATCTGTATTCGTCCCATAACAGCAGACTCCCTCGGCGCTGAACAATGCGACGCCGAAGACGAAGTCAGTCAGCGGACGATGTGCGCGCACACGCATTCGAATAGCAAGCGGCTCTCCAGACTCGAACACGTACGCGGAGGAGCCATCATTTCGAACAAACTCGACTGACGCAATCTCGGCCTCTTGGGAGCCCCAGCGCCCCTCGTTGGCCTTCATCATGTCCTCAGGCTGTTCGGTGATCGCTGCGACAGACGTGGCAGGGCGTCGATCGAGCGCTCTGTTTTCGGCAGCAGCGACGTCGAGCAGATAGGCGTCGATCACTCGTCGCGGATCTCCCTCGGCACGCACAACGCCATGGTCGAGCCACAGCGCCGCATCACAGAAGCGGCTCACCATGTCGAGCGAGTGCGTGACCAGGAGCACTGTACGGCCTCGCCGACGGAAGTCTGCGAACCTATCGAGACACTTGTGCGTGAATGCTTCATCACCAACCGCGAGAACCTCGTCGATGAGCAGCACGTCAGGATCGACGTTGATGGCGACGGAAAAGCCAAGACGCATGTACATACCGGACGAATACGTCTTCACTGGCTCGTCAATAAAATCCTCGAGCTCAGCAAATGTCACGATCTCATCGAAACGACGCGCGACCTCGCGTTTTGAGAGACCGAGCATCATGCCGTTGATGAACACGTTATCCCGCCCGGAAATTTCCGGGTGAAACCCGGCACCCAGTTCGATCAGAGCTGACACGCGACCGTTAACTTTGACCTCGCCAGATGTTGGTCTACCAATCCCGGCAATGAGCTTCAACATCGTGCTCTTGCCTGAGCCATTCCGCCCGACGATGCCGAAGGTCTTACCTGTCGGCACATCGAAGGACACACCCTTGAGCGCGTCGAACGCACCGTCTTCCTTCAGGTCACGCGCGACGCGGCCGGTCAGGATTGCGCTCTTCAATGTGCCGAAGGTCTTACGCCGGCCATAGCGCCTGTAGGTCTTTCGAACGTCGCGAACTTCGATGGCGTTCACACTTCCTCCGCCAGCGTGTCGCGCAATCGGTCGAACACGAAGTAACCAGCCGCGAATACCAGAATCGACACGACGGCGAAAATCAACAGCCGCGGCCAACCGAGGAACGGGCCCGGAATCGCGAGCACTTCCTGATAAGACACGGCGAGCATAGTGAATGGATTCAGGTTCAGGAGTGGGCGTGCCCACGCCGGCGCTTGTGAGAGCGGATAGATGATCGGCGTCAGAAAGAACGCGAGTGTGAGCACATTCGCCACAAGGTCACGGAGATCGCGGAAGTGAACCGTCAGCGCGGACAGCATCAGCGCGAACCCAAGCGTCAGCACGAGCTGCTCCAGGACGATAACCGGAAACCACGCGAGATCTGTCAACGGCACCGGCACGCGGTAGTAGACGAAGAACGCGGCGAGAATCGGCAGCCCAAGGCAGAAGTGCACCAACCCCGCAAACACGCTGACGATCGGCAGCACTTCCGCGGGGAAAAGCACCTTACGAATCAGGTTGCCGCCGGCGATCAGCGAGTTCGATGCCTCGAGTAGTGACGAGGAGAACCAGGTCCACGGCAGAAGTCCGCAGAAGAGAAAGAGCGAGAACGGCTCGATGCCGGCGCTGCGCGCGCCCGGCATCACGGTCGTGAAAACGAATGTATAGATCGACAGCAGCAGAAGCGGGTTGATGAACGACCACAGCAGCCCGAGAGTCGATCCGCGATAGCGCGCCTTCAGTTCGCGCGCAACGAGGCTCTGGACGAGAGCGCGGTGGCGAAAGAGTTGTCTGAGGCTGTGTAGCAATCGGGAATGGGCCGGCCTTTAGGACCGGTCCTGCGTCCCCATTTATACCCGTTAAGCCCGGGTGCGTGCGCGGGAAGCCACCTGCAGCCGAATCATCGACTTCATGAGCGCGACGCGAGCGCGCTCGAAGTCCAGATCGGCCTGCGGCGAAACACGGGCTACGCGTTCCTCGGCGCGTTTCTTCGCCGCCTCGGCTCGAGCCACATCGATGTCCTGTGCGCGCTCGGCGATCTGTGCCAGCACCGTGACGCGGTCAGGAAGGACTTCGACGAACCCAAAGGCGACCGCGAGATAGAACTTCTCCTCGCCGACGCGGTACCACAGTTCGCCGACCTTCAGGCTGGACAGCAGTGGCGTGTGCCCAGGCAGCACGCCGAAATAGCCTTCGGCACCGGGCAACTCGACCTCGTCCACCTGCTCAGTGACGAGCGCCCGGTCGGGCGTTACGATCTCGAGCGTCAGCTTCGTCGGGATGGCCATGTGTCCCCCGACCTCAGGCCGCCTTCATCGTCTGCGCCTTTTCCTGCGCTTCTTCGATAGTGCCGACCATGTAGAAGGCCTGCTCCGGCAGATCGTCGTGCTTGCCGTCGACGATTTCCTTGAAGCCTTTCACGGTCTCGGCGATCTGCACGTACTTGCCCTTGAATCCGGTGAACTGTTCGGCGACGAAGAACGGCTGCGACAGGAACCTCTGGATCTTCCGGGCTCGCGACACCGTCAGCTTGTCGTCCTCGGAGAGCTCGTCGATCCCCAGGATCGCGATGATGTCCTGCAGATCCTTGTACCGCTGCAATACCTGCTTCACCGAGCGAGCCACGTTGTAGTGCTCCTCGCCCAGCACGCGCGGATCGAGAATGCGCGACGTCGACGCCAGAGGATCGACCGCTGGATAGATGCCCAGTTCCGCGATCTGTCGCGACAGGTTTGTCGTCGCGTCGAGGTGCGCGAAGGTCGTTGCCGGCGCCGGGTCGGTGTAGTCGTCGGCAGGCACGTAGATGGCCTGCACCGAGGTGATCGAGCCGCGCTTGGTTGACGTGATGCGCTCCTGCAGCTCGCCCATCTCGGTCAGCAATGTCGGCTGGTACCCGACGGCGGACGGCATACGTCCAAGCAGCGCCGACACTTCCGAACCCGCCTGCGTGAAGCGGAAGATGTTATCGATGAACAGGAGCACATCCTTGTTCTCGGCGTCGCGGAAGTACTCGGCGACAGTCAGCGCCGACAAGCCCACGCGCAAACGCGCGCCCGGCGGCTCCGTCATCTGTCCGTAGACGAGTGCGGCACGCGACTTCGACGGGTCCTTCGTGTCGATCACGCCCGACTCCTGGAACTCGAGCCAAAGGTCGTTGCCTTCGCGCGTGCGTTCGCCGACACCGCCGAACACGGAGACACCGCCGTGCTTCGTAGCGATGTTGTTGATCAACTCCATGATGATGACGGTCTTGCCGACGCCGGCGCCGCCGAACA
>DAINQP010000116.1:0-18675 GCA_036742665.1 Vicinamibacterales bacterium | reverse complement strand
CGTCCGGCGCCGTGCTGCCGGGCGTCACGGTGGAAGCCGCAAGCCCCGTCCTCATTGAAAAGGTCCGGTCGGTGGTCACCGACGACTCCGGCCAGTATCGAATCGTTGACTTGCGACCGGGAACCTACTCGGTCACGTTCACGCTGCCCGGCTTCTCAGTCATCAAGCGCGAAGGCATCGAGCTGACGGGTTCGTTCAACGCCACCATTAATGCCGACCTCAAGGTCGGCGGCCTAGAGGAAACGATTACCGTCACTGGTGAATCACCGATCGTTGACACGCAGAGCATTCGTCGTCAGACGACGCTCGACCACGAGATTCTGACGACCGCTCCGACCGCGCGCTCGTGGGCGGCGACAGCAGTGCTCATTCCCGGCATCGTCACGCAGGCGGGTGCCGCCGCGGACGTGCAGGTCACGCCGCAGATGACCGTATTCGGCGGCATGGGCGGACGCGGCAACGAAGGCCGTATGCAGGTCGATGGTCTCAACACCGGCGCCGCGTTGAACGGCGGCGGCGTCTCGACCTACGTCGCCGATGTGTCGAACGCGGCCGAAATCGCGACGACAACATCGGGCGGGTTGGGCGAAGCGGAAGTCGGCGGCCCCACGCTCAGCATCGTTCCGAGGAGCGGTGGAAACACGATGTCCGGACAGGCGTATCTCTCCGGCGTGTCGCGTGGAATGGTTGGCGACAACTACTCTGACGCGCTGCGCACGGCAGGCCTGCAGACGCCGGGCAAGTTGATCAAGCAGTGGGATTTCACCGGCGGCGTCGGCGGCCCTATCGTCAGGGATCGAATCTGGTATTACGTGACGGCGAGAGACGAAGGACAGCACCGGACGATTCCCGGCATCTTCCCGAACCTGAACGCCAACAATCCCAACGCGTGGGACTACATTCCCGATCGCACGAAAGAAGCGCGTGGCGCCGAGAGCTTTCAGTTGTATAGCGCCCGCTTCACGGTGCAGGCCACGCCCCGCAACAAGTTCAATATTCACTGGGACTGGCAGGTGCCGTGCAACGGCGCGTCCGTGTCGGGCGACGACGCCTGTCGCAACCAACCTGACGATGCTGTGGTGGGCGCGCTCGGTCTCGGCGGGTTGACGGCGACGACGTCGCCGGAAACGGCGCAGTATCTGCACGTGCTCGTGCAGAACCGTCAGTTCACATGGTCCTCTCCCGTCACCAACAAGCTGCTGCTGGAAGCGGGTCTTGGTTCGTACACGGCCAAGTGGGGACCGAACGAGGCGCCAGGCAACCTGACGAGAAGCCTCGTGCGTGTCACCGAGCAGACCGCGCGCAACGGTGCGGTGGCGAACCTGGCCTACCGATCGGCGAACTGGGCCGAGGACTTCGACAACCCGAATACGTGGCGCGCGGCGGCCTCCTACGTTACCGGCGCGCACAGCTACAAGTTCGGCTACATCGGCGGATTCCTGCGCGAGGACATCGAGAACCATGGCAACGACCTGAATCTGGCGTACACGTTCAATGGCGGCCTGCCGAGCCAGCTTACGCAGACGCTGCGCGTGTACAAACAGATGGACCGTGTGCGTTACACCGCGCTCTACGCGCAGGATCAATGGACGATGGGCCGGATGACACTGCAAGGCGCGCTGCGCTTCGATCGCGCGTGGAGCTATTCGCCGGAACAGACGATTGGTCCGACGAACTTCCTGCTCACGCAGCTGTCGTTCCCCGAGACACCCGGCGTCAGCGCCTACAAGGACATCTCGCCGCGCGGCGGCGTCGCCTACGACGTGTTCGGCAACGGGAAGACGTCGCTCAAGGTGAACTTCGGCAAGTACCTGGAGCCGGCCAGCAACTTGAACGGCAACTACTCGATTTCCAATCCGATCGCGCGCATTGCCACGCAGACGAGCCGGACATGGAACGACGTCGCGGCGGTGCCTGGCGGTATTCCCGGCGACTTCATCCCGCAATGTAACCTGCTGGTGGTTGATGCCAACGGCGAATGCGGCCGCATGAACTCGCCGACGTTCGGCACGAATCAGCTGGTGACCGCAGCGATCGATCCGGCCATCCTCAACGGCTGGAACGTGCGACCGGGCGACTGGCAGATCGGTGCGTCGGTACAGCAGCAACTGCTGCCGCGTGTGTCAGTCGAGGCCGGCTACTTCCATCGCTGGCTGACGCACTACACCACGACCGACAACACGGCGCTGAGCGCTGCCGAATTCTCATCGTTCACGTTGACGGCGCCGTCGGATCCTCGGCTGCCCGGGGGCGGCGGCTACGCGATTCCCGGTATGCTGAATCTCACGCCGGAGGGGTTCGCACGGATCCCGAGCAACAACGTCACGTTCGCGGACAACTTCGGTGGTCAATCGCAGGTCTACAACGGCGTGCTGGTGAACCTGACGGCGCGTGCGGCGAACGGCCTGACCATGACGGCTGGAGTGAACACCGGCAAGACGGTCAACGACTACTGCGATCTACGCGCCTCTCTGCCGGAGCTGTCCGTGGGTCTGTTCGGCGCGATTCTGGGGCCGACCAATCCCTACTGTCATCAGGATCCCGGCTTCGTGACCAAGGTGACCGGGCTGGTTTCCTACACGGTGCCGAAGGTTGACGTACTCATTGCGGGTACCGTCCGCAGCGATCAGGGTGCCCCGCTCCGCGCAACGTGGAACGCTCCCAAGGACACCATCTCGGCGATCCTTGGCCGCACCGCACAGGGCGCCGGGAATACCATTGCCGTCGATCTCATCGAGCCCGGTCAGGTCTGGGGAGACCGTGTGAACGAGATCGATCTGCGATTCGCGAAGATCGTACGCTTCGGCGGCACGCGCACGCACGTCGGGATCGATATCTTCAATATCCTCAACTCGGATGCGATCCTCAGCTATAACCAGACCTTTGCGCCGGGTGGCGCGTGGCTGGCCCCGCAGTCGGTGCTGACGCCTCGTTTCGTGAAGTTGAGCGCGCAGATCGACTTTTAATCGTCGTGGGGGCGACGCGTGCGTCGCCCCTACACTTCTCCCTCCGGGCGAGGCATGCCTCGCCTCTACCGGCGTTCCTTGGCGAGGCAACCTTTGCCCCTACGGCTTTCCGTGCGAGGCACCCTCGCCCGTACATGTTAGCGATAGTGTGGTTCGTCGTTAACTAGGTAGCGGTCCACCAACTAGCGTTACCATTGGGCCGCCTACCCAATGCCTGCTTCACGCCTCGGCGGCGCCAGGATGCTGCTCTCGCCCCGTGAGCCGCTCGTCGCCGGCGGCGCGGCCGAGGCCTTCGAGCGCCAGCTGCAACAGCTGATCCGCGCCGGCTATCGCAACCTGGTGGTCGATCTGGCCGCCGTGGAGGCGATCGACAGCGCTGGCATTCGCGCTCTCGTCAGAGCTCACACCAGCTCGCGGCGCGTGGACGGCACACTGCGGCTCGCCGCGGCGCGGCGCAGGGTGTCCGAGGTCATCGACCTCTCCCATCTCGGCGGCATTTTCCAGATATACGAGTCGGTCGATGCAGCGAAGATCGCCGCGTGGCCGTGGGACGCGATCAGGGCCGCCGCTGGTGGCACCGCGTTGTGTACGGCTCTGGTGTGGGCCGGGCTGCGGTGGCAGGTTGAGCTCTCAGGATTTGGCCAGGCCGTGACCACGGCGATCGCCGGCGCGACGACGGACCCGCCAGTTTTCACGATCGGTCAGCCATTCATCGAGTTGAGCAAGCTCGTGGCCGCGGCGCTGATCGGCATTCTCGTCACGGCAGTGCACCAGCCGTCCTCGCGCGATCGTGCCAACAGCCGATCGATGGAGCAGGCGCAGATGCTGCTCTGCGTGTCTGGCGCGCTGATGATGATCATCATCGGCAACTCGCTGGCCCGCGCCTTCGGCATCGCTGGGGCGGCGAGCATCATCCGGTTCAGAACGCCAGTGGACGATCCCAAGGACGTAACCATCCTGTTCCTGCTGATGGGACTGGGCATGTCGGCCGGTCTCGGTGCGTTTGCGGTGGCCGGTCTCGGCACCGCGTTCCTGTGTCTGACGCTCGTCGCCCTCGAAGTGATGGCCAAGCAGCAGACGAGATTGATGTCGGTCGAGATCGTTGCCAACAGCCGCACGTTCCCGTCGACGCGCGTCGAGGAGATCTTTGCCCGCAACCAGATCGTCTTCGAGCCGCGCGAGATCGCGCAGGCTGACGAGGTGACCGTGAAGTATCACACGTGGCTCGATCCGCAAACGTCGCTCGACGATCTCAGCGCACAGTTGATGCGCGATGTCTCGGGATTGACGGCGGTGTCCTGGGAGCATCCCAAGCGCGTATGACGGCCGAACGAAGTCGCCTGGTTCGCGATGCGGTCGTGACTGCACCTGGCGCTCGCCGCGAGGTCGTCATCACCACGATTCGGCAGGCACGCGAGCGTCTCGCGCTGTCGTTGTATCGTTGCAACGACCAGGCGATCTTCGACGAGTTGAAGCGGGCGCGCGAGCGTGGTGTGCAGGTGGACGTCCTGGTGACGTCGCGATCCGGCGGCGGCCGGAAGCGGCTCCGCAAGCTGTGGCAAGCGCTCGAAGCGACTGGCGTCTCGCTGCATCCGCATGCGGATCCGGTGGTCAAGTACCACGCCAAGTATCTCGTCGCGGACGAGGGGCCTGCGCTGATCGCATCGTTGAACTTCACCCGCAAGTGCTTCGCCAAGACAATCGATGCGATTGTCGTCACCCACGATGCGGAAGTGGTGAGTGGTCTCCACAGCCTGCTGGCCGCGGACTGCAGACAGGCGCCGATGCCCGGACAGTTGTCACCGCGGCTAATCGTCGGTCCTGAGAGTGCCCGACGGCAATTCACGTCAATCATCGCGCAGGCCTCGTCCAGTGTGCGGCTGATCGATCGGAAAGCGTCTGACCCGGCGTTGATGACGCTGCTCCAGACGCGCTCATCCGAAGGAGTGCGCGTGGAGTTGTATGACGGCAAGCGTCTGTGCGGTTTACGCTCGCACGGCAAGATCATGCTGGTCGATGACCGCCTCGCCGTAATCGGCGGATTGTCGCTGAATCCGATGAGTCTCGATTTCCGCCGCGAGGTGGCCGTGATCGTGACGGAGCCGGCCGCGGTCGCCGAGGTCTCCGGCCTGTTCTCGATCGTTGCCGCCAGCGAGGCCGCCAAGGTGCCACCCCCGACCACGGACGGAGACACCGCATGCTGAACGGCGTGTTTGCCGGGCTGCTGACGCTGCTGCCTGCAGCGCTTCCATCACCGCCATCAGCGCCTGCATCACCGGCTCCTGTCGCGCAGCAGGCACCCGCTCCGGATCTCGAGTTCCGCTGGCGCGATCATCCGCAGGTGCGCAATGGCCGTCTGTTCCGCCTCGACTTCCTCGGAAGGTTTCAATGGGACGCGCGCGATCCGGGGGACGATCCATCCGATTTCGACAATTTCGAGATTCATCGGGCGCGCATCGGAATTGAAGGCGAGTTCTTCAATCGGGTGCAGTTCAGTATCGAGCGTGAGCTGACTGAGCGGGAATCGGCCGATCCGGCCACGCGCACGAAGAGCGCATGGAAGGACGTCTACGTGGACGCCAATATCAGCGACGCGGTGCAGGTACGCGCGGGCAAGTTCAAGATTCCATTTGGACTCGAGCAGCTCACCGGCATCTCGAATCTCGATTTCATCTATCGGTCCCTGAGCGCCAGCTATCTGGCGCCGGCCAGAGACATTGGTGTCGCCGTGCACGGCCGCTTTTTCGATCGCGGTCTGAACTACTGGGCCGGTTGGTTTCAGCAGGATGGCGAAAACGCTCGCTCATCGACGATCGAGGGCGGCGGCGACACGGTCGCGGTACGCGTAACCGGCACGCCGTTTCGCTCGGTCACCGGCCTGGCCAAGGCCGAAGTGGGCGGTGCGTTTACCTACACCGCCCTCGACGATGAGTCGGTTGATCCGAATGGCCTGCGCGGCCGCACGGTGATGTCGCAGTTCGTGTTCTACGAGCCGGTGTTCGTAAATGGCCACCGTCAACGTTATGAGATTGACGTGGATTGGTCCGCCGGCCCGGTTGGGGCGCGTGGAGAGTACACGCACATGCTCGATTCGCGCGAGGGGCAGGGGCTGGGCGATCAGGATCTCGCCGACGCCCGCGGACGCGGATGGTACCTGTCGGGGACATGGGTGCTGACTGGCGAAGAAAAGGAGAGGCCGGTCCGGCCGGCGCGGAAGTTCGGGGCTCTCGAGGCGGCTGTCCGCTACGAGCGTTTGCGGTTTGACAGTGCTGGCGGCGAGGGGCCGCCGCTACGGAATCCGAGGGCGGACAACATGCTGCCCACCGGGGAGCATGTGCTGAGCTTCGGCATGAACTGGTACATCACTCGATGGGTGAAGCTGCAGTTTCAAACGATTCGGGAAGAACCGCAGGATCCGGAGCGCAGTCCGGTGGCGACGGGCGACGCGTTCTGGAGTCCCGTCTTCCGGTTCCAGGTCGGCATCTAGCGCGACACACGCGTCGTGCCTGCAAGGAGTCCGTCATGTCTCCGTGGCGACACATGCTGCTCGCTGTCTTGGCCGGGGCGATGTTCGTTGCCGCCTCGTCGCCAGCGCACACGCAGATCGGCGATCCCACCGCGGCGTTTTTCGACGACTCGGTCCTCCACGATCTCAAGCTGTGGATCAATAGCCGCGACTGGGAGACGCTCAAGACCAACTTCCTGTCCAACGCCTACTATCCGGCGGATCTGCAGTGGAACACCGAGACGATTCGGAACGTCGGCATCCGGTCGCGAGGCAATGGCAGCCGGAGCGGCTTCAAGCCCGGTCTGCGCGTGGATATCGATCGCTACGCCTCGACGCAGAAGTTCCTTGGCCTGAAGTCGTTCGTGTTGCGCAACAACACGCAGGACCCGTCGCAGATGCACGAGTGGCTCAGCATGCTGTTCTTCCAGCGCATGGGGCTGCCCGCCTCGCGCGAAGCCTACACGCGTCTCTTCGTCAACAACCAGTATGCGGGCCTCTACACGATCGTCGAGTCGGTGGACAAATCATTTCTGACGCGACAGTTCGGCGAAGACAGCGGCTATCTCTTCGACTATGACTACCCGGCCGATGCGGCGGCATACTACTTCGAGGACCGCGGCCGCGAGGCGGCGAGCTATGTGCCGCTGCCATTCAAGCCGGAAACGCATGAGAACAATGCGCGTCCCGAGGTCATCGCCGACATGGTGCAGGCGATCAACGCGTCGAGCGGCGCGGTGTTTCGCAGTGCGGTTGCCGAGTTCGTCGACCTCGGACAGTTCATCAGGCACGTCGCGTCCGAAGTGTTTCTCGCCGAGCAGGACGGCGTCCTCGGCGAGTGGGGTATGAACAATTTCTTTATGTATCGCCCCGAGCTCTCGAATCAGTTCAGGTTAATCGTGTGGGACAAGAGTCAGGCCTTCGTCATGGGTCAGGCGTACCCCATCTGGCGCAACATTACTGATGTTCCCGAAGCAAACCGCAATCGGCTGATGAATCGCGCGTTGGAGTCTCCCGATCTCCGTGCGCTGTATCTCGATACGCTACTGGAGGCCGGACGCGTGGCACGCGAAGTGCCGCCGGGTGCGCCGGCCGGCGACATGCGCGGATGGCTCGAGCGCGAGATCGATCGCGCCTATGCGCTGATCGCGCCGTCGGTGCTGGCTGACCCGCTCAAGCCATATACGAATGACGAGTTCGTCGCCTCGGTCGAGGCGCTGCGCGTCTTCGCACGCGAACGCACGCAATTCGTCAACGCCGACGTCGCCGCGTCGCGCTAGAGGACGCATCCGTCGCCCCTACGAACGCCGCGCGAGGGCGCGCAAGTGGCGGCGCGTCCGGTCCATCAGCTCGAGTCGCGTCACGCCGCCGAGCTGCGAGTCGAGATGCCGCCACGCAAATTCCACGAACCCCTGCCGCTCTGAGATCAGTCTGGCTGGCGCCGGGTCGATCACGTGATGCTCGGTGGCCGGCGGCGCGAAGTGAAAGAGATCGGCGAGCCAGTGCGCGTCGAGTCCTGCCGCCCGTCCCAGCGCGATTGGCGTCGCGACATACGTCGCCGCGATCACCAGACGCCCTTCGTCCAGCGCCGGTGCGATCTCCCATCTCAATCTGAATGCCAGGTCCGCAGCATAGAGCAGCAGCAGCGTGCGCATTGACGGGGCGCCTGCTTCCGAGTCGGCGACCGTCAACTCGTCAAAGATGCCCGAGGCTCCCCACGAGCTGATGCCGGCGTGATGCCCTCGGTTGGCAGCGGCGACGCTCCGGGCGGTGGCCTTGAGTGCATGGGCATTGACGCCGTCGATCGCGATCAACCTGGATCCATGCCTCGTCACAAGTGCGGGCCCTTCATAGCCAGCCATTCGACAACGGCATCGAGGTTCCAGTCGGACCAGGGATGCTGCTCGCCCTCGCGGAACAACCGGCGGATCTCCTGGTGCTGATCGTGTATCGACTGCTCCGCATCGACGGTGATGAAGCGGAAGATGAGCGCGAGCGACTCGTATTCGCGGATGACTCGAGTGATGAACCGCTCGTAGCTGGCCGACGGTTCGTCGATGTCGGTCACGTCCTGTCCTGCCTCGTAGAACGACGGTGCACGCGTGGTCGCGATGCGTGCTCGCGAGGTGCGCGGCGACACTGAAAAGTAAAAGACGAGGTCAGGCCACAGCAAAGGCTGGTAAAGCTTGAGGACTTGGTCGAAATCGAGCCCGCGCGCCACGTCACGGGCCAGGCCCGTGAACAGGAACCGGTCCGCGATGACCAGCTTGCCTTCCCACAGCGCAGGAAGCACCACGTTCTCGATACGGTGTCTGAAATCGGCGGCGTGGAGAAGCGAGAATTCCAGCGGATTGAGGACCCGAATCGCCTTGCGACTTTTGATGATCGGCCGGATCAGCTCGGACGAGTTCCACTTGGTGGTCACGACGTCGTAGCCGTCGGCTTTGAGCCAGGTTTTGAATAGCTTTCGCTGCGTGGTTTTGCCCGATCCGTCGGGCCCCTCAAAGGCGACCAACAAGCCGCGCCGCCGGGATCGATCCTCGAAATGGGAGCGCGCCAGACGGCGCAGTTTCTGATCGACAGAATTGGAGGACACTGGATGTAGCGAGGGCGACCTACGGTCGCGGCAAATGATACCGCGGGATTTTACCCATCAGCGGTTTGACATGGCGCAAACTCTCTCCAGCAATTGTCTGGCAGGTGCGCGATACTTAGATGTTCCCCGATTGATGCGACGCTTTCTGATCGTTCTCGTCTGCGTGGCATGCGGATACTGCGGAGGCCAGTCGCCGACAGGGCCAACACCTGGCCCGCCACCGACGACTCCGCCACCCTCGCAGCCGCCGGCCGGACCGCAGACCTTTGTCGGCGCCGGCGACATCGCGATGTGCGATGTCAACTCGGTCGCGACCGCGGCACTCCTCGACTCGATCGGCGGCTATGTGTTCACGCTGGGCGACAACGCGTACTTCCGTGGATCGCGGGAGGAGTTTCGTAACTGCTATGACAACACCTGGGGCCGGCACAAAGGCCGCACGTTCCCGGTACCTGGCAACCACGAATACATGTCAGCCGGCGCCCAGCCGTACTTCGAATACTTCGGTGAAGTCGCTTCGGGGCCGACCGGGGAGGGCTACTACAGCTTCGAAGTCGGCGACTGGCACGCCGTCGCCCTCAACAGCAACATTCCAGTGAGTGCCGGATCGGGGCAGGCCGCCTGGCTGCGCAACGATCTGATGACCACTCGCGCGCGCTGCACGATCGCCTACTGGCATCATCCGCTCTTCACGTCGGGCCCCGACGGCGACACGCAATCGATGCGCGATCTGTGGCGGATCCTCTACGAGTTCAACGCCGACATCATCCTCAACGCGCACGAGCACATGTACGAGCGGTTCGCGCCGCAAGATCCCGACGGCCGCACGGATACAGCGCGGGGAATCCGGCAATTCATCGCCGGCACCGGCGGCGCGTTCCTCTATCAGCCGGCAACGCTGCACCCGAACAGCGAACAGCGCATCAGCTCGTTCGGCGTGCTCAAGCTGACGCTATCCTCAGAACGCTATCAGTGGGAATTCGTTCCAGTCGCTGGTGGCGCGGTGGACGGCGGAGCCGGCACCTGTCATTGACCGCTACGGAACCGTAAACGTCACCGGCTCAGAGGGCGCGCTCGTGCCGCACCAGTTGTGCGCGTGGACTCGTGCGAAGTGTGTGCCCCGCGGCAGATCGTCGATCGAGTGATGCAGCTCTAACGTGTTGGTCAACGCGCTTTCGGAACTGGCCGGCGACCAGCCGACGAGCACAACGTAATCCGACGCGTCTCCAACCGCTGACCACGAGAGACTAACGGTCGTGGCCGTTACGTCGGCGGACAGATTGTGAGGAGCTCCCGGCACGGCGCAGCTTGAAGGCACCGACGGAGTCGCGAGGGCAAGCGGCGATGGACTGGTCAGTCCGCTGCCGCCGTTGGCACATCCGGCGACACACGCGGCTGCGGCCACGGCGATCCACATCTTCACTGCGCGCATCACTGCCACACATCTCCTTGATGTGAATGCCCACACACGGGCATCCGGCCAGCGGTTGCTGGCGATCATCAGAGTGGCAAGGCACATGCCCGGCCCGATGCAGACCCGTGCACGTCCTGCTCAGCGGTAAGCGCCATCGAGTGAGCATTTACGGCGGCTCTCCGCCATGCAGTGACCTCAGAACGGTGATTTGTATTCCCGCCACGTTCCGATTTGAAACGTCACAGCGCGGATCCGTAATCGAGGCCTCGCCTTGGCGACGTCGCTTCTGCGGCAAGCCGTTGACTGGTGTTCGCGAGGGTGAGAGGATGCCCGCCTCCGCGCTTCGCGCTTTGGCGAGGCAGGCTCAGGTAAAGAGTGAACATGCGTGCACTGACGTCCATCGCTATCGTTGCGTTCATGGGATTGCCACTTGTGGCGGGGACGATCCCAGTTGGCAAGCCCGAGGAAGTCGGCCTCTCCTCGGAACGGTTGAAGCGCATTGGGGAAGCCGTGCAGCGTCACATCGACATGGGCAATGTCGCGGGCGCCGTTACGCTCGTCGCGCGCAAGGGCCGCATCGCCCACTTCGAAGCCCGCGGCATGATGGACCTCGAGTCGAAGAAGCCGATGTCGAAGGACGGCTCGTTCCGGCTGGCCTCGATGTCGAAGCCGATCACGGGCGTCGCGATCATGATGCTCGTCGAAGAGGGCAAGGTTCGGCTGAGCGATCCGGTTTCTCGGTTCATTCCGGAGTTCAAAGGACTTGATAAGGTCGCGGTCGCGAAGCCGGGTGCACCGGCTCCTGCCGAAGGCGGTGAAGCCGCATACGATCTGGTGCCGGCGACGCGGCCGATTACAATTGCCGATCTCCTCAAGCACGGCTCGGGTCTGGTCAGCGGCGGCCCTGGTGCCGCAGCGGCGGCACGCATTGCGCCGCGCACGCCAACCGACACGCTGGCCACCTACATCCCCAGGCTGGCCGCAGTGCCGCTCGATTTCCAGCCCGGCACGCTGTGGCGCTACAGCGGACAGGCCGGCTTCGACGTGCTCAGTCGTGTCGTGGAAGTGGTATCCGGTCAGACCTTCGATGCGTTCCTGAGACAGCGGCTGTTCGACCCGCTCGGGATGAAGGACACTGGGTTCTTTCCGGCGGCCGGCAAGGAATCACGGCTGGTCACAATCTATCAGCTGACGCCGCAAGGTCTGCGGCCAGGCAATCAGACTGTCTCGAACGTGTATTTCTCGGGTGCCGGTGGCTTGATGAGTACCGCCGAAGACTATCTGCAGTTCGCGCAGATGATGCTCAACGAAGGGCAGTTGAACGGCCGGCGGTTCCTCGGTCCGCGCACGATGCAGTTGATGATAAGCAATCACACCGGCGAGATGGTCAATGGACAGTTCGGCCGTCCTGCACACGGCATGGGATTCGGCCTCAGCATGCAGGTCGTGCAGGATCCGGTTGCCGCCAATCTGCGCGTGTCGAAGGGCGCATACGGGTGGGCGGGCGGCACCGGGGTGAGCTTCTGGGTCGAACCGGCCGAGCAGATCGTGTCGATCTATTTCATTCAGGGCGGTTCCGGCGGCGCACTTCGCCAGGACTTCGAGAACGCTGTCCATCAATCGATCGTGACGCCATGAGAATGCAGACCGTCGTTGCCACGTTCGTCGCGGTCCTGGTTGGTGCCGTCGCCTCGCACGCACAAGGGCACGCCGTTCGTGTGTTGATTTCAAATGGGTTCCGGGCCGTGTTCGATGAGCTCGCTCCCGCGTGCGAACGTTCAATCGGTCACGAGGTGACAGCCCAGTCCGGCACATCCATGGCGCTCATCGAGAAGGTGAACGCGGGTGAGCCATTCGACGTCGCGATCATGACGACCGAAGCGATGGAGAGCCTGGCCAAGACGGGCACGGTCGCGGCGCGCACACCGCTCGGCCGATCGGGTATCGGCATCGGTAGCCGCGCCGGCGGCAGGAAGCCCGATATCGGGAATGCCGAGGCGTTGAAGAAAACGTTTCTCGCCGCGAAGTCGGTCACCTATGCCGGCGACGGCGCGAGCCGGCCACACATCGATCGCATGATGATGGCGCTTGGCATCGCCGACGTGATGACGAAGAAGACGCTCCTCGAGCAGGGCTCGGTCCGAGCCGCCGCTAAAGTCGCGAGCGGTGATGCGGAGTTGCTCATCACGCTGGTCAGCGAGATCCTTCCCGCGCCCGGCGTCGAGCTCGTCGGTCCGTTGCCGATGCAGTTCCAGAATTACGTTTCGTTCGCCGGCGCCGCGGGTGTGAAGTCCGACAACGCGGCAGCGGGGAAGTCGCTCATCTCGTGCCTCTCAGGTCCGAAGGTAGAGGCGATGCTCAAGGCCAAGGGAATGGAAAAGGGATCGTAGTCGCAGCGCGCGCCAGCCCAAGGGCCGATTTCCCTGGCGTGCGGAGTCGGCGAGGGCACATGACCACTAACCACTCACTAATTCTGGGGTCGTTCCGGATCAACGTTCCTGATCGCCTTCGGCTGGCGCGTTGCCGCGTCCGCCAGCCGGCGCGCCCGCACCGCCTGCGCCGGCGCCACGGCCACGGCCACCACCGCCTGCCTGCGGGTTGCCGTCCTGCACCGGCCGCCGCGCGCGCTTGATTCCCTTCTTCAGGTCCTCTTCGAGCGCACGGTCTTCGGCGCGCTCGGCGCTGAGCGATTGCATGAGCGCGAGATTGCCCTCATGACACTCGTACGGTAGCAGGACGTTGCCCTCGAGCGGCGTCAGCGGCAGCGAGATCGTCCACGGGGCCGCGTAGGTGACCGGGTCGTCGATCGTGATCTGGTACTGCACCACGTCCTCGGCGACGCGCTTGAACCGTTCGGTGATCTTCATCTGGTCGCTGTGGCGGAGGCCGTTGCCGTTCAGGCCGATGCTGGTCTTGTCGGTCAGGTTCGTTGTGTCGACGACGAGCTCGTCACCGACCCAGCGTGCCCGCGAATCACCGAGGTACTGACGAATCGCTTGATTCACGTGCGGCCGCCCATCCGTGTAGAGGACGCGCGTGTCATGGATCATCTCGTAGCTGATCGCCACCACACCGGGCGCCTGCACGATGCGGTTGCCATTGCCGTAGACGACACGCAGCACCGAGCCGACGATGCCACGGGTGATGCAGCGGTCGTACAGCGTGAAATCTTCGGGCGTGTTGAACGGCCCGTCGCCGAATGTGCCGCGGTCACGCGAGGCGCGGCGCTTCTCCGCCGCGGGCGTGATCGCCGGCTGACGGCCATCAGCCGGATCGACGATGAGCGAGGTCTGGCGAAACGCGCGACGCGCGTAGTCGCCGCGGAAGGTCCCGATGGCGTTCAGCGCATTCTGGACGCCTTGCTGTGTCTGCTTCTGACGTGCCGCCCACTGTTCCTCACTCTGGTAGAGGCTGCTGATATTCTGCGGGCGCTGCATCGGGATGCCCTGCGTGTCGTCGCTCGACCACACGCCTTGCAGATCCGGATCGCCCCACGGCGTCTTCGGCGCCGTATACGGCTTCTCAGGTGCAGTGCCGTTGTAGGCGGTCACGACTAACGGGGGAGCCGACGCTCCCTGCCCTACGAGAGGTACCGTCCCGAGCGACGCGATCGCAATCACCGTCGCGATTCCAACAGCTATGAGTGCACGCTTCGTCATCACCTGCTCCTGGTTAGGAACGACCAACCACTAACCACCAATCGCTGCTCCATACGCCCTGCAAGTCGGGCTCGCCCCATGACGTCTTCGGCGTCACTTATTGGTCGGCGAGCCGCCGTTGTATGCGGTGATGACGAGCGCCGGGACCTTGTGAGTT
This sequence comes from Vicinamibacterales bacterium, assembly GCA_036742665.1. Classification (GTDB taxonomy): domain Bacteria; phylum Acidobacteriota; class Vicinamibacteria; order Vicinamibacterales; family UBA2999; genus Gp6-AA40. The sequence continues at coordinate 4,378 of DAINQP010000116.1, read as the reverse complement.
TGCGTGGCCACCCGTGGGGCAATGAGCGTTAAAAGTGCGATGACGATCGGAGCAGCGGGGGGGCAGCAACCGCCGAGTCATGCGGCTCCTTTCACGTGGAGGCGCCAGTTCGTGTCACGACGCGTCCCAGCAACGTTTCCACGAACGCGCGCGTATTATACGACGGCCAGAAGCCTCAACTTTCCTGTGATTTACGGTAACATTTGCTACTCCGTTTTACGCGACCACAAGGACAATTTCACATGCGCAGACTTGGCGTATCCCTGTTGATCGTCACGCTGGCTCTCATCACGCTGACGGCTCAGTCGAGCTCGAACGGCAGCCGAGGTGCCAAACCCTATACGACCTGGACGGCCTATCAGGGCGGCGCACACTCCTCGCAGTACTCCGCGCTCGACCAGATCAACAAGTCCAATGTTTCGCAGCTGGAGGTCGCCTGGACCTATCCAGTGGCCGGGAATATCACGTTCAACCCCATCGTCGTGGACAACGTGATGTACGTGCAGGGCACCGGCAACGCCATCGTCGCGCTCGATGCGGCGACGGGCAAGGAGCTGTGGAGCCACGCAAATCAGGGCGCGATTGGCGCGCGCGGCCTCAACTACTGGGAGAGCAAGGACCGCAAGGATCGCCGGCTGCTGTATCTGAATGCCGGGAATCTGACGGCGATCAACGCGCAGAACGGTGAGACGATCAGCACGTTTGGCAAGAACGGCCGCGTGGATTTGCGTGTTGCGCTGTGGCGCGAGGCGCGCAACCCGCTGCAGACGAGCAACCCCGGCCGCGTGTTCGAGAACCTGTTCATCATCTCGTTGCCGGCGCAGGGCGCTGGCTATGATGCGACACCCGCCGACGTGCAGGCTTACGACGTCGTGACCGGTAAGATCGCGTGGGTCTTCCACAGCATTCCGCATCCGGGTGAGTTCGGCTACGACACGTGGCCAGAGGGTGCGTATAAGAAGGCGGGCGGCGTTCACAACTGGAGCGAGTTCACGATCGACGAGCAGAACGGCATCGCGTTCATTCCCTTCGGCACGGCGCGGTTCGACTTCTATGGCGGCGATCGCGTTGGCAACAATCTCTTCGCGAACAGCCTGGTCGCCCTCGATGCGCGGACCGGCAAGCGCCTCTGGCACTATCAGCTCGTGCATCACGATCTGTGGGATTACGACTTGCCGCAGGCGCCGAAGCTACTCACGCTGAAACAGAACGGCCGCAACATCGACGTTGTCGCGCAGGCGAGCAAGTTTGGATTCATCTACGTCTTCGAGCGCAAGACCGGGAAGCCGGTGTTCCCGATTGAGGAGCGCCCGGTGCCGCAGAGCGATGTGCCCGGCGAAGTGTCGTCGCCGACGCAGCCGTTCCCGATGAAGGTTCCGCCCTTTGCGCGGCAGTCGTTCACCGAGAAGGACATCAACCCGTATCTGCCTGAGGCGGAAAAAGAGCGGCTGCGTCAGTTGCTGAAGAGCGTGCGCAACGAAGGTCTGTTCACGCCGCCCAGTCTCGAGGGCTCGATCGAATTGCCCGGTCACAACGGCGGCGCTAATTGGGGCAGTACCGCAGCCGATCCGACGAAAGGCGAACTCTACGTCGTGGCGAAGAACATGCCGACGCTGATGCGACTGGTGTTGAGCAACGAAGAGCCGACCGCGGGCGGTGCGCTGGGCGGTGGCGCGCAGAGCCCAATCATCACCGCGGAACAGAAGGCGCAGCTGATGGCGGTCGCCAAGGCGGCCGCGGCAAAAGGTCCCGTGCGATACACGTCGCCGTACGATTTCATGCAGAGCCCGACCAATGGCATGACGGCGATTGGTCCTCCGTGGTCAGAGATCACGGCGTACGACTTGAACACCGGCGAGATCAAATGGCGCATTCCCGATGGCGGCGTCACCGCACCCGCTGAGGCCAACATTCCGGCGAACACCGGCGCTCACATGCCGCGTGGCGGACCGCTCGTCACGGCTGGTGGATTGCTGTTCGTCGCGACTGCGTCGGACCGCACGGTCCGTGCCTACGATCGCGAGACAGGAAAAGTTGTGTGGAGCAAGGATCTGCCGACCGGATCCGAAGGCGTTCCGGCAACCTATGAAGTCGGGGGTCGTCAGTTCATCGTGTTGCCGGTGGCTGCCGGTGCGGGTCTCTTCCCGGCGCGCTTTGGTGGACCGGCGCCTGCTCGCGGCGTGGCCCCGGCCGCGGCGGCTGCGCCGCAAGGGGCCCCAGCGGCTTTGCCGCAAGGGGGGCCTGAAGCGCAGGCTGCGCGTGGCGCTGGTGCTGGTGGTGGCGGACGCGGTCGCGGTGGTGCGCCTCCGGCGCCCGGTGCCTATATCGCTTACGCGCTGCCACGGAAGTAGAGACGAATGAAACATCTCTTGGGATTCTCACTCGCGGGAATCGTGGCGATTGGCGCCGGCGTTTGGGCCCAACAGTCGGGCCGCGCGCAGAATGCCGTGCCCGATGGCGATTGGCGAACCATCAATCGTGATCTCGCGGCGGACCGTTACTCCCCGTTGAAGCAAATCAACGCGAGCAACGTGTCATCGCTCAAAGAAGCCTGGACGACACGGCTGGGCGGCGGCGCCTCGTCAGTGCCGCTCGTCGTCAATGGCGTGATGTACGTCTCGAGCGGGACTCGCGTGGTCGCGCTTGATGGCGACACCGGCAAGGAGATCTGGGCGCACACGCTGCAAGACGCTGCCGCTCCCGCTCCAGCGGCGCCGCCGACCGATGCACAGGTTGCGCCTCGTGCTGGCGGTGGTGGTCGTGGCCGTGGCGGTGCGCCTGCGGGACCAACCGCGTCGGCACGCGGCGTCGGCTACTGGCCAGGCGACGGCAAGCTGGCGCCCCGCATCCTGTTCATGAGCGGCAATCGATTGATCGCGGTCGATGCGGCGACCGGCGTGCTGGTTGACACTTTCGGTGAGAAAGGCGCGGTCACCGTCGGTGTGCCGTACGGCGGAACGCCCACGATCTATCGCGATGTCGCCATCATCGGCGCCGCAAGTGGTGAGACGCCGCAAGGACCCCCGGGCAATCCGCGCGCGTTCGATGTCGTCACTGGCAAGAAGCTGTGGGAGTTCTGGACCGTTCCGCGGCCCGGTGAGAAGTACAACGACACCTGGGGCGACGGCTGGAAGGATCGCGGCGGCGCGAACATGTGGGGCTTTGCCGCGCCTGTAGACGTCGACCGCGGCATCGTTTATTTGCCGATCGCGGGACCGGCGACAAACTATTACGGCGGCGATCGGCCTGGCAACAACGCGTTTGCGAACTCGATCGTTGCTGTCGATGCGCAGACCGGAAAGTACCTCTGGCATTTCCAGACCGTCCATCACGACATCTGGGACATCGACATGCCGACCGCGGGCGCGCTGTTCGACTTCGTCCAGAACGGACGACGAACGCCGGCGATTGCGCAAGTCGGGAAATCGAGTTGGGTGTTCGTACTCGATCGCGTAACGGGCAAGCCGCTGATTCCTGTCGAGGAGCGGCCAGTACCCAAAGGTGATGTGCCGACCGAATGGTACTCGCCGACGCAGCCGTTTCCTGTAAGGCCCGGTCCGCTCAGCAGAGTGAGCTTCAATAAGGATACCGATCTGGTGCGGGCGGAAGATACCAGCCCCGAGCATGTCGCGGCGTGTGTGGCGATGATGGAGAAGGCCGGCGGCTACTACAACGCCGGCGCGTTCACGCCGTTCCTGTTCAAAGAGAAGGACGCGCCACCGAAGTCCACGATTCAATTCCCCGGAGGCACCGGCGGCGTGAACTGGGGTGGTATGGCGATGGATCCGACGAGCGGCGTCTTCTTCGTCAACGCGCAGAACACCTCGCTCGTGGGATGGACCGAGCGGAAACCGCCTGGCGTCACGTATAGCTTCGAAGCACCGAACTCCAATCACCCATTCGATCGCGCCAGCGTGAACGGCGTCGGTCCATTCTTCACGTTCTCGGCGCCGCTCAGCGGGAAGTACAACCCGCCGCGGACGCCGGACGGCGCTCCCACACCGATCGGGCCGTCGCTTCCGTGTCAGCGTCCACCGTGGTCGAAGCTGATCGCGGTCAACGCGAACACCGGGCAGATCGTGTGGGAATCCGTCCTCGGTCTCAATGAAGCGCTGCCACCAGGAAAGCAGTTGGTTGGCAACAGCGGCAGCGCCGGGCCCACCGTTACCGCAGGTGGTCTCGTGTTCGTGGGCGCGACCAACGACGGCCGCCTCCGCGCCTTCGATGCCAAGACGGGGAAGGAAGCGTGGGTGGTGCACCTGCCACCCGGACCGAACGGCACCTCACCGAACGCGAATGCCAACCCGATGAGTTATCAGGGCAAGAGCGGCAAACAACTGGTGGCGGTCGTGGCAGGTACTACGCTGGTGGCGTACGC
>DAINQP010000115.1:0-18724 GCA_036742665.1 Vicinamibacterales bacterium | reverse complement strand
ACACGGTGCCCAAGGTGGACGTGCTGGTCAGCGGCATCTTCCGCTCGCAGGCCAACGCGCAGCCGGGCGCCGACCCGGGCACCAACGGCGCGTCGCGGACGGCGACCTTCCGCATGAACGCCGCGCAGTTCCTGGCGGCCACCGGCCGGCCGCTGGCCACCGGGCTGGCGCAGCAGGACGTGAACCTCGTGCTGCCCGGCGAGGTGTACGGTGACCGCATCAACAACGTCGATATGCGCTTCGCGAAGGTCCTGCGCTTTGGCCGGTACAGGGCGAACGTTGGTCTGGACGTCTACAACCTGCTCAACGCCAACACGCCGACGACGTACGAGACGGTGTACGACCCGGCGACGAACGGGGCACGATGGATGCAGCCAACGGCGGTGCTCTTGCCGCGATTCATGCGGTTCAACGTGCAGGTGGATTTCTGATCGTCGCGGAGTGAGCCGCAGCGCCGCGGCTCACTCCCGCGCGTCAGGCTCGCGGTGTGGGATCACCGCGTCAAGACGGCCCCGATGAGAGCCGGGCGGCCCCGCCCGGCATAATCCGCCCACCGCTTGGTCCACGGTCCCGGCACGCCGCTCGGTCCTTACCCGCAGACCGGCCGGGTCATCCGAATCACGTGGAACGGCGGCTCGTGGCTGTTCTGGTCGAAAAGGGAAATCGCCTCTTCTTCCGTCGGTCAGCACGGCAGCCGGCAATCGCCTGCGCTCGGTGGACATCGACACCAGCAGTGAGTTCCGTCTCTCGAATGAATCGCTCGTCAATGCGACGGGATTTAAATATCGTCATGTACTACCGCGACTACGACTCGACATCAGACGGTCAGAAACTGCTCATGGTCTTTCCCGTCGCCGACGCGAAAGACGACGGTGTCATTCACGTGGTGATGAATTGGACCGAAGAGCTGAAGCGGGTCGCCGCCAAGGGGCAGTAACGTCGTGAACGACAAGGGTCTTCGTACCGCATGCTCGCGCTATGATCGCCGGCGATTCACAGAGGAGATTCTCATGAGGAACTTGATTTCAGCCGCAATCGGGATAGCAGCGTTGGCGGCTGTCGGATCCCTGGCGGTCTTTGCGCAGCAGAATCAAATGAGTTTTTTCATCACCAGCGCCGGACCTGGCAACGGGGCGAATCTCGGTGGACTCGCCGGCGCCGATAAGCAGTGTCAAACGCTCGGCGCGGCCGCCGGCGCTGGCAACCGCACGTGGCGCGCGTATTTGAGCGCCGCGGCCGCGGCCGGACAGCCGGCGGTGAACGCGCGCGATCGTATCGGCAAGGGGCCGTGGATGAATGCGAAGGGTATGGTGGTCGCCAAGTCGGTGGCTGATCTGCATTCCGATGCCAACAATCTCGGCGGCGAAACATCGCTGACCGAGAAAGGCACGCCGGTCCCGGGCAACCAGCACGACATCCTCACCGGCTCGCAGGCGGATGGAACCTTGCAGACCGGTGATGCGCCATGCGGCAACTGGACCAGCGCCGAGGCGAGCGGCGGGGCGATGGTTGGCCACCACAACAAACAGGGAGGCGGTGCGGCGCCGACCTCATGGAACGCCGCGCACAGTTCGAAAGGCTGCTCGCAGCAGAATCTCGTCGCCACGGGCGGCAATGGATACTTCTACTGCTTCGCGAACTGATGCGACCTCGGTGGACGGCGGCGCCTCGGTGCGTCGCCATCCACGAGCCTCGTGCGCCACAGTTCTGCGAGGCTCTCGGCCATCCGTCATGCGCCTCATGTCACGGTGCCATCGCGGAGGAGCACATATGAGAATCGGTTCGTGTGTCATCGCGCTACTGCTGGCGGCGACGACCGCCCTCGCGCACCACAGCAACTCGGCGTTCGACGGTGACAAGGTGATGGTGCTCACCGGCACGGTCACGGAATGGAAGTGGACGAACCCACACGTGTGGATCTTTCTGTCGGTTGACGAGGGCAATGGCGGCAAGGTGCAGTGGGAGATTGAGGGCCGTACACCCGGCCAATTGGTGCGCGCCGGCTGGTCGCGGACCACCCTCAAAGCCGGCGAAACGATTACCGTGGATTTCAGCCCGGCGAAGGACGGCAGCCGCACCGGTCTCCTCACGCGCGTCAGGCGCGCTGATGGCACCGTGGTCGGGCAGCAGGCGCCGCCGGCGGCTCAGTGATCACAGTGAGGAAAAACATCATGTCGAAGACCGTCGCTGTGTTTTCTTCGGCGCTCCTGTGCCTGCTCTTCGTAGCGACGACATCGCTTCGCGCGCAAGGGCCGCCGCCGCCGGACTTCACAGGTGTGTACTCTCCGATCGACCCGTTTGGCCAGGCGGGACGCGGCCGCGCAACGGCGGCTCAGCCGGCCGCGGTGCCGCCGCCGGCGACGGCGACTCGCAGCGGGGCCGTGCCGCCGCCGCGACCCGTATTGGTTCTTGATGGACGTGCGGGCCGGCCAGAAAACGCGCCGAAGCTGACGCCTGAGTACTTGGCCAAATGGGAAGTCATTCGGAAGTCGCGCATGGCCGGATCGGATGAATTCGATCCGAACGCCAGGTGTCTCTCTGCGGGCATGCCCAATATGATGTCGATGACCTACGGCATGGAAGTCCAGCACACCAAAGACAAAGTCACCATGTACGGCGAGCTCAACGACGTGTATCGCCGGATTTTTCTCGACGGCCGCAAGCCGTCGCAGAAAGTCCTCGACGATCCGACGTTCGCCGGCTATTCCACTGGCCATTGGGAAGGGGACACGCTCGTCGTCCACACCGTGGCCATTCGCGAGGACGCGCTGTTCGACACGTTCTCGCCGCACAGTGATCAGTTCACCGTGCGCGAGCGCATCAGGTTCACGTCGCCTGGCATCCTCGAGGATCGGATCACGGTCGTGGATCCGAGAGCGCTGCTCGAACCCTTCACCTCGGTTCGCACGTATCGCAAGGTGTCCGCGCCGAACGACGAGCTGCGTGAGTTCTCGTGCGCGGAGGGATTGGCGTCCGCGAAGTAGGCCGTGAGAGGAAGAGGAGGACAGATGCGTCGATCGATCTTGTTGTGTGCGGCAGCCATGGCAATCGCGGCGCCGGCGTTCGCGCATCACGGCCCCGGCACATTCGAATTGAGCAAGACCGTGTCGTTCACTGCTGCCAGGCTGACCAAGATCGAGTTGCTGAATCCGCACGGGTGGTTGTACTTCGAGACCACCGAGGCCGACGGCAAGGTGATGAAGCACCGCTGCGAGATGCGCTCGGCGCATGTGCTGCGACGCTCCGGGTGGTCCCCCGAGTTGTTCAAGTCAGGCGACAAGGTCGACATCACCGCCTCGCCGGATCGCGCGGATGTGGCGTCGTGCTATCTGCAGACGATCGTGTTCGCGAACGGCTCGCGGATGGACCGCTACGGGCAGTACGTCAAGGCGCCTACCGGCGAGGTGAAGGAAGTACGCGGCCCCATCAAACCAGCGAATCTGAACCGGCCGGCACGGCGGCCGAGCGGCGAGCCGAACATCACCGGCGAATGGGCGCCAGAACAGACGGTCATGGCGAATCCGCGTGGCGTCGGCGGCGGTATGGTGCGTCTCAGCGCGCTCCCTGAGCAGCCACCAGAGGTAGGGCAGCGTGAGGCACGGGCGGGTGGCCTTGCAGCGCCTGCGGCGGGCGCTCGCGGACGTGGCGCGGCAGGCCCTCGAACCTATGGCGGCACCGAGGTCACCGAACGTGGTGAAAAGGAGGCTGCTGCGTTTACCCGGCAGGACAACCCTCGCTTCAGGTGCGAGACCACGAGCATCATCTTCGACTGGACATTTGACGGCCCGGTCAACCGGATCACGCAGAACCGGGACACGATCGTCATCGAGTACGGCCAGATGAATCTGAAGCGGACGGTCCACATGAACCAGAAACAACATCCGGCGAATGTGAAGCTCACGCGCGCGGGTCATTCCACCGGCCGTTGGGAAGGCGACACGCTCGTCATCGACACCATTGCCTTCCTGCCGGGTGTGCTGAGCGGGGCGATCCGCCACAGCGATCAGATGCACGTCGTCGAGCGCTTCACGCTGGATCCGAAGACCTTTCAGCTTGTGCGCGAGTGGGAGGTCGAGGACCCGCTCTACCTGAAAAGCAAGGCCACCGGGCGAGACGCACCGGTGATGCCAGCCGACGCACCCTATATCGAAGACAAGTGCAAGGAACAGGGGTTCATCGATTATTCGAAGCAGACGTCACAGAACTAGTGACGCGAGATTCTCCAGTAACGCGTCTAGCGCTTTCCGCCGAGATCGAAGTCCCGCCAGATCTGCTGAAGAATATTGGGATCGATGACCCGCGTATCTGCTTTCGTGGGCTCCTTCTCCGAATACAGCACAAGCGTCACCGTGCCACAGTCTGGTCCCAATGCTGTCGGATCGAACACGTAAAAACCTTCGTGGACGGCGTCCGTCTCGGAGACACGCAGTTCGAGTTCGAAGGGATGAATCGGCGTCACTTCCGTGCGACCGCAGAAGGCCTGCAGCCGCTCGAAGCCTGACTTCATCTGCTTGAGCGCTGGCAGGGCCATTCCCTGTGTGTACGCGGCGCCCCGCGCCACTTTCGCCCAGAAGTTCTCCGCCATCTTCGGCGTCACGCGGACGAACAGCACCGGCGGGATGTCGGCGACGTACTCGGACCAGTTGCTGAAATTCTGATTCGGCTGAGAGTGCGCGGCAAAATTGAGCACCGGCGTGATGAAGGCAACGTCGAACTCGGACGCCGCCATTTGATACGGCAGCAGGCTGCCTGCGCGACGCTTGAGGGCATCTTTGAATGTGTCAATGGGGGCAGGCTCCGTCGGCTCCACGGGAAGGTGGGTCGCACTTGGAGCGGACGCATCCTTCACCTTCGTTGCCGCCGCCACAACGAGGTCGCACGCACCATCGATGCGAACGACACGCGCAGCGCCCCGCCTCGGCTCATCGCGTTCGTTCGGGAGAGCGCTGAGTCCCACGAGGTCGCCCGACGCGTTGAACACTGGCCCGCCCATCCCGCCCGTGGCGAGAGAAATGTCAGCCGCAATGGTACGCGAGTCGACGCGGCTCACTGTTCCAGGAGTCCAGCCCTTCTCCTGACGTAGCGGTGCCGCAAGCACAAAGATCTCCTGCCCGCGCGCGACGGGTGGTGTGGTGCTGCGCGGGCATCCAAGCGGCACAGGTCTGATCGACGCGATGACCGTGGGGTTGATTCGGACGAGCGCGATGTCGCGCTCACGATCGGCTTGGACGAGGGTCCCCGCCACTTTGATTGAGGGCGAGAGCTGCACTTCGACCGACGTTGCGTCACCGAGGATTCGCTGATTCGTTGCGATGAGCCCGGTTGCGTCAACCAGGAATCCTGACCCGTGTGCAGTCGGAGTCCACACGGCAACGACGCTGTCGAGCCACTGCCGTAGCAGGAGCGAGGTGTCGGTTGGAGGCGGCGTGTCTGCGTTTGTCGTTCCCGGCGGGATCGGCTCGTCTACTGCGTTGGCGAGCGTCAGTTCGAGGGCCGAGTCGCGGCCGGCGACGATGTCCAGGGTCTGCCTCCAGTGATACGCCTTTCCCTGAAACACGAGAGGCTGGTCTGATTCGACTGTGTAGTTGCCGGGGCTCAGCCTCACGTTGGCCGTGCCATCGAAGCCCGTGAGGATTCGCCGCGCCTCCTTCGTTGGGGGATTGTCACTGATGATCAACGCGTGACGCGCAACCGGTGTGGCCCGTCCCGTTGCACCGGTCACGACGGCTCGGATGTGAAGCTCAACGGGCGTCTGGCCCGCGAGCGCAATCGGCGCGGCGACGGCCAGAATCGCGAGGACAAACACGCGGCCCATGTCCTCATCCTACCGGAGGAACGTCCTCCGGAAGAATCACCAGACTGCGACACATCAACTTCAACACGCCAACGGCCACAGGAGGCAGCCCAACAATCTTCACATCGTGCCCCGCCCCTAAGACGTCAGTGAGGATGGCCTTTGTAATGGCCACCCATCCACCTGGCGTCTTGTAGCTGAGAACGCACCGTCCCTCTCGCCGATCGCTCGAGATATGCGGCTCGTCAGAATACTCAGCCTTGTGCGCAGCCACGAGCTGCACGTCCGACGATGCGATATACCGGGTCGGAAGCTCCGGAATCAGCGAGGCCTTCGAATCAGGCTGTCGATCCTCCGCGGCCGAAATGAATAAGCGGCCAGTCTGAACAACAGCGTTCTCGCCGCTATCGGAAACTCGTCTGCGTAATGCCTGCTCGATCCGATTGAAAATGTCTTCGGCAAACTGTTGGGGGTACTCGAACTGCCGTTCCACTTCGGCTTTGAGATGCGGTAACTTCCGCCAGCCGCTCACCCAGGCGAGCTTGGCGGTGCTGTCTTCACCATCGACGAAGACATCTTCGAGACTAAAACGTGTCGTCGCATCCGGCTGTAGGGTTTTGAACGCCATATGCTCCATGAGGTCAGTTGAAAACCCATACAGGACTCCATATGGAGAATACGCGCCGGCAACTGGCCGGAAGCGTGAACAGTCGTCAAACAGCGGCTTCGACACGCGACCGATCCGTGCTTCGTATTCCTGGAGCAACTGAACGTGGCGTCGTCCCATGGGCGTATACACGACGTGCCCATCGCTATCTGTCGTGATGAAGAGATGCTCGATCATGCTGTACGCACCCAACAACTCGACGCGATTCACAAAGAGCTCTGGATCCGGAGAGATGCCCTGGCAGATCGCCCCTGCCAATTCGAGCCTCCTCTGACCATCTTCACTGTGCGCGGCGTGTTCGTACGCCTCGAGCAGCGGCACGAGCTCTTGAATCAGCAGGGCGAAATCGAGGGCATTCGAGCCGCGAGTACTCAGAACCAGGCTCTCCTCAGTGAGAGGCACAGCCTTGCCCGCCGAAGCCTTGGCGGAGGTGCGGGTCTTCATGGAGTAGTAGCGAATCTGTGAACGTAAATGCGCGGAAGTCATTCGAACGCCGGCTTTGTAGATCTCAATCCGGTGCTCGTGCGAAAGGCTCTCGGCTATTCTCTCGGCGACATCAAAGTAGGCCCCGAGATCATCGGTCGCGGGACTCTGCGCCATCTGAATCAGCCATCGCGCATCTCGCACAAGAACCGGCTGATGAGCCGGAGTAATTTTCCAGAGCTGGTCGAGCACGCCTTGAACCTGCGAGAGCCGCACTCCGGCGCTGCTCGATCCCTCGTCCCAGAGGCGCATGCTCAAGAGCTCGAGGCACCGAACCACATACAAGTTGAACAGCGTGTGCGCGTAATGGGTTCGACCATTGCGACCCGGCCAACGCGTCTGCCGCCACAAATAGAAGGCGCGCATCATCATCTCCGCCGGATCGATCAGTCCGTTTTGCAATCCCGGAAGCTCACGAGGTCTGAATCCGCTGGCCCAATGCGCGTCTTCCAATTGACCTCTCAGGCGCGCCTGGTGCTCGGTGACCCCGATGAAGAAGCAGTCCTCGAGGTGACGAGACAGCAGGGAGCCGTTCTGCAGGTATTCGATCGGCTTTCGCTGGGCGTTGAGCAGGCCTTGTAATCTCTCGACGATCGCATCGCGATGGGCGAGGAAGAATCGGAGGAGTTCGATATGTGCCGGAAACGGCACCTGCCTCCGCGATCCGTTTGGCCTCTCTTCAGGCGCGAGGAACGGATGAAGAGTCACGCATACTTCCAATCAGCGGTAGCCGGTCACATCCGCCGGTTTCCCTGCATCCTGCACTTCGACGAGATACCGCCAGGCGTCTGGCTGACTGCCGTCAACGTCCGTGAAGCCATACGCCTTGGCGAGCTGACCGCTGGACAGCGACAGGCCGTTCCAGCGCGACACGTTCGCATCACTGGCGAGCGCGGCGACAGCGCGGCCGACGAACGTCGGCGTCTCCGAGATCGCGAAGTGCGGCTGCACCGCCGTCGCGTCTCGCCAGTTCGCTTCGGTCACGCCGTAGGCGTCGAGCATCGCTTCCGAGCGGAGCCATCCCGGCGTGACGGCGACTGCCGTGCCCTGGTGCGGCCGCAGTTCATGCCCCAGCGCGAACGCCATGCGATTCACCGCAGTCTTGACCAGATCGTAGAAGAACGAGACGCGGTAGTTCGTGGCGTTGTACTCGGTCGTCCCATCGTTCACTTCGACGACTAGCGCACGCGGGCGTCTGATCATCAGCGGGAGCGCGAAGTGGCTCGTGATGGCGTGCGTGTCGATGCCAAGACGGAGCAGGTGGAGCCCGTAGTCGAGGTCGGACTCCCACACAGTTTTGTTCCACTCCATCTTGGTCAAGCCGAAGATGTCGTTCACGAGGATGTGCAGCGCGTTCTGCTCACGTTCGATACGCGCGACTAGCGCACAGACCTGGTCCGGCACCAGATGGTCGACTTGCACCGCGATGCCACGGCCGCCCGCCTGATCCACCAGCGCGGCCGTCTCCTCGATCGTTTCCGGGCGATTCATTTCCGACGATGAAGACTGCGTCGTGCGTCCGGTGACATAGACCGTCGCACCGGCCGCCCCGAGTTGGATAGCGATCCCGCGCCCCGCGCCGCGCGTGGCTCCAGCCACGAGCGCCACTTTGCCTGGCAATTTGTTCATGGTTCGTGTTGAAGAATCTTTTGCGCTCTTATCCGAGCACCGCGATTCCCACGCCACTGCCCCCGTACTCGTTCCCGTTGTAAAGCAAGTAGCGACGACCGTTCCAGTCGAAGACGCACGGATACTCGACCATGTCCGATTCCCACGGTTCGACGCCCGCCGTGAGTCCGAGCCTGTTGCTTCGAGACCACGCCAGGCCATCATCCGATTCGGCCATTTCGATGCGATAGCGCTCGCCGCGAACGGCGAACCACATGCGATATCGATCGGCGTCGTGCACGACCCACGGACGGGCGAAGGCGTGCTCGTCTCGGGTAGCGTAGTCCAGGGCGACGTGGCCGTCACGGACCCAGCTGACGCCGTCGGCGGACTCGGCATATTTGATGTGGTAGTAGTGCCTCGGGCCAGAGTCCGCGTTTCGCCACTCCGTCGCCGAGACGTACCACATGCGCCAGCGTCCGTGTCCAATCAGCACGAATGGCGACGCGGTGAGAAACGGATCGACGGCATTGCGTTCGAGCAGCGGCGCGGGCGACCACCGCTCGAACGGTCCGCCGTTCTCGCTCATTGCGACACCCGCGGCGAGATAGAACGGCACCGTTACGCCGCGGCTCCAGCCTGTGTAGTAGAGGAATCGATCGGCGCCCACGGTGACGAGGGACGACGTGGTGACGCCGCTGTCGTCGAATGCGCCGAGCGGGCCGAGGTCCAGAACAGGAGCGGCGTCGAGCGGCTCCAGTGTCGGCGCCTCCGACATCACCAGGATGCAGCGGCCGACTCGTGCGCGGCCGTCGCGATCGCGAAGACTCAGATACAGCGCAAGCCGCGTCGCGTCGAGCGGCTCGACAACCGGCAGCGCGGCATGCGTGATCGCCCACGCCGCGCGTGAGGTGTCGAGCGGAAGAAGGCCTAACCGACGCCAGCCGCCCGGCCCTGAGTGAGCCGGACGAGTCGAAGCGCTCACAGGTCGATCTCGTCGCTCGACTTCGCGAACAGTTTGGCGCGCTCCGGCATGTAGACCTCGTTCGGCTTGGTGTCCTTCATGATGATGGCGCCGGCGCCAATCAGCGTGCGCGGCGCAATCGTGATCGAATTCCGCAGCGTGGCGTTGACGCCGATAAACGACCTCGTCCCGATGCGCACGTATCCCGAGACGACCACGTGAGAAGTGATGAAGCAGTGGTCCTCGATGGTGGCATCGTGGCCGATGTGATTGCCGCTCCACAACGTCACGTTGTTGCCGATGGTGACGAACGGCTGGATCGTGTTGTCCTCGAGGATGAAGCAGTTGTCACCAGGCGGCGTCTGCGAGAGATAGCTGCAGCGCGAGCTCACGTAGCTGACCAGCCGGTATCCCGCCGCCTTCATGCTGGCGTATTTCTCGGCTCGCACCGCGTTCATCTTCGCGTAGCTCATGGCCACGAACATGTCGTAGTCGCTGGGTGGAAATCGATTGGGTGCCTCTTCGGCGTCGAGTAGCGGCAGGCCCTGGAACGTGTCGCCCGCGCGAAACGCACGATCCACGACGAACGCCGCGACGTCGTGTGGGCTGTCATGCGTGAAGTAGTGGTGCGCCAGCCGCGCGATGTCGCCGGCGCCGAAGATCACGAGCTTGGCCATGCTAGTGGTGAGCGTCGCACGATGATGGTGAACTCGTAGAGCGGATAGTCGTGCAGCAGCGTCACGAATCTCGAATACGTACGCTTGCAGCGGTCGAAGGCCTCGAGGGGGTCGGCGTAGTAGAGATCGGGACGGCGCTTGTCGGCGTCGGAGTAGGACGTCAGTGCATTGAAGGCGAAGCCGCGTTTGCCAAGCACGGCGAGATCGGCGACGGTCTCCCACACATACGCGCGCCACGTATCTTCGTCCGCTTCCTGCTTCACGTTGAAGACGCCGCTTCCCACGGCGAAATCGGCCGGTCGCAGGTCCTCGCGCCGAGCGGTCACCTGGCACCCGCTCAGCGCCGCGACGCGCGCGTGCGCCGCCTGGGCCATGGCCTCGCTGACGTCATAGCCGGTATACCCGCCGCGATGTCCCCGGGCACGCAGGTAGTCGGCGAGCGCGCCGTACCCGCAGCCGTAATCGAGGATGCTGGCGTCCGCCTCATCGCGCCAGAGAGTAGCGAGCAGCGCGAAGCGCAGCTCTTGTGATTCCTGCGAGTTCCAATCGACGCCGGCCGGCGTGGGCCCGTGCGCGCGCAGCTTGGTCTCGTAGTAATCGCGCGCTTGTCCGCGGAGCTGGTCCGAACTCACGCCTCGTCCTCGCCGCCGTATTCGGCGCGGATGATCGTGTACGGCCGCTGCTTGATCTCGGTGAAGATCTTCGCCAGATACATCCCGATCACGCCGACACAGAAGATGATCAGCCCGCCGAGAAACCAGATCGACACCATGATCGATGCCCATCCGGGAACACCAACCTGCCCGTTGAGCCGCATGTACAGCAGGACGATGGCAGCGACGACCGACAGCATCATCACCCCCATCCCGATCTGGAAGATGTAGACCAGCGGCCGGTTGCTGAACGACGTGATCGCGTTGGCAAAGACCGAGATCCGTTTGCGTGTGGTGTACGACGAAGTCGGGCGGCTGCCTTTCTGCACCGCAATCGGCCGCTGCGCGAATCCGGTAATCACCCACAGGCCGGCAAGGCAGAGTTCACGTTCCTGGTGACTGACCAACGCCTTGACGTATCGCGACGTCATCAGCCGCGCCGTGACCACGTTGACAGGGATGGGGTGAGTCAGCATCCAGTTGAACACGCGGAAGAACAGCCGCCCAGCCGAACGCTCGAGCCAGTCGCCTTTCCGCTCGGCCTGCACGCCATAGACGACGTCGGCGTTGTCGGCGCGCATGGCGTCGTGAAACGTCAGCAGCCAGGCCGGATCCTCTTCGAGATCGCAGTCGATCAAGAACACCAGCTCGCCACGCGCGTGGGCGAGTCCGGTCATCAACGCTTTGTGGTGTCCGAAGTTGCGCGACAAGTCGATGACGCGGACGTGAGGATCGCGGGCGTGGAGATCGATAGCCTTCTGCAGCGACTGGTCCGGAGACCCGTCGTTGACCAGGATGATTTCGTATGACGATCCGGCCAGACGTGTCGCCGCCGCGGTGCAGCGGGCATGGAACTCAGTGAGGAACTCCTCGGACTGATACAGCGAAGTGACGATCGACACTGACAACAACTGACTCATGAGGCGACACGCCTCGGAGACAGATTTTTCAGGTAGTCAGTCGCCGCCGGACCGGTGCAGAAGAGCAGATCGAGGACCGACACTGCATGCTCGAATGGTGGGTAGGGCTGCGCGTATTCGCGATACCCGGAGTAGTCGGCGAAATGCACCGTCACCCCTGCGTCACCAAACGCGGCCTCGTCCACGTAGCCGCGGGCGCTCGGTCCCGACAGGTAATCGGTGGCGCCGCTCTTCACGCAGAGATCGATCAGCCGCTCGTTGCGTCCCTCGCGCGGATGGTATTCTGACGACCATCTGATCGGGGTGGTGATCCCGAGCATCTGACACACGCGTTCGATCAACGAGCGATTCACATCGCTCAACCGCGGCGAAGTAACCCGTTCGTAGGCCTCACGCAGCTGCGTTGCGTACGCGGCGAAGAACGGCGTGCGTGCGTAGGCGCTGTGAATAGTCTGCCAGTGACGCTCGGACCAGGCTGGATCGGCGATCGTCGTGTCCATGATGCGCTGCTGGGAGCGCCCGCTGGTGTGGACGGGAATCGTCAGCCAACACAGTCCGTCTTTGGTTTTGATCTGATTGCGGCTGCGCCAGTCGCGCTTGGTGAACTGCACGTCATCCAGCAGGATGAACTCGTCAGCGGCGCGAATGAGATCGAAGTAGCCCTTCCACGGGATGTAGCTCGATTGCACGATCGCGACACACTTATGGGTCATTCACGCGTCAGCGGACGAGTTTATCACGCAGGTTCACGGGGGCCGGCCGCGTGACACCATCACCGTGTCTCGTGTGTGGAGTGGCGCAGTGGGTTGTGCTGCCCGACCCCGCGCCGCGATCGATGGCGAGCGACTGGCGCATCGTTGACGAGGCCCTGGCGCGCCAGATGTGCCGTGCATGCGGCCTCATTCGCCGTCGTCCGACGACGAATATGGGCACATCCTTGTATGCCTCCGGCTACGCGTTGTACGCGCATCCGCCCGGCGACCCGCGCGAAGAATCGCGCCAGGCCGAGTACGCGCGCTGGATCGCGCAGGCCACCGGCCGTCGTCCGCGTCGCGTGCTGGATGTCGGGTGCGGAAATGGGTCGTTGTTGCGAGCCCTGCGCACCTACTGGCCGGACGCGAAGCTTCTGGGATGCGATCCGTCGCGCGAGAGTATCGCGCAGGGATATGGCGGCGACCTTCGACTGTGGACCGGAACCGCGAGCAGTCTTCCCGGCGACGTCATCGTCGACCTGGTCATTGCCGTCAACGTGATCGAGCACACCACCGACCCGATGGCATTCCTGAATGCGCTGCGTGGCGCGCTTCAGCCAGACGGGATGATCGTAATCGTGTGTCCGGATGGCGCCAAGCCCGGCCTCGATTTGTTGTTCGTCGATCACGTGTTTTCGTTCGGCCGCGAGCACCTTGGCACGCTGTTGTCGCGAGCGGGAATGCAGCGGCTCGGTGCCTCGCAGGCGCCGAAATCGCTGGGCGCATTTCAGATGGCGATCGGCAGACGCCGCGATGCGATCCAGACCAAGGCGCTGCACGCGCCGCCGCGAACCGAAGACGTGACCCGCTACCTCGAACGATGGCAGCAACTCGACGCGCAGCTGCAGACGAGGATCGAAGGCCCGGCCGTTTGCTTCGGTGCGAGTGAGGCGGCGGGTCTGCTCCGTGCCTACGCGCCCCGAGCGTGGGGTTCGGTACGTGCATGTGCGACAGATGGATCGCCGCAGGGCCGCTTCGGAGACCTGCCACTTATCCCGATCGATGCCGTCACGAAAGATGCGCAGGTGCTCGTCGGTGTACGTCCAGGCGATCAACCTCGACTCGCGGACCGCCTTGCCGCTCGTTTCCGCCGCGTGGTGACATGGTACGATCTCGTGGATGAGCCGCATGTCTGACAGCGTAACGCCAGGTGCGTATGGCGTCGTGGAGCGGGGCGCCGCCTCGACTGATGCGGCTCGCATCGCCGAACACATCAGGATCGCGGGCTATGCCGTGGTGCCGGGCGCAGTCTCCAGTGCCGACGTGGCTGACCTTGGTTTGCGGCTCGATCGAGTGATGGCGCGTCAGGTCGAGGAGTTCGGCGGTGCCGAGCGGCTCGCATCCATTGGCGACGCGCTGACTGCGCGCTGCCCACTGGTGTATGACGAGGCGTTTGTCGCGCTCGCTGCGCATGCCACGGTGCTCGCGATCTGCCGCGAGCTGCTGGGCGATTACGTGGTGCTGATGCAACAGAACGGCGTGATCAATCCGTCGGGTCAGCGGCATACGCAGGTCGCCTATCACCGTGACCTGCCGTATCAGCATTTCGTTTCGAGTCGTCCGCTGGCCATCAGCGCGTTGTTCTGCATCGATCCCTTCTCATCGGAAACCGGGGCGACGAGGATGATCCCCGGGTCGCATCGGACCGAGCAATTTCCATCGGAGAGTGTGGCCGCGGAGCTCGACACCGCGGTCAGCGCCGCTCCTGGATCGTTCATCGTCTTCGACTCGATGGTGTTTCACCGCGCCGGTGAGAATCGATCGGGCCGGCCGCGCCGCGCCGTCAATCATGTCTTCTCGGTGCCGATCATCGCCCAGCAGATCTCGTTGCCGGACGCGCTGAACGGCCGCTACGCCGACGACCCGGCGCTGGCCAGGCTTTTCGGCTACGACGTGACGCCGGCGCGATCGGTGACCGCCTGGCGTGAGCGGCGGCTGGCCCGGCAGGACAGATGAGGATCCTATTCGTTCTGAAACAGAAGAAGAACGTCGAGACCTTTGCCGCCACCATTCGCGTCCTGGCTGAGCGCGGGCACTCGGTTGCGCTCGCGGTACAGGAACACAGCGAGACGCGCGCCGATCAGTATCGCGACTGGATCGAGCCTGCCACGCCGAAGCCTGGCGAAGGCGGGCCTGGGTTCTCGCTCGTCCGGTGTCCGGCGCATCGCACCGATCGCTGGGCCGACGTCGCGTGGCTGCTGCGCAGCCTGCGCGACTGCGTCCACTATCAACAGCCGGGCATGCGGAACGCGACCAAGCTCCAGGCGCGCAGCGTCCAGAAGCTCCGCGAGGAGTTGCGCATCGAGGCTGACAACGACAGTGTCGCCAAGGCGTTGCGCGGATTACCGGTCGCGCAAGTAGGTCGCCTCGACGAGGTGTTCGCGCTGGCCGAGCGGCAACTGCCGGTCGATCCGGTCTACGAGTCGTTTGTACGCGAGCACGCACCTGATGTGATGCTCATCTCGCCTCTCGTGCACTTCGGATCGGCGCAGGCGGATTTCGTCGCCGCCGCGCGTGCCGTCGGCGTACCGGTGGGGATGCTGCTGTATAGCTGGGACAACCTGAGCACCAAAGGGTGCCTGCATCGGCTGCCCGACTGGATGTTCGTGTGGAACGATCGTCAGCGTGCCGAGGCCCGCGCGCTCCACGAATTCCCGGAAGACCGCGTCGTCATTACCGGCGCACCGCGTTTCGATTCGTTCTTCGAGCTGAAGCCTCGCCTGACGCGTGAGGAGTTTCACGCGCCGCTCGGTCTTGATCCCACGAAGCCAACGCTGCTCTACGTCTGTTCGTCCATGCTGGTGTCGACCAGTGAGCTGCCGTTCGTGCGCGACTGGCTCGCCGCGATTCGCGAATCGTCCGGGTCGCTTCGCGACTGCAACATCCTGGTGCGGCCGCATCCCGATATCGAACTGCTCGCAGAAGTACAGCGATCAGAGGACGAAATCCGGTGGCCGAGCGTCCGTGGCGCGAAGGGGTTTGTATCGAGGCCGTTCAACGATCCCCGTGCGATCGTCCTGAAGACATCCGATCGCGCGCGGCAGGGACTGTTCGAGTCGCTGTATCACAGCGCGGCCGTCGTTGGTTTGAATACGAGCGCCGAGCTCGAGGCCGCGATCGTTGGACGTCCCGTCTATACGGTGATTGCCGGCGATGATGCCGCGGACGGGCAGAGCAGTACGTTGCACTTCCACTATCTGCTCGAAGAGCAGGGCGGGTGCGTGCAGCGGGCGAATAGTCTGGGAGCACATATCGCGCAGCTGCAAGGCGAGCTCGATCGGCCACGGGACCGCTCGAACATTCGGCGTTTTGCTGGCGAGTTTCTACGTCCTCACGGCATCGATCAGCCCGTGGCGCCGGTGTTCGCCGACGCAATCGAACGTACCGTGAGAGGCGGCGCGCAGCCACAAACAGAAGCGCCGCGGGCCGTTGCCGCGGGCGACGGTGATGCCATGTCTGCGCCGACACCCGAGAGTGGTGGCAGCGGACCCATCATTCCTCTGACGTACCCCCGGATGAAGTACGACCTTCGGGTGCATACGATGCCCCACTCGAGGAGCGTCAGGTATCGGTCGGACAAGGGCACGCTGCAGTGGTTGTGGCGCGACGTCGCAATCGGCGACGTCGTCTACGACATCGACTGTGGTGTCGGTGCCTATGGAATGCTCGCCGCCAAGTATCACGGCGCGGTGGTCGTCGCCTTTGAGCCCGGGTTTGCCGCATTCAAGACGCTGTGTGACAACCTGCACCTGAATGCCTGCGACGGATCGGTGCTGCCGATCTCGCTGGCGCTGGCCGACTTCGAGGGCATGGGCGAGTTGAAGTACCCGTCCGGTCTGGCCGGCTGGCGCGGTCACTCAGTGCGTGCGGCGGCGTGGAAGGTGAAGCGGTCGAGCGGTGGTGAGGGCAGCGTCAAGCAGCCGGCCTACGTGATGCCGCTCGATCAAGCGATCTCGCGCTACGGCCTTCCGGCCCCGCATCATCTGCATCTGAACAACGCGCAGTCGGTCGAGCGTGTGCTGGCTGGCGCCACAGGCGTGCTCGCGTCGGATCAGCTGAAGACGATCGTGTTCACGCTATCCGCGGATGACGGCGAGACCCTGGCCGCGCGGCTGGCGACACAGAAGTGGTATATCACCCGCCACACGCCGATGACACGCGGCCGCGTGCACATGGTGATGTCGAAAGCGCCGCGCGCGACCGCTGCGACACGGTGAATTCGTGGTGATGGCGCCGCGTCTCCGCACCACGATTCTCGTGGCGCTCTCGATCGGGATCTTCGTCGCCTCGTGGCTGTTCCGCTTCAACGATCCGGGCGGCTCGTTCGCCGGACTTACCGACGATCACTTCTTCTACGTCGTTCGCGGATGGCAGATCCTGTTCGGGGACATTCCGGTCAGGGACTTCGTGGACCACGGCGCGCCGCTTTATTACTATCTCGCCGCCGCGGTGCAAGTGCTGTTCGGCCGCGGCACGCTGTCGGAGCTGGCATTCTCGACGACGGTGCTGTCGTCAAGCGCGGTGATCACGTTCCTGCTCGCCACGCGCGGGTCGGGATCGATTCTCGCGGGATTGGCCGCGTGCCTCCTGCACGTCTGGCTCGGTCCGCGGTTCTACAACTACCCGAAGCTGCTGATCTACGCGCTGGCGATTCCGCTGCTGTGGCGGTATGCCGATCGGCCGAGCGCGCAACTGCGCGTCTGGCTCGCCGTCGTGACGGTGATCGCGTTCCTGTTCCGCCACGACCACGGCGCCTTCGTCGGTCTGGCGGCGGCGGTGCTGATGTTGTCGATCAGCGAGCTCCGTTTTGCCGATCGCGTTCGACATCTCGTCATTTACGGTCTGCTGGTTGTTGCGCTCGTGTTGCCGTACTTTCTGTTCATTCAGATGAACGGCGGAGTCGTCTCGTATTTCCGGCAGGCATCGGCATGGGCCGAGCGCGATCGCGCGCGCGAACCGATTGTCTGGCCGGGCCTGTTCGACAACCCTGATGGTGAGTCGAACGAAGCCAAGGCGGGTTCGCTCATCGCGAAGGTGAGGGATAACGGCGCGGCCTGGGTGTATTACACCGAGATCCTGCTGCCGTTTTTCGCGCTGTTTGTCCTGGCTGCGTCGCGCGACGGCTTCAGACCCGAGTGGCCACACGCGCGCGAGAAGCTGGCCATGGTCGCAGTGCTCGGCGCGGCGCTCGATGCCGGCTTCCTGCGCAGTCCGCTCGAGGCGCGGCTCGCCGATCCGTCGGTGCCGTTGGTGATTTTGATCGCCTGGTTACTGGTAGCGCTCCCGCGGATGCTGCTGCGTGACGAATCGCTGCGGCCCTCCTGGCTGCCTGTTCGATGGCCGATCAGCGTCGCGGTCATTGTCGTCGGTTCAGGTATCGCGCTCTTGTTCGTCGTGCTCGTCAAAGGCGATCTCTACACGCGGCTCGACAAGGCATCGATGACGGACCGCTTCGGCAAGCCGTTCGAACGTGTCGACGCCATCTCCAAACAGTTGCGCCTTGATTGGGATCTCGGGCTGTGGGCGGCACGCCCGGACCGTCCGGACCTGATCACGTTATCGCTCTACATCAACGCCTGCACGACGCCGGACGATCGGGTGCTGGTGCAGTCGTATCTGCCGCAGGTCCCGGCGATGGCGAGGCGCGCGTTTGCGGGCGGTCACGCCGACCTGCGTCCCGGGTTCTTCGAGTTCGAGGAGGCGCAGCGCCTGACGGTCGAGCGGCTCCGCAGCCGCTCGGTGCCGATCATCCTGCTCGACACGGAAGACTCGCTGCGCAGCTTCTATCGATCGTTTCCAATTGTGACCGCCTACATCGACCAGGAATATCGCCCCGCCGGCACGCACACCTTCGACGAGCGTTTCGGAATCACGCTCTTCGTGAAGCAGGACCGCACACCAACTGGCACATACGAGCCGCTTGGGTGGCCGTGTTTCGGGTCTGGGAAGAACGAGTAGGCCTTTTCGTGGTTTGATCGAGTCGTAACCGATGCCAGATCAGGTCTCGTCAATCGATCGTGTGTTTGGTCGTCTGCGCGCGGCGGTGCGCGCGTGGCGGCGTCCGCTCGATAGCGAGCTGCGCGTGTTGCAGGACGAGATCCGCGAGATGCGTCGCGAGATGCACGCCCGCATGCTGCAGTACAACCACCAGCTCGGTCGCATGGGGCGCATCGCCGACGGCAGCACCGCCTCGGATTATCACACCG
>DAINQP010000114.1:0-18726 GCA_036742665.1 Vicinamibacterales bacterium | reverse complement strand
ACGTGGATGTCGCGGCCGTCTTCGACGGCGGTAATCTCGATTCCCGGAACCGCTTCGATTCCGAGCGAGGCGGCGCGCACGCGCACGTCTTCGACGGACGCGGTCGTATCGTGGTCCGTTACCGCCATCACGGAGAGGCCGGCACGGGCAGCCTGCTCGACGAGCTCGAGCGGACTGCAGCGGCCGTCGGATGCGGTGGTATGAAGGTGAAGATCTACCAGGGTCACCGCGCGCTCACGCGTGCAGTGGCGGCCGACGAGCGAGTGCCGCGGCGCGTGCGACCCTGTCGTTTGACGAGCGCACGGTATTCACGAATCAGCAGATCGAGGTGATCGCGCTCTTCGTCAGCGAACTCAAGAAAGATCTGCTTGCCTTCCGAGTCCTCGAACCGCTCGCCGTACTTCTTGAAGAACCGGTGCGAGCCACGCTCGCAGCGGATGCCGATCATCAACGCCTGCTGATCGTTGACACCGCGCATGAGCCGATCGGCGCCTTCCGCGAACAACCCGTGTGCGGCGCCCTTGAAGAACAGGAATGTCGGACGCGATTCGAGTTGCGGATCGCGGCGCAGCAGTTCTGCATAGCGCGTTTCGAGCTTGCCGAGATGTTCCTTCTCCTCCATCGCGAGGTCCTGGAACACTTTTCTGCCGCGCGCGTCTTTCGTCACCTTTGATGCGCGCGTGTAGAAATCCAGACCGCTGCGCTCGGTGGCAATTGCAATGCGCAGCGCATCACGCGCAAACACGAGATCAGTATGACCGCCCTCGAGGCTCGAGGTGCGTCCGGTGCGGCACTCCTCGCAGGTGCCGTAAATCTGCACGACGCTTTGAGACGCGCTGAAATTTCTGGCGGTGGCGACTTCCTCAACGAGCCCCTCGATGTCGGAGCTGAGGAACTCGAACGACCGATGGCAAGTCTTGCAAATCAGATGAAAATGCCGCGGCTGGCGATACGAGTGCTCGAAACGGAATCGGCCTTCGCCGAAATCGACCTTGCGAGCGATGCCGGCGTCCACCATCCACTGCAGGGTGCGGTAGACGGTGGCACGGCTGATGCGGTGATCGTCTTTGCGGATTAGATCAACGAGATCGTCGGCGCTGAGGTGACCTTCCTGACGCAGGAACACGTTGACAATCTGCTCCCGCTTGCTGGAGCGCTTGCCGCCGGTTGGCGTCAGTCTGCTGAGATCAGGGAGGGAACTCACGGCGTGGCCCTGACCTTTCCCTGTGAGGTTTACACGCTGAACGACGATCCGCACCCGCACGTCGACGTCGCGTTCGGATTCTTGATCGTGAATCCGCCGCCCGTCACCGTATCCACGAAATCGACTTCGGCGCCCTTGAGATAACTGACGCTGACCGGATCCACGAACAGCCGAACGCCGTTCGATTCGTAGACCTGATCGCCAGTGCCGCCGCCCTCTTCGATCATCAGCCCGTACTGAAAGCCCGAGCACCCGCCGCCCTGCACGAACACGCGAAGGCCGCTGCCCGTCTTGCCTTCCTCAGACAGCAACTCATTGATCTTGGTCGCTGCTGTAGGGGATACATTAATCATCGACATCTCTCCCGTTGGTGGCTGGTAGTTGATGGCGTCTAGACCACTAACCACGAACAACCTAACTACCCACACAAATTATACCGTCCGGCAGAGCGGCCCGGCAAGCACTTCCGACTCCCCTGAGACGCCTATCTTACTCAGCGGCCACTACTTACCGATGGCCGCCAGCTCCTGGGCGGACGCCTGCTCGACGTCCTTGTGCAGGCTGTGCCCATGGGCATCCATGGTCACGATCGCGGGAAAATCCTCGATCGTCAGGTGCCACATTGCCTCAGGCGTCCCAAATTCCATGAGTGAGACGCCATCCACGCTCTTGATGGTGCGGGCGTAGAACTGGGCCGCACCGCCGATAGCGTTGAGGTAGACGGCTCCCGCTTCCTGCAGAGCCGTGAGCGTTTTGCCGCCCATCCCGCCCTTACCGATCACGGCGCGCACGCCGAAACGCTTGATGATGTCGCTCTGATATGGCTCCTCGCGAATGCTCGTGGTTGGACCCGCTGCCGTCACGCGCCAGCCGTTGCCATCCTTCGCGACAACCGGCCCGCAGTGATAGATGACGCCGCCACGAAGATCGACCGGCGGCTCGTGAGTCATGAAGTGATGGTGCACGGCGTCGCGGCCGGTGTAGGCACGACCGGAGATCAGCACGACGTCGCCCACCTTGAGCGATCGCACTTGCTCCTCCGTCAGCGGAGTCCGAAGCACGACTTCGCGTCCGGTTCGCGGAAAGCCTGACTGATCGGCCATATGGACGACAGGAGTCGAGGCGTCGCGATAGAGCCAGCGCTTGATTTCACCACTCTTCGCATCGAGCACGACACCAAGGCGACGGTAGGCCCAGCAGTCGTACGCAACCGAAACAAAGAAGCTTGCGGGCAATCGATTGAGCGCGCCGATTTTGCAGCCGATGAGCGAGATACGGCCGCCGAATCCCATCGTGCCGATGCCGAGCTTGTTCACCTCGCCCATGATCGCCGCCTCGAGATCCGCAAGCCGCGGATCCGGATTCACGTCGTCGAGCGTACGGAACAGCTGTTCTTTGGCGTTTACGTAACCTGAGGTGCGATCGCCGCCAATGCATACGCCAATCGCTCCTGGCGCACAGCCCTTGCCCTGCGCATTCCATATCGCGTGCAGGATGCATTTGCGCACGCCTTCGATCGAGCGATCAGCGCGGCCAAGATTCGGCAGCTCCTGCGGCAGCGAGTACTGCGCGTTCATGTTCTCGCACCCGCCGCCTTTGAGTATCAGCTTCACCTCGATCTCGTCGTCGTTCTCCCACTGCTCGAAGTGAATGATGGGAGTGCCGGGCCCGAGATTGTTGCCGGAGTTCTCACCGGTGAGCGAGTCCACCGAGTTCGGGCGCAGCTTGCCCCGCCTGGTGGCTTCGGCCACCGCCTCGCGGATCTGCTTCTTCATCGCGATCTGATTCGCGCCGACAGGCGTTTTCAGCTCGAATGTGGGCATGCCGGTGTCCTGGCAGATGGCGCCTTCCTCGTCGGCAGCGAGGTCGATGTTCTGCGCGATGATGGCGAGCGCCTGCGCGGGTTGCGTGCCCTCGCGCTCCTGCCCCATGGCCACCTTCATTGCCGCTCGTACATCAGGTGGCAGGTCGGTGGCGGTACGCACGACGAGGGCGAGGACGCTATCGAAGAAGGCTGGCATCTCGCTATGATAAATGGGGTCGGGAGTCATTTTTCCGGCCCAACATTCGAAAAGTGACTCCCGACCCCATTTCATTGGCCCGCATCGAACGCGATCCGCTGGGCGAATACGCCGTCCCCGATGATGCCTACTACGGCATCCAGACGGCACGTGCGGTCGAGAACTTCCCGATCAGCGGCCTGCGCGCACCGGTGCAACTCATCACCGCCACCGTCTTCATCAAGAAATCTGCGGCGCAGGCGAACGTGGCGCTCGGCCGTCTCGACGCGAAGGTCGCTGGCGCCATCAATCAGGCGGCGGACGAAATCCTCAAGGGCGCGCTGACCGACCAGTTCATCGTGGACGTATATCAAGCCGGCGCCGGCACGTCGCACAACATGAACGTCAACGAGGTGCTCGCCAATCGCGCGTCCGAGATTCTTGGCGGCGCGAAGGGCGAATACCGGCTGGTCCATCCCAACGATCACGTCAACATGGGACAGTCCACCAACGACGTGTTCCCGACAGCGACGCGTCTCGCGTTGCTGCTCGCACATCAGTGGTTGGTGGACGCGGCGCACGGGCTCGCCAGCTCGCTCGCGCGCAAATCCGACATGTTCGCATCGGTGCTCAAGGTCGGTCGCACCCACCTGCAGGACGCCGTGCCCATCACCCTTGGCCAGGAATTCAGCGGCTACGCCGGCTGCATCGGTCGCGCGGCCGACGATGTCGAGCGCGCGTCTGAAAGCTTGAAGGAGTTGAATCTCGGCGCGACCGCTGTCGGCACCGGACTGAACGCCGGAGACGATTACACCGAGCGCGCCATTGCCAATATCAGCGTGCACACGGGCATTGACGTCCGATCCGCGGCCAATCGGTTCCGCGTCACGCAGAGCATGGGCGATGTACTCGCCTACTCCGGTGCAATGCGGCGTTTGGCCGTGGAGCTGTCGAAAATCGCGAGTGATCTGCGGCTGCTCAGTTCCGGTCCACGCGCGGGACTGGCCGAACTCATACTACCGGCCGTCCAGCCGGGGTCATCGATTATGCCCGGCAAGGTCAATCCCTCAGTGCCGGAGATGGTGAACCAGGTGTGCTACCAGGTGTACGGCTGCGATACGACCGTCTGTGTCGCGGCAGATGCCGGGCAGCTCGAATTGAACGTGATGATGCCGGTGATCGCGTGGAACGCGATACACTCGTCGACCATTCTCCGGAACGCGATGATGGTTCTGCGTACCCGAACGGTGGACGGCATCGAGGCCGACGTCCAGCGCTGCCGCGAGTTGCTCGAACGCAGCACCGCTGTCGCGACGTCATTGAGTCCCTACATCGGCTATGCAAAGACCGCGGAGATCGCGAAGGCCGCCGTCGCCACCGGGCGCTCGATTCGCGACCTGGTGCTCGAGCACGGGTTGATGGATGCGACCGAGCTCGATCGCATTCTGTCGGCGGAAGCAATGACGCGTCCAGGCATCGCGGGGAAGCCATGAGAGCGCTCGCGGCAATTCTGACGCTCGCGGCCGTCAGCGCCCAAAGCCCAACGCCCACGGCCCAAAGCCAACCGCCGCAGCCGCGGCATGGCCGGCTGTTCCCGCCCCAGGATCTTGGCCTCCTCGAACAGCCGGATCGCACGCTCTGGCAGAAGCCCGACCAGATCATGGACGCGGTGCATGTCGCCGATGGATCGACGGTGGCCGACATTGGCGCCGGCGCCGGTTGGTTCACAATCCGCCTGGCACAGCGGGTCGGACCGAAAGGCAAAGTCTACGCGCAAGACGTGCAGCGTCTCATGCTTGACGCGATCAAGCGCCGCGTTCAGCGAGAGGGCCTTGAAAACGTCGCGACCGTGCAGGCGCACGGAAACGATCCAATGCTGCCCGCGAGGACCCTCGACGCGATCCTGATGGTGGACGCCTACCAGGAAGTCGAAAACCGCGTTGTCTACTTACGGAACCTGGCGAACGCGCTCAAGCCGACTGGCCGCATCGGCATCGTCAACTGGAAGCCGGGCCGGGGCGGACCTGGCCCCGACCCCAATGAACGCGTCGCGCAGTCCGTCGTCGAGGGCGACGCCGCCGCGGCGGGTTTACAGGTGATTGCGCACGAGGACTTGCCGTATCAATACCTGCTCGTACTCAGTCGGTAGCTGGTAGCGAGTAGCTTGTAGCAAAGACTTCTCTGCAGCACTGACTACCACCTACCAGCTACCACCTACCAGCTAGTACAATCGCCCGTCATGACAGCGACGACTTCCGACACATTGGTGCGCGTGCTCGCGGCGCGAGGCGACTCGACAGCCACCCCACGTGGCATTCAGATCGCGTCGGTGCTCTTCATCACTGCACTGACTGCAGCTGCCGCGCAGATCAGCGTACCGCTGCCGTTTACGACGGTCCCGCTCACGCTGCAGCCGATGGTCGTGCTGGTGGGAAGTCTTGCGCTCGGCGCTCGGCTCGGCGCCTTGAGTCAGATCCTGTATCTCGCGGCGGGCATTGCCGGTCTGCCCGTGTTTGCCGCATCGGCGACGCTGCCGCCTGGAGCGCTTCGGCTGCTCGGGCCGACTGGCGGCTATCTGATGGCGTACCCGCTGGCCGCGTTCGTCACGGGCTATCTCGCTGAGCGTGGCTTCGATCGGCGCTACGTCACGTCAGTGCTCGGGATGCTGGCCGGCCTGGCGATCATCTTCACATCAGGCGTGCTGTGGCTGGGTCTCTTCGCACGCACGTTGACCGACAGCGCACCTGTCGGCATGCAGGCCGCGCTCGCGACCGGACTCTACCCGTTTCTGCTGCCAGACATGATTAAGCTCGCCATCGCCGCTGGCTTCGTACCCGCGCTGTGGCGTGTCGTCGGGCGCAGCAACGCCCGCTAACCGCCCGCCATGCGCACCGCGCTGACCATCGCGGGAAGCGATTCCGGCGCGGGCGCAGGCATTCAAGCCGACCTGAAGACATTCGCCGCGCATGGGGTGTACGGCACGACCGCTATCACCGCCGTCACCGCTCAGAACACGCTCGGCGTCACGATGTTCGAAGCGGTGTCTGCCGATCTGGTGACGGCGCAAATCGAAGCAGTGGTGGCAGACATCGGCGCAGACGCGGCCAAGACCGGGATGCTCGCCACTGCGGCGATCGTCGAAGCCGTTGCCGCGGCGGTCAAGGACCTGGACATCCCGTTCCTCGTTGTCGATCCGGTGATGATCGCGAAGGGCGGCGATCGGCTGATCGACGAGGACGCCGTCGGGAGTCTGAAGACCGAATTGCTGCGCGAAGCGTTTCTCGTGACGCCCAACATTCCGGAAGCCGAAGCGTTGAGCGGTGTGCACATCGAGAGCGACGCGGATCGGCATGAGGCGGCGCGTCGCATTGGGGCACTGGGCGCCACGGCGGTGTTGATCAAGGGTGGTCACTACCCGTCCGACGACATCGTGGACTTGCTGTTCGATCACGGCGAGTTTGTCGAATTCCATCACCCGCGCGTATCCAGTCGACACACGCACGGCACGGGGTGCACGTTTGCCGCTGCCATTACGTCTCACCTTGCATTGGGGCGAACGCTGCGCGAGGCGATTCCACTTGCGCAGCGATACGTCGCGGATGCGATCCAGCATGCGCCGGATCTGGGCAAAGGACATGGGCCGATGCAACACTTCGTCAACATCACACCTCACGGTGAAAAATAGACTCGCGACAACCTTCGTGGTGTTGCTGCTCCTGGCAGGCCAGGCCGGCGCTCAGGACGTGGCACCGAAAGTCACGCTGCAACACGACGAGGAAGGCGTCGATGTGCTCGGAGCGTTCGGCGATTCGGTGAAGCTGCTCCTCATCGAGCACACGATCCGCATCGCTGCGCAGGAGAAGACACGACACGAGCTCGGAGGCCCGTTCTGGTCCGACTACCGCAGCTCGCTGCGCGTGCCGCGGCAGTGGGAGGACTCCGACGCATGGTGGGTGAACTACATCGGTCACCCGATTCACGGCGCATCGGCCGGATACATCTGGCTCGATCACGACTCGAACGCACCGTACGAGATCAGCTTGAGCCGGCGGTACTGGGCCACACGCGCGCAAGCCGCGGCATGGATCTCGGCCTACAGCCTGCAGTTCGAATTCGGCCCCTTGAGTGAAGCGTCGATCGGCAACGTCGGCATGCTCCCCGAGACAACGGGGTGGGTGGACCATGTGGTCACGCCCGTGGGCGCCCTCGGCCTGATCGTGGCCGAAGACGCGCTCGATCGGTTCCTCGTGAAGTGGATTGAGGCGCGCACACAAAACCGGGTCGCGCGTGCGAGCCTGCGTCTGCTCTTCAATCCCGCCCGCACGCTGTCGAATGCGGCTGGCGGCAAGCTGCCGTGGTACCGCAGGGACCGCTCCTTGAGCTGGCATTAGAGGCGCGAAGAGTTCCCATCTCTTGCCGTCGCTATACTGAACGTATGTCGGTCCCGCTCGTGGCGGTCACCAGCCAGCATCTCAATCTGCAGGCGCTCGTCGATGAGCTCGCTAAGACCGGCTCTGGCGACGGCGCGATCACGCCATTTGTCGGACTGGTCCGTGATCACAATCAGGGACGGCGCGTCGAATACCTCGAATACGAAGCGTACGACGCGCTGGCGGTTCGCGCCCTCAACCGCATCATCGATGAAGCGCGGCAGGCGTGGCCGGATACACGCGTCGCCGTGCACCACCGGACGGGGCGCCTGGAGATTGGCGAAGCGAGCATCATCATCGCTGCCGCGTCGCCGCATCGTGCGCACGCGTTCGCGGCGTGCCGATACACGATCGAGCGCGTCAAACAGATCGTGCCAATCTGGAAACACGAACACTTCGCCGGCGGCGACGTGTGGCTCGAAGGCGCCACCGCCGATCCGGAGGATGAGGCCGCACGGCAGACGGCCTATCGAATCGCATGCGCGTAACGATTCGGCTGTTTGCGCGGCTCAGAGATCTCGCGGGCTCGGGTGAACTCGTCCGGGACGTCCCGCACCCGGCGACCGTCCTAACAGTGTGGAGGACCCTCGTGACGGAGATGCCCGCACTAGGGGACTATGAGCGGACCATGTCCGTGGCGGTGAATGCGGATTATTCGCGGATGACCGCATCGGTCAATGAGGGTGACGAAGTTGCCTTCCTGCCGCCCGTTTCCGGCGGCTAATACGCTACGATTTGTGGAGATGTAGTGTCCGGCTTCAGGCGGACACCGAAAACATGTTCGACAAACTCTCAACCGTCGAATCCCGCTACGAAGAGCTGATGGCCCGCGTCGGCACGGTGGAAGTGCAGGCCGATCCCGCTGAGTTCAGGAAAGCGCGCAAGGCATTATCGGAGCTCGAGCCGCTCGTCGAGAAGTTCCGCGAATACAAGGGCGTCGAGCAGGACCTCGCCGGGGCCGAGGAGCTGGCGAAGAGCAGCGACGGCGAAATGCGCGAGCTCGCCGAAGAGGAACTGAAGACCCTTACCGTCAGGCGCGAAGGGCTGCTTCAGGAATTGAAGGTCCTGCTCATACCGAAGGACCCCAACGACGAGAAGAACGTGCTGCTCGAAGTTCGCGCCGGCACCGGCGGCGACGAGGCTGCGCTGTTTGCCGGTGATCTTTTCCGGATGTATACGCGCTACGCGGAGCGCCAGGGCTGGAAACTGGACGTTCTCTCGAGTAGCGACACGGGCGGCGGCGGACTGAAGGAAGCCATCGTGTCGATTGAGGGTCGGGGCGTCTATAGTCGGTTGAAGTACGAAAGCGGTGTGCACCGCGTGCAGCGCGTGCCGGCGACCGAAGCCAGCGGCCGCATCCACACGTCCACGGCGACGGTTGCCGTACTGCCCGAGGCCGAGGATGTGGACATCCAGATCAACGAAAAGGACCTGCGCATCGATACGTTCTGCTCGAGCGGTCCCGGTGGCCAGAGCGTCAACACGACATATTCAGCCGTTCGTCTCACGCACATCCCCACCGGCGTGGTCGTGTCGCAACAGGACGAGAAGTCGCAGATAAAGAACCGCGCCAAGGCGATGAAGGTGCTGCGGGCGCGTCTGTACGAGATGGAGATGCAGAAACAGCAGGATGCGATCGCCAAGGATCGCCGCAGCCAGGTCGGCACGGGCGAACGATCCGAGAAGATCCGCACCTACAACTTTCCGCAGAGCCGCATCACCGACCATCGCATCAACTTCACAACCCACCAGCTCCACGACGTGCTCGAAGGCGATATCAGCGAGCTGCTCGACCAGGTATCGTCGTTCTATAACGCGCAGAAGCTCAAAGAAGTCACCACAATGGACCCGGAAGCCGCGGGCCCGACCAAGCACTGACGCGGGCAGATCATTGGAGCATCACGCACTCTCCCTGCACGAGAAGCTGGCCGAGGCGCGCGCACAGCTCGTTTCCGCCGGAATCGCGCCGGCCGAAGCCGCTGTCGATGTGCCGCTGTTCGCCTGCACGATCCTCGGATGGGACCGTGTACGGCTGCTCACCGAACGTAGTGGCGAACCTCCGGCGACGCTCGAGCCGACGTTCTCTCAGTGGATCGCCCGTCGCATCGCCCGCGAGCCGGCCGCCTACATCGTCGGCGTCCGGGAGTTCTGGGGCATCGACTTCGCGGTCACACCGGCGGTCCTCATTCCGCGGCCCGAAACGGAATTCATCGTCGAGGAGGCGCTGGAGATTCTCAACAGCTTCGAAATGGACGCGCCGAAGGTCGCCGATATCGGCACCGGTTGCGGCAACATCGCAGTCAGTCTGGCGCACGAGGTCGCGACTGCGCGGATTACCGCGACCGACGTGTCGCGCGAGGCACTGGCCATTGCTGCCGGTAACGCGGACCGATACAAAGTGGACGACCGGATCAACTTCGTCGAGACGTCGTATCTCGCTGACGTGGACGACACGTTCGATCTGATCGCCGCCAACCCGCCGTACGTGAAGGACGGGGACAAACCTGGTCTCGCTGCCGACGTGCGGCATGAACCCGATGTGGCGTTGTTTGGAGGTAGCAACGGCCTTCGTGATGTCGAAGGCGTCCTCGACACGGCCATCGAGAAACTGCATCGCGGCGGTTGGTTGGTGATGGAATTCGGATACGGTCAGGAGAACGACGTCCGCCGCCTGGTCGATGCGCGGCCGTCGCTGCGTCTCGAGCGGATTCGCGCGGACCTACAGGGAATTCCCCGAACGGCAGTGATCGAACGGGTGTAGAGCGCAGGCTTTCGCCTCCGCGGACGGCGTGCATCATGAGTGATTGTCTCTTCTGCAAGATCATTGGCGGCCAGATCCCGGGACAGTTCGTGTACCAGGACGATCAGCTGGTCGCCATCAAGGACATCAACCCGCAGGCGCCACTGCATGTGCTGATCATCCCCCGGCGCCACATCGCTACGCTGAACGACCTGACCTCGGGAGACGACGTCCTCGTCGGAGCGATGCACCGCGCTGCCGCGCAGATCGCGAAAGAACACGGATACACGGACCGCGGCTACCGGACGGTATTCAACACCAATCGCGAAGCCGGTCAGACGGTATTCCACATCCATCTGCATCTGTTGGCAGGACGCGGCCTCATGTGGCCACCGGGATGAGGCGTTCGCGTGCCCGACGCACACCAGCATTTAGGACACACTACGAGTTTGTGAGCAACGTCTAACCGGTATAGCTCCGCGCCTCCGCGTCTCCGCGTTCTCGCAGGTGAGTCACCGCCGAGAAGCAAGTCTCAGCCTGCTTCCTGAAAGGAGCGCAGGCAGCTCTGACATCGAGCGAATGACTGGAACGTCCGCCTGCGGTGCGGGATCGTCCGAGCGATGCACGAGCACACCCCGCATCCCGACATGTCGTGCGCCGTCGATATCGTGTGACAGGCTGTCGCCAACCATCACCGATTCGCTCGCCTGCACGCGGGCCAGCGTCATCGCCGCCGTGAAGATGCTCGGGTGCGGTTTCATGTAGCCGTGCTCCGACGACGACACCGCAGCGCTGATGAGTCCTTCCAGTTCGAAGTGCTGCTGGAACGAGGCAAGCGGTCGGTGAGAGTTCGAGATCAACCCAATCTTCAGTCCCCGCGACGCCAACTCGCGCAGCACGGGGGCGACATCGTCATAGAGAAAGAAGTGCTGGTTCTCCGCCCATTCGTCGTAGATCTCCCTCGCGCAGTCGACGACGGCTGGGCCCGTCCCACCCATCTCCTGAATGATGCGACCGGTGTAGCGGACGAAGATCCCGCCGTCGTACACGTGCTCCTGCGCCTCGTCCAGGATCGATGACGCGGCGCGAACCGCGTCGGCGAAGCGCATCTCGTCAACGGCGATCCCGTGTCGCGCGCAGAAGCGCGCGTAACCCTCGCCCTGAAACGTGGGACCGGGATAGATCAGCGTGAAGTCGACGTCGAAGAAGACTGCGGCAATCCGCGAGCGGCTCACGAAATGGTTCCGTCGTACGGCCCGGCAATGACGACGGTCGCTTTCGAGGGATCGACGGCGCGCCGCGCCGCCGCGTGTACCTCGTCGCGCGTAACTGCCTGCAACAGTCCGGGCACATGGACATCGTAGTCCAGCCCGAGGCCGAAGAACTCCGCAGTCTGCAGAAACGCGGCGATACCCGCATTGGTCTCGAGCGTTCGCGGCAGTGAGCCGACGAGGTACTGCTTCGAGTCGGTCAGCTCCTGCTCGGTCGGGCCGTCTGCGGCGAGGCTCGTCAGCTCCGCGTCAATCGATGCCACAGCGCGCGCGATGTTTGCCGCACTCACCCCGGCGCGGACCATCAACGGCCCCGGCACCACGTTCGCGTCGAGCGAGCTGTAGACGTAGTAGGCCATGCCCTGCCGCTCGCGAATGCTGTCGCCGAGCCGGCCACCCATTGAGTACTGACCCATGATGTGGTTCATCAACCAGAAGGCGTAGTACGCCGGGTCGTTGCGCGCGATGGTGATGAAGCCGTAGGCGATGTCGGCCTGCGCCTTGTTCATCATCGGGATGACCCGAGTACGACGCTCGATTGGCAGCAGAGGCGGAGCGATGTCGATCGGAGGGGCCTCCGACGCCACCCAGCCGTCAAACGCGTGCGCGGCAGCGGCAGCGGCACGCGGCGGTTCGATGTCACCAACCATCGCCAGCGACACGCTGGCGGGCTTCACATGCGACTGATGAAACGCACGCAGCACAGCACTGTCGATCCGCTCGACGACCGGTACCGTGCCACGAAGCTTTCGCCCGTATGGATGCCTCGCACCGTAGAGGGTTTCCATGAGGCCGTCCACGGCGACGGGCGCAGGATTGTCCTCATCCTGCCTGATCAATGTGATCACTTCGCTGCGGCGAGAATCCACTTCCGCAGCGGGAAACGACGGATGCGTGATGATATCGGCGACCAGCGCCAGGACCCGTTCGAAATCCTCGGCGAGACACGTGCACGTGAGCGACAGCACTTGCCGCGTCACGGAGGTCGCGAGGGACACGCCGCGGCTGTCGAGCTCCTCGGCGATTTCATCAGCCGATCGCGTCGTGGTACCACGGTCGATCGTTTTCGACAGAAAATGCGCCAGCCCGCTGCAATCCGAAGGGTCGTAGACGGTACCGGCACGAACAGACGCGTTGATCGTCACGGCGGGCGTGACTGGCGTGTGCTTCGAGAGGACGGTCAGGCCATTGGCCAGCACATGGCGCGAGGGCGCCAGGCCGCGCACGACGGTCGTCGGCTGGGCGGTCATTCGGCGGATGGCGCGAACCACCCGATCGTGCGGTTCATCGGATTCAGCCGACTGGCAGCCACCTGCGAGACCTGATCGAGCGTGACGGCCTCGATGCGGCCTCGCAGCGCATGGAAATCGTGCCAGCGCCCAATGGTCGCGAAGTAGCCGAGTTGATGGGCGATGTTGGTGATGCTGTCGTTCTCGAAGACGAGCCGGGCTCGCAACTGTGTCTTGGCTTTCGTCAGCTCCTGCGGCGTGATGCCATCGCGGGCAACACGATCGATGGCCACAACCGCCGCTTCCTCGACGCGCTCGAGAGCAGTGCCCTCCGTTGCCGTCGCCGAGATCGTGTAGAGGAACGGCTCATTCGTCGGAACGATGCTGCCCCCGATGCCTGACGCGAGCCCATTGTTGACCAGTGCCTGATACAAGCGGGCGCTCCGCTGCGGCGGCGGCGTTCTGAAGCTGGCCCACAGGTTCACGCCTTTCGCCCCCGTGAGCACTGCATCGAGCACTAGCAGCGGCACGAACTCAGCGTCGTCGCCGGCCGGTGCGTGGTGGGCGATCTTCAAGTACGCGGTCGTTCCGGCTTTCGAAACCGTGACGCGGCGCTGTCCGAGTTGCTCGGGCTCTTTCGACTGCGTGCGGCGTCCGATGTCGCCCGACCGAATCCTGCCGAACCGTTTCACCACATCACCCAGTGCCGCATCGGCGTCGATGTCGCCGACGATGACCAGCGTGGCGTTGTTGGGGACGTAGAAGCGGCGGTAGTGTCCGTAGAGGTCGTCGCGCGTCATCGTCTGCAGATCGGACAGCCAACCGATCGTCGGATGACGATAGGTGTGGGCGCGAAACGCGGTGGCGGTCAACTCCTGATCGAGCAGCGTGTCGGGATCATTTTCTCCACCCTGCAGTTCCGAAATGATGATCGTGCGCTCCGCTTCGCAGTCAGCGGGATCGTAAAGGCATGATCCCATACGCTCGGATTCGATGAACAGCATGTGGTCCAGCGCGTCGCGGGTGGCCGTCTCCGTGTAGGTGGTCTGGTCGATCCACGTGTAGCCGTTCCAGTAGCCGCCGTACTGCTCGATGATGCCTTTGACCTTGTCGCGCGGGATGTTCGTCGAGCCACGGAAGTTCATATGCTCGACCCAGTGGGACACGCCAGTGAGCCCCGGCGCTTCGTCTTTCGAGCCAACCCGGTACCACCCCCAGACGGTGGCGAGCGGCGCGGTATGCACTTCCTGGATCAGGACTCGGAGGCCGTTGTCGAGTACGTGCTCCTGAACGGTTGAAGCACTCCCTGGCTGCTCTTCGACCGCTCGGGGCATCAGGGAATTATAGGGCCGGGCTACAATCAACAGATTGCACGTGCTGCATGGTCTCTTACCGAGCAGTGCGACACGCGCGTCAAAACAGCAGACCTATGCCCGAGTGGAAAGACACCGTCAATCTGCCGCGGACTGAATTCCCGATGAAGGCCAGCCTTCAAACGGCCGAGCCTGAAGCCATTGCGCGCTGGGAGGCCATGGACCTGTACGGGCAGATTCGGGAAAAGCGCCGCGGGGCGCCGAAGTTCGTCTTCCACGACGGGCCGCCGTACGCGAACGGACAGATTCATCTCGGCACGGCGCTCAACAAGATCCTGAAGGACTTCGTCATCAAGTCGCGCACGATGGCGGGCTTCGACGTGCCCTATCTCCCAGGCTACGACTGTCACGGCTTGCCTATCGAGCTCAAGGTCGATCGCGAGCTGGGGCCGAAGAAGCGCGACATGTCGCTCGCCGAGATCCGCCGCGCGTGCCGTGAGTACGCCGGCCGCTACACGGACGTGATGACGGCCGAGTTCAAGCGGCTGATGGTCTTCGGCGACTGGGACCACTACTACCTGACGATGAACCCGCGGTACCAGGCCGACATCGCCCGCTCGCTCGGCAAGTTCGTTGAGCGCGGCCTGGTCTACAAGGGCAAGAAGCCCGTGCACTGGTGCATCCACTGCCGCACCGCCTTGGCTGAAGCCGAAGTCGAGTACGAAGATCACTCGTCGCCGTCCATCTACGTCGAGTTCCCGCTCAACCCCGACGCCGCGGCGGACCTGGGATCACGCGTGCCCGCACTCGTCGGACGCCACAACGTCGCGGTCGTGATCTGGACGACAACGCCGTGGACGATTCCGTCGAACCTGGCGATCGCGTTTCATCCTGAATTCGATTACGGCGCGTATGACGTGGATGGTCACACCGTCATCGTCGCGGAAGGCTTGGCGGAACGCGTCGGTCAGGCCGTCGGTCGCTCGTTCGATCGCAAGATTGCGACGATGAAGGGCGAGCAGCTCGAGGGAATCCGTTTCCGCCATCCTCTCTACGACCGCGATTCAGTTGGCGTGCTCGCCGATTACGTGACGCTCGAACAGGGCACCGGGGCCGTCCATACCGCCCCCGGGCATGGTGCGGACGACTTCGTCACCGGCAAGAAGTACGGGCTCGAGATCTACGCGCCGGTGGGTCCCAGCGGCCATTTCCTCGACACCGTCCTGCTATTCGGCGGCCAGCGCGTCTTCGATGCGAACCCGAACGTCGAAAACGCGCTGAAGGAGCGTGGTCGGCTCTGGCACCGCGAGACGTTCGCGCATCAATACCCGCACTGCTGGCGCTGCCACAATCCCGTTATCTTTCTCGCCACATCGCAGTGGTTCGTCCGCATGGATGGCGAGCCCGTGATCGCCGGCGTGGATGGCCAGAAGCGGACATTGCGTCAGGCCGCGCAGCACGCCATCGATCATGAGGTGGCGTGGATTCCGCGGTGGGGACGGGACCGCATCTACAACATGGTGACGAACCGCCCGGACTGGTGCATCTCACGCCAGCGCGCCTGGGGCGTGCCAATCCCAGCGCTCGACTGCACCTCCTGCGGCGAGGCGGTCCTGACGACGGCGATCATCGATCAAGCGGCATCAGTGTTCGAGCAGTACAACGCCGACGCGTGGTACGAGCGGCCGATCGAGGAATTTATTCCACGCGGTCTGCGGTGTCCCTCGTGCGGAGGCACGAGCTTCGAGCGGGAGCGAGACATTCTCGACGTCTGGTTCGACTCCGGCTCCAGCCACGAGGCTGTGCTCGCCCGATCACCTGAGCTCGGATGGCCGTCAGACTTGTATCTCGAGGGCAGCGACCAGCATCGCGGCTGGTTCCAGAGCTCGCTGCTCGTGGCGCTGGCGACGCGAGGGCGTCCCCCGTTCCGCGAGGTGCTCACCCACGGCTTCCTGATCGATCTCGAGGGACGAAAGATGTCAAAGTCCCTCGGCAATGTGATCGTGCCCCAGGATGTGATCAAGGAAAGCGGTGCCGAGATCATCCGGCTCTGGGTGTCGATGACCGAGTTCACCGAGGAACTGCGCGTGAGCAAGGAGATCCTCACGCGCGTCGTCGATGTCTACCGGAAGCTGCGGAACACGTGCCGGATCCTCGTGGCGAATCTGTACGACTTCGATCCGGCGACGGACATGGTGCCGATCGACGCGCTGGACGAAGTCGACCGTTTTGCGCTGGCCCGATACGCCGAGGCCGCGCAGCGGATGATCCGCGCCTACAACGACTACGACTTCTCGCTCGTCTCGCAGACGCTCAACACGCTTGCGACCGTCGATCTCAGCGCGTTCTATGTGGACGTGACCAAGGATCGGATGTACACGCTGGGCGCGAAGTCGCGAGAGCGGCGCTCGACGCAGACGGTCATGTATCTCATTTCGGAGGGACTCGCGCGCCTGCTGGCGCCGATCCTGCCGGTGACCGCGGATCAATTGTGGCAGCACATCCCCGGCCGACGCTCCGGCTCGATTCACCTCGAGGAGTTACCGAAGGTCGAGGCTTACACGGACGCCCCGTTGCTCAAAACATGGGAGGCGCTGCTCGACGTGAGGGAAACGGTCAACGCGGCGCTGGAGGAGAAGCGCAAGAACAAGATCATCGGCACGTCGCTCGGCGCCCGGGTGATCATCAACGCATCCGGCGCGATTGGTGCGCTCCTCAAGAGCCGCCGCGACGACCTCCCGATGCTGTTCAATGTATCTGATGTCGCGCTGACGGTCAGCGCAGCCAACGGTCCAGACGAGGTGCGGGTCGAGGTCGAAAAGGCGCCTGGCGTGAAGTGCGCCCGATGCTGGCGCTTCGTGGCCAACGTGCGAACAGAACCTGACTGCGCCGGTATCTGCGACCGGTGCGTGGACGCACTCGCCGGGCTCGTGAACTGCTGACGTGGCATCCGTTCGTCACGCGCTCCTCGTGTGGGTCATCGGCCTGGTCGTCATCGTGGATCAGGCAGTGAAGGCTCTGGTCCGGCCGCGCCTCGACCTTTACGAGAGCATCACGGTCATTCCCAGCTTTTTCAGCCTGACTCGGGTCCATAACACCGGCGCGGCGTTCGGACTGATGAACAGCATCGACTTTCCGTTCAAGGCAGCGGTTCTGGCGTTGCTGCAGACTGCCGCACTGGTCGGGCTAACGGTTTATGTGGCGATGCTCGCGCCTGAGCAGCGGATGACCAGAGTCGGGCTATCGTTTGTCATCGGCGGCGCGATCGGCAACCTGATCGATCGCGTGATGTACGGCTACGTGCTTGATTTCTTCGACTTCTATCGTGGAGGCTGGCACTTCTGGGCTTTTAATGTGGCCGACGCCGCCATTAACATCGGCGTCGCACTCATGATCCTCGAGATGCTCGGGGTCGGGCGGCTATACCGTGTATCCAGAACTGTTTAGCGTCGGGCCGGTTACTGTCTATTCCTACGGCGTGCTGCTCGCCGCGTCGTATCTGCTGGGTCTCCGGCTGGCCATGACGCGCGCGAAGACGCGCGGACTCGACAGCAACCGCGTCCTTGATCTCGGCATTTACATCATCATCGCCGCCTTGGTCGGCGCCAAGCTCCTGCTCTTGATCGTCGATCGGGATCAGTTCCGCTCATTATCTGACTTGTTTTCGCTTGTGAGAGCCGGAGGTGTGTTTTACGGCGGGCTGCTTGTGTCAATTGGCGTCGCCTTCTGGTACATGAACAAACATCGCATGCCGTTCTGGACGACCTGCGATGTCTTTGCGCCGGCGATTGCGCTGGGCCACGTCACTGGTCGTCTCGGATGCATGGCAGCGGGCTGCTGCTATGGCAAGCCGACGAACGTTCCATGGGCCATCATCTTTACGAACCCGCTCGCCGCAGCCAACGTCGGCACACCGCTCAACATTCCGCTGCACCCAACGCAGCTCTACGAGGCGGCTGCGGAGCTGCTGATTCTTATCCTCCTGCTCGCAACCGAGAAGCGCTGGCGCCCATATCCCGGCCGGACGTTCTGGGCCTACATGCTGCTCTACGCCATCTCTCGTTACATCATCGAGTTCTACCGAGGCGATCCGCGTGGCATGGTGCTGGGCATGTCCACATCGCAGTTCATCTCGCTGATCCTTGCGCCGCTCAGTCTGGCGATGTTGGCGTGGCTGCGGCGCTCCTCGCCCGAGACGCCGCAGGAGCTGCGCGGACGACGGAAGGCGGCCGCCTGACGGCGGCGGCCTAGAGGTTCTCGGCTTTCGGCTGTGGGCTCTTGGCTGTGGGCATTGATCTCGTCGTCAACTCCGAATCCAACGGTCAACGTTTAGACCGCTATCTGGTTTCAGTCCTCGCCGAGTACTCACGCTCGCAGATCCAAAAGCTCATCGCCGATGGCCACGTCAGCGTGCGCCGTGCGCTGCCGATGCGTTCTGGCAGTTCGGCGGCGCGCAACGTCGAGGCGCGGGCCAACCTGCAGATCCATGAAGGCGATCAGGTGAACGTGAACGCGCCCGAGGCCGCGCCCTCGGCGGTT